>DADA01000109.1 GCA_002494895.1 Nitrososphaera sp. UBA210
AGAATTGACAAGGGACGCGAGCATCTCCGTGCCAAGGTTGAGCAAGAAACTCAACGTTAACGCTTCTGTTCTTTACAGCAGGATAAAGCGCCTGACAAAGCGCAGCCTGGTGAAAAAGTTCACTGTAATTGTCAATGAAAACATGCTTGGCATCAATGTCAAAGCGACAGTCGGGATAAATCGCGACCCCAAGTTAAAGGAGCCTATCCATGGCGAATTGATGAAGATCCCCGAAGTCCGGTCGCTTTCTGAAGTCACCGGAAGATTCGACATGATAGTAAGTGTCAGTGCGCATACGCTCGAGGAACTGCACAATGTCGTTATCGAGCGAATAGGCAAGATAGAGGGAATCCAGAACACAGAGACCTTTGTGGAGATGCAGAGGACAGAGAAAGAGCCAGCTTATTCAGCACAGGTTTCTTCAATCAGCAGGTAGCAAGCATCAGATATTTTATATAGCGCATATGACAGTTCAATTCTGAATTGGCTGTAGTGGAGCGCAAGATTACCGAGATGATCCAGACGCTCAGGCTTGCAAGAAAGACCAGCAGAGAGGATTATTCCCAGCATTTGCGCTTGGTGTTCATGGGCATGATGGCAGTCGGCGGCATTGCGTTTACGATCAAGCTCATAGCAGAATTTCTGACTCTTGGTACAAGATTCGGCTGACCTGCCAATAGGATTAAAATACCTTCACGCGCATATCAATCGAATGGAAAGCAAGTCGGAAGGAATTTCTCACGTCACGGCAAAGACATGGGATTCAGAAGTGCTCGGATCTGATATTCCTGTTTTCGTGGACTTTTGGGCGGAATGGTGCGGCCCGTGCAGGATGGTAGGTCCAGCTGTAGAGCAGATAGGTCGCATCATGACGGGCAAGATCAAAGTCGCAAAACTAAATGTCGATGAAAATCAGGGTATCGCAATAAAGTATGGAATTCGGTCGATCCCCTCTCTTATCCTGTTCAAGGGCGGAAGGGAAGTTGCGAGGACCATAGGCGCGGCTCCAAAGGAAACATATCTAAAGTTCATCGAGAATTCCCTGTCGGGCTCCTAGATTTTTTTCTTATCTTTTTGCCTATCGACGAAAGCATTAATACAGTATATCGTTACGGTATGACAAGATAGCGGCCATTGGGCAAAAAAGAACTTGCGGCTCTTTTCTCATCAAACCCTGATCGATACTACAAGGTTCAGCTATTCGACAAGATGGGGTTTGCGCGTCGCAAGTGCGGCAGCTGCGAAAAATTTTTCTGGACACTAGATGGCGGCAGGCAGTTCTGTCCCGACCACGAGAATTATAGCTTCATAGGCAGGCCGCCTACGAAAAAGAAACTCGATTACGTTGGCGCCTGGAAGGAGACAGAGAAATTTTTCCATGGGAATGGACACAGCGTCGTCAGGCGCTACCCTGTTGCTTGCCGGTGGCGTGATGATCTATATTTCACTATTGCGTCCATTGTTGATTTCCAGCGCGTGGTTGGGAGCAAAGTAGTGTTCGAGCTGCCCGCTAATCCTCTCGTCGTACCACAGATGTGCCTGCGGTTCAACGACATCGAAAACGTTGGGCTCAGCGGCAGGCACTATACCAGCTTTTGCATGGTGGGCCAGGTGTGCAATGCCGATGCCGAAGGCGGATACTGGAAGGATAGATGCATAGAACTTGATTACGGCATGCTGACACAATGCCTTGGAATCAGTCCGGAAGAAATAACTTTTGTCGAAGATGTATGGATGGGCGCGGGGGCGTTTGGATGTTCACTAGAGTATTTTGTCCGCGGGTTGGAGCTTGGCAACGCAGTCTTTACAGAGTTCGAGGGCACCGAGGACGACTATCGTGTCATGCCAAACAAGATAATCGACATGGGGGCTGGGCTAGAGCGCTTTTCCTGGATAACGATGGGAACACCCACGAGTTACGACTGCTGCTTTGGCCCTGTCGTTGATAAGATGCTTCAGGCCACAGGAACTGAAAGAAATCAGGAAATCCTTTCGCGATATTTCGGGGCGGTATCGTCAAAGCTCGAACAGGCAGGCACTATGCGCGAACTGAAATCGCTCGTTGCAAAGGAAATGCGAATTGACGAGGAGAAACTTGATCAAATGGTGGCGCCACATGAGGCGATATACACCGTTGCGGATCATGTAAGGACTCTGGCCTTTGCGATCTCTGATGGAGCTCTGCCGTCAAACGTAGGCGGGGGATACAACCTTCGGGTGATACTGCGAAGAGCTCTGTCCATCCTTGAAAGGCTTGGTTGGTCCGGCATTCGAGTCGCCGATATTGCAGACATGCACATCGATTACCTGAGCCAAATGTACCCCGAGCTGGCGGATCATCGGGAGGATGTCAGAACAATACTAGATCTTGAAGCCAGCAGATATGTAGGCTCGCGAGAGCGCATGAACCTGACCGCCGGATCGCTCAAGGAAGGGAAAAAACAGGCCGAATTGACTGTTGAAGACCTTATCCGGCTCTACGAATCAGACGGCATAACTCCTGACTACCTGCTGGAACAGGGAGTCATTCAATTTGTTCCTACCACGTTTTACACAAAGCTGGCCGACTTGCACAGTGCAAGCAAGGCAGCTGGCGGCCAAACTGGCAAGCCGATCCACGGACTAGACGGCATCGCACCAACGGAATTGCTCTACTATTCGGATGAATCTATACGCGAATTCGAAGCCAGAGTGCTGGCGGTCGTCGACAACAAGTTTGTAGTGCTCGACAAGACCGCCTTTTATCCCAGGGGCGGAGGGCAGGAACCCGACACTGGTGAAATCGAGGGCGCCAAGGTGGTAGAAGTGGTAAAGCAGGCCGACATCGTGATTCACCGGGTAGACGACGCATCAGGACTAGCCAATGGCCGGAAAATTCAAGCTCGGGTCAACGGGAGACGACGTGACCTTGTCACCAAGCACCACACTGCGACTCATGTCCTCAACTCTTCTTCAAGGAACACGCTTGGTTCCTGGGTATGGCAGAACTCGGCGTTCAAGGAGGAGAGCTACGGAAGGCTGGACATCACCCATCATTCGGCACTTTCGAAAGATGAAGTGCAGAAAATCGAACTTCGGGCCAACAGCGTGATCCGGTCGAACAAGCCGGTGATCATCAAGAGCTATGAGCGCGGGGAAGCAGAGAAAAAATTCACCTTCAGGATCTATCAGGGCGGCGTCGTGCCGTCAAGCACCGTTCGAATAGTAAACATTGACGACTGGGATGTTGAGGCATGCGGCGGCACTCATGTCAGGAACACGGGCGAAATCGGATTGGTCAAGATCACAAAGTCAGAAAGAATCCAGGATGGAGTTGTCAGGCTCGAGTTCGTGGCAGGCGAAGCCGCGGTTAGCTATGTCCAGCAGCAGGAAAACCGGCTGACTTCAATAGCCCAGAGTCTGGGCTCGAGCAGGGAGAAGGTGCTAGAGTCATTCGACAGGGCTATGGACGAGTCCGATGCAGCAAAGAAAAAGATAAAGTCGATGCTCCGAGTCGTTGCAGGGGCGATGGCCAAGAACGCGGCCGCTCAGGCGAAAAAACTTGCATCGGGCCTGCATCTTTACAGCACTTACGACGAGGAACTGGATGAGGATTACCATATAGCCGTGGGCGAAAGAGCCATCGAGCTTGAACCCTCAATGGTGTACATTGCGTTGATATCGAGAGGACAGGGGATCAGAGTAATAGTATTTTCGGGAGAGCAGGCGCGAAAGAAGGTAAGGGCCGGCACAATCGCGAAGCAGGTCTCCGGGGCGCTGGGCGGATCCGGAGGTGGCGATGACCGTTTCGGGCAGGGGGGAGGAAAGTCAAAGGACAGGATAAAGGAGGCCCTTCTTCTGGCCGAAGAATCTGCAAGATGATGACATGGTATGAGCGGCAGCGAAAGAATCGATTGGAACTCTATTGAGAACAAGTGGATAAAGCGGTGGGAAGAGCGGCGGCTTTTTGAATGCGATCCTGACAAAGAAAAAAAGAAGTACTTTGTCACCGTCGCATATCCCTATCCGAATTCCCCCCAGCACATCGGTCACGGAAGGACCTATACCCTTGCGGACGCCCACACGCGGTACATGAGAATGAAAGGTTACAATGTCCTTTTCCCGATGGGGTTTCACTACACCGGTACCCCGATTCTGGGAATGTCGCGTAGGGTCGCAGCGGGCGATGCCGAGCTCCTGGAGACTTTTCACAACGTCTACAAACTGACTGACGATGTCATCGCCACATTCGCAGAGCCTGTCAAAATAGCCAGCTACTTTCACAAAGAAATAAAGCTGGGGATGAAAGAAATGGGGTACTCGATCGACTGGAGGCGAGAATTCACCACCATAGACCCGATGTACTCGAGATTCATTTCTTGGCAGTTCAGGACACTCCAGAAGAAGGGCCTGATTGTGCAGGGCTCACATCCTGTCGGGTGGTGTCCCCGGGATCAGAACCCTGTCAGCCAGCACGACACGATGGGAGATGTCGAGCCGGATTTCAACGAGTATACCGTGGTCAAATTCAGATTCGACGACTCTATAATGCCTGCGGCCACGCTGCGTCCAGAGACGCTTTTTGGAGTCACAAACATGTGGGTCAACCCCGACATCGAATACGTACAGGCGGAAGTGGATGGCGAAAAATGGATCGTGAGCAAGCAGGCTGCTAGAAAGCTCGAATTTCTCAACCATAAAGTGCAGATAATAAAAAGCATTCCGGGCAGGGAGATGGTCGGAAAAAGCGCCATAAACCCGCTCAATGGTAAGGCCATTCGGGTCTACCCCGCCTCCTTCGTAGAGCCTGACAGCGGAACCGGCCTGGTGATGTCAGTGCCTGCGCATGCCCCATATGACTACCAGGCGCTAGAGGATCTGAGATCTGACACAAAAACGCAGCAGGAATTCGGGCTCTCTGAAATTGCAAATCCTTTGAAGATTATCGAATCCGAAGGATATTCCGGGATCCCCGCAGCCGAAGCAGTCAGGCAAGCAGGTGCATCTGGACAGGATGACAAAAAGCTAGAGAAGGCGACTGCCGACCTTTATTCACACGAATTCTACAAGGGCAGAATGATGCATAACACGGGCAAGTTTGCAGGCATGATTGTTTCGGCGGCAAAGAACGAAGTAAAGCATGACATCATGAAGGCAAGAAATGCGGACATCATGTACGAACTTGTCAACAAGCCCGTCAACTGCAGGTGTGGCGCAGAGTGCGTCGTGAAACTGCTGGACAACCAGTGGTTCCTGAATTATGGCAAGAAGGAGTGGAAGGATCTTGCCCATGAATGTGCGAATACGATGGACATTGTGCCTCAGGACATTCGGCAGGAATTCGATTACGTGATTGACTGGCTAAGGGAACGAGCCTGCGCGCGCAAGTCAGGCCTTGGAACGAAATTGCCGTGGGATCAGGAATGGATAATAGAATCGCTGTCGGATTCCGTGATTTACATGGCCTACTACACGATGGCCAAATACGTGACCAGAAATTCGCTTGCTAGCGAGAACATCACGGACAGGTTCTTTGATTACGTACTGCTTGGCATCGGTAGTTCCGGCGATGTATCCAAAGAGTGCAAGGTCGAGCCATCGATCCTGGAGCAGATGAGAGATGAGTTCATCTATTTCTACCCCGTGGACTCGAGGCATTCTGGCCGGGATCTTGTGCCAAATCACCTCTCGTTCTTTATCTTTAACCACGTCGCCATCTTTGAAAAGAAGTACTGGCCACGGCAAATAGTCGTGAACGGATCCGTGCTCATGGAAGGAAAAAAGATGAGCAAGTCGCTTGGCAACATC
>DADA01000005.1 GCA_002494895.1 Nitrososphaera sp. UBA210
AGGTGGGGAAGGGATTCGAACCCTTATAAATCCGCTAGCTGCAAAGACGATTGTCGTCTGTACTGCAGGCGAACGCATGGCCGCTCTGCCACCCCACCGCGGTTGTTGTAGTTCTTTTCCGGGTTCTAATTTAAAGCATTATGGAAGAACGAGCGCGGGCGACAAGTTTTGCAACTCTGATTGGTTCGGGGACCGAACCTTGGAGGGTGAATGAATTCAGAATGGCTACCGCCTTTCGATTATTTATCTGCCAGTACCTGATGAAAAGGCTTTTTCCTGTCTTCAATGTGATCTGCTCCCTCTGCCCTAACTTTTGGTATTGTTCTAGCTTGGGCCGCCAGTCATCAAAGCGATGCCGGATAATCCCTTCAAGACCTTTCGAGTCTTCAAAAGTTATCGCGACAACCGGGACGCCTGTCTCCTGGACGATCTGCTCGCCGTTGATGATGTTATACATGCTTATCACCAGCCCGTCAAGCAGTATGCAGTTAATGTCGTCCCTTGCCAGTGATTTGTACATTCCCACGATGCAATCGGTGGCGTCATTTCCGCCCAAGGCAGTGCTGCCAAAAACAACCCCGTCGATGACAAGGTCGCGGCGCATCACAACTCCTGCCAGAGTAGACCTGTTGCCTCTGCCTTTCTTGAAGCTCTCGGCTACTCCAAAGACGCGGATGCCTTTCTTTTCAGAATGAACCCTGCGGGCGAATACAATAGCTGGAGATAAGTCTGTTTTTTGATATAAGCATTGTCATCGCAGCGTTCCCTTGCCGACAATTCTCGTGCTCTGACTGTCAGGCTTTAGAAGCACGCAGGTCTGTCCCTCATGATACGCGATCGGCTTGTCCAGGCCGAGCTCGATCTTTTCTTCAGCCTTCCTGATTTTCACAGGTCTAATCTGCATTCCAACAGAGATCATGTAGGTGTGGTTCTCTGGAAGGTCCTCCTTGAATAGAGGACTCTTCTCAAATTTCATTGCGACAGTACCTCCGGAAACCTTTACTGCATCTGGTGTGCATATTATGTCCCCCCTCGATATGTCGTCAGCCGCGACTCCCTTGACTGCAAGTCCGACCCTTGACGGGCTTTGCGAGCTTTGCACCGGGTCATCGTGCATTTGAATGGACTTGACAGTCAGTTTCTTCTGGCCCGGCATCAGGACCAGCTCGTCATAGACTTTTACCATGCCTTTTTTGACCACTCCGAGCACAACCGTGCCGACCCCCTTTACGTCAAAAGCATGGTCAACCGGGATGACAAGCTCCCCTTCCTGCCCCCTTGGCTTTAGCTTTGTCATTTCCTGCTTCAGGTGTTCCAGAGAATCAACATACTGAAATGCAGAAAGCGATGTGGTCTTGAGCATTGCTTTCAGCTTTTCGCGGTCCACTTCATATGAATGGAGCATAAAGCCTTCACAGGGTCCTACAGAATCCAGGGCCATGATCTGCTCGCCCAGGTACTTGTCTAGCTTTGTGGCATTCAGGATCGCATACTCGGCTATATTTACGGCCTGTAGAAGGGGCTGAATTTTTTCCGGAAATGTCATAGGCGTTGTCCAGGTATAGACTGTATCCGCGGTCTTTCTGTCATATATCGCAATGTCAGTAGCGGTCCCTTTTTTTCCTAGCTGGGGAGCGATGCTCTGATCGCCAAGGATAACAAAGTTGATGCTGTTCAACATCGCTGTGGCACAACAGTGGCGATAAAATTCTTTGGCATGATAGAAGATTGTTATATAAAATGCCTGCTTGCAATTTTTATAATTCCTCCTCACTACCATAAATAATGAAATACAGAAGCAGAACCGACATTGTCTCGCAGATACTGGAATCTGCGAGTGAGCGCGCGACAAAGACCAGGATAATGTACAAGGCATACCTGTCCTACGCGCAGCTCAAGGAATATATCGCGGTTCTTGTTGAAAATGGACTCCTAGAGTTCGAGAAGGGCGGCCAGACTTACAAGACAACTGGAAAGGGGCTTGTGTTTCTGAAAACATACAGCCAGATTGGCGGGCTGATGATTCCAGATAATAAATAGCGTCGCTACGATTTAGCGGATGCGGTGTCTCCAATATCGTCCAGAGTGAACACAAAGCGTGAGCCCGCGAATTCCTCGGTGCCCTCGCGTTCCCAGTTAACTTTGTACTCGCGGGTGAGCTGCTTGCCTATTATCTTGATCGTCCTTGGGACTTCGATGTAGAGCTTTTCGACTTTTTCCGGGTTCTTTGTCATGATAAGGGATCGCCTTCTCCTCATCAAGTACTTTACAGCGACGTTTTTGTGTACTTGACCTTCTACAGGAATCTGTTCTTTCCCTGTGTCGATTATGAACTGCCTCTTAGCCAACGAAAATACTCAAAATTATGAATAGAAAAGCTTTATGGTAGAAAAGAAAAGGAAGATGGAGGGTTACTGCTCCATCATGCTGTCTTCATGTTCCATTGCCATGACCATTGTGCCCTCTGGATGGTCATCCTCGGTCGCATCGTCAGCGGCTAGTACTGCAAACGCTCCGCCCTTGACGACATCTGTCATCTCATGGTCGACACCAACATAGAGGCCAGCCTCCGGGAATACGGCTTCAATCACGGTTGCCGAGCCTGGGGGTATCCACCATGTCTCATCATTCTTGAACTGTGTGCCGTATCTGTTCTTTATCGA
>DADA01000090.1 GCA_002494895.1 Nitrososphaera sp. UBA210
ATTTTGTGCTCGCCGGCTCGATTGCCAGGGACAGAATTGGAGAGAAGGTGGCAAGCGAGATGGTGACTCTGGTCGATAGCGGCAATTCGGATAACGCGGATAATGCGGCCGGCACTATCATGGTAGACGACGAGGGAGTGATTGCGGAACGGACCGTGATTATCGAAAACGGCACGCTCAGGTCATTTCTACACAACCGCGAGTCAGCAATGATCTTTGGCGTTCCGTCCACGGGCAACGCCCGCGCATTCCAGTATAACGACGAGCCGCTGATAAGGATGCGAAATACCTTCTTTGAACCGGGGTCCGAAACGCTTGATGAAATGATAAAGGAAACCTCGCATGGGTACCTCGTGAAGGGTGCGCGGAATGGCCAGGCAGATGCTAACGGCGAATTCATGTTCGGGGCAGAAGAGGCATTCCTTATCGAAAACGGCGAGATAAAGGAACTGCTGAGGGGAGCCAGCATCTCCGGCAACGCGTTTGAGGTCCTGAAGTCAATTGACATGGTAGGAAATAGCTTCAAGTACGACATTGGCACCGGCTACTGCGGCAAGTACCAGCCCGCAAAGGTGGACGGCGGAGGGCCGCATCTACGATGCACCGCCGTGATTGGGGGTGTCCAGTAGTGCAAGACCTTCTTCGTCATGCAATCAATGATGCGGAATCACATGGGGCACACGACGTCGAAGCATTCGCGAGCATGTCAAGTGAATCAGAGGTTTTCATAGAGAACAATGACATCAAGCAATCCAAATCGCAGCAGCTCGGCTCCATCGGCATCAGGGTCCTTGTAAACGGCTCACTTGGATTTTATTCCACCAACATACTCACAAGGGATTCGATAAGAGCCGCGGCCTTGATGGCCGTCAAGATAGCACACGCGAGCCCAAAGGACAGGTTCAATTCGCTGCCAGAGAAAAGGAAGGTGCATCTCTTACGAGGCATATATGACAGGTCCTCAGAATCATTTGGATCATCCGATGCCGCAGCTGCAGCCGCAGAAATGCTGGAGGCAGCCAAGTCATACGACAGCCGAGTGACTGTGGACAGCGGAAATTTCACGGCAGCCAGAGGGACACAATTCCTTGCCAACTCTAATGGAATCGAGCTGGAGGAAAAACTATCCACGTTTTCCTGGACGATAATGGGAATGGCAATCCAGAACGGCGACGTGAGCAGCTTTGATTTTCAATCAGGAGCTGCGCACTTTGCAAAGAAAATTGCTGTGCAAAAGACTGCTACAGAATTTGGGGAGGCAGTGACAGGTTCACTAGGGCCACGCAAGATCGATAGCTTTAGAGGTGAAATGCTATTGACGCCATCTGCAGCAGACGAGTTGGTAGAGGAAGTCATTTCGCATTCCATAAATTCAGATGCTGTGCAGAGAAGGTCAAGCCATTTTGCAGGCAAGATAGGCAAAAAGGTTTCCACCGACCTCCTAACTGTGGAAGACGATGCGACAAACACCGAGGGCCTCGGCGCGTCAAGTTTTGACAGAGAAGGGGTACCGCACAGGCGCAACATTGTGATAGAAAAGGGTGTGCTAAAGAAATTCCTCTACAACACGTATACCGCCCGAAAGGAAGGCGTCCGCACGACGGGCAATTCCGGCGGCTCTACGAGCTCGCCCCCGTCAGTTTCGACGACCAACTTTATCGTGAGGCCAGGCAAGTCGAGCTATGACACACTGATCTCAGAAGTGAAAAGGGGAATCATAATCAGCAGGTTTTCTGGAAACGTCAATCCCGTAAACGGCGATTTTTCCGGAGTCGTAAAGGGCGGCAGGCTCGTTGAAAACGGTAGCGTGCTATACCCGGTCAAGGATGTAATGGTGGTTGGCAACGTCTTTGAGGCATTAAAGAACCTGAACGGAGTTTCAAAAGAAAGAAAAGTGATCTTTGACTCTATTCTGCCGTACATGCGCTTTGACAACGTGTCGTTCACTGCGGGTTAAAGTCAGATGGAAGAAAACTTTGACATTGCAGTGGTGGGAGGCGGCCCGGCAGGACTGTCTGCCGCCTGCTCGGCAGCAAAGTCAGGAGCCAAGGTTATCCTGCTCGAAAAGGATGAGGCTATCGCCCACAGCATCCGCACCAGCGGGGTCACATGGGTGGACGCGATGGACAGCCTTGGAATACCCAGCAGTTATTACAATCCGATTAACAACTACCGATTTGTATCACCTGCCAATGACATCCTGATATCGGGGAGCACTCCGAAATCGTGCGTGCTCGACGTCAGGGGCATGTACCAGCATCTTGCATTCCTTGCAGCCGAAGCAGGTGCCGATATCATGGTGAGAAGCAACGTGATCAGTATAGTCAAGGACGGCGACAGGATAGCAGGCGTCAAGACAAGCACCCCAAAAGGCGATCTGACGCTAAGGGCTACGCTTGTAATCGACGCCAGCGGATTCAGCGCGTCTGTTGGCCGCAAGACAGGGCTTGCAGGAGAATGGAGGCGGTACGGAGTCGGCGCCGAATACGAGTGCTATTGCGACAGCGTCGACAGCACGACATGGGTTTTGATGGTGGGAAAACAATACTCTGACGCAGGATACGCGTGGGTCTTTCCACTTTCCAAAAACAGGGCGCGGATCGGAGTCGGGATAGGCCGGCCAGACTCTGACGCGGATCCGCTTGAAAAACTGCACCTCCTGCTGGAAAAGAGGCTAAAGCCGCTTGACTCTCTTGGCAAGATCCAGCCCGTCGAGCTTCATTACGGGTCCATTCCGAATGAAGGGTCGCGGCAGAACAGCATCTCTGACGGGTTGATAATGGTGGGAGATTCAGCGGGCCAGTCAAATCCCCTGGTCCT
>DADA01000033.1 GCA_002494895.1 Nitrososphaera sp. UBA210
CAGCTCGCCAACGGGCAGATGCTGCAAATAGCGGTTCGGACAAGCCCTAGGGCTCGGCGGCTGCGGCTTGTGTCTGGCATTGCCGGAGTCGAGGCGGATGTGCCTATCGACTTTAGCGCGCAGGCACTCTCTGATTTCGTTGCCAGCAAACGCAGCTGGCTCCTAAAGACCTCCAAATATTATGACAGACTGAGGGAGCGCTGCGGCGGGCACGAGCCGGGCACGATCTACTTTCTGGGAAACAGGTACAGGATCAGGCTAGTCAAGGACAGGCAGCCTGCTGCAACCGTTTCCGATGCTCTGAAAATCATCACGTTTCATGTTCCTGACATGAGGAAATCCAAACATCAGCAGCGGGAGTGGTATCGCCAGCAGACGACGCAAATAATCGGCAAGCGATTGCCAGCGCTTGCAAGCAGTCTGGGACTGCACTACAACAAGGTATCGATAAGGAACCAAAAGTCCCGGTGGGCCAGCTGCTCAAGGAAGGGTAACCTGAACTTTAACCTTCTTCTTGCTGCCGCTCCACTCGAGGTCATTGACTACGTGATAATACACGAATTGATGCACCTCAGGGAGCTCGACCATTCTCGTCGATTCTGGGAACTCGTACGCAGCGCAGACCCCGATTACGAGCACCACAGGGAATGGCTATCCAGCTATTCGCCAATTATCAGGATAGAATAGTGCTCAAAATCAAGAAAATTGCGATCCGATTCCCTGCCACAAATTGACCTGTGCGAGCACGAAGCGCACTGTTGTAACAATGCTTTACTGACTGAGCGATAAATATCGCAGGCTGAAAGCCACTAATGAACGTGAACGTACAGAAGCGTGTTGTCCTTTCCGCCCTGACAGTGCTTTTGCTATTGCCAGCCCTTGCAGTCAGCCCTGCCTCAGGTGCTGATCAAGTTTCCGTTACCTCCCCGCTCGTAAAAGATGAGGGCGGCAGATTTGCAGAGCAAGTCACCAGCGGCGAAAAGCTCACTTTGCTCACGACGATCCTGAGCGGCGGCGCAGCGGATCGGCCCTTTACCGCTATAGTGGACATCAGGGACAGCGCCGGGATCTCGGTGCATATTGCGTATGTTCACGGAGTTGCCAGTCAGGATGGCAAAACTGACGTTGCCCTGCATTGGATGGCAGACGATCCAGACTCGTATACCATTAGAACCTTTATCCTGACTGGGCTTGACAACCCGGAAATCCTGTCAGAGGTAAAGACTGGCGCTATCAGCGTGCTGGCTCCTTCCTTCGCGGAGATGAGCAGCGTTGCAAACTTTGCAGCGAAATGGGATGGGGTATTCTATTCGGTGTATTTTAGCCTTCTTGATCCAAAGCAGGCCCAGACAGGCCATGACGGAAAAGCGAGCCTATCGATAGCGGACGCAACCGGAGAGGTGCGCTACGCCGGGAGCGTTTCAGTCGGGAAAGGCGACTTTAGGATGTACGAAAGGGAAAGAGGAGATGGCCAGCCAATCCTGGCGTACGTATGGAAGATCTCTGGACTTGAGGTGAAGAAGGGAATTGGGTCAGGAATTGCGACACTGACATTTGCCACGGAAAATGACAGCACATTTTCGGCCATGACGCCCGTGGAGCTCAGGCAGCTCCCTGTAGATGAAATAGCCAGAGGGTACGATAACAAGTATCACAAATTTGCGACCGATGTCGATGAAACAGTAGTGGAGGGCAACTTCAAGATTACGCTCCAGAGCGTGGGCCACTTTGTCCATCCCGCCGGCGACGTTCCGGGTCAGGACGTTACTCATTTCAGGGCTGACTTTACCATTACCAACCTTGTTTCGCAAGATCTCAGTACGCCGACAATGTATTACATAGTTGATGACAAGTCGGTGCAGCACAACGAGGTGGCGTTCAACGGCACGCTCCAGTCAGGCGGCACTGTTGAGGCGTTCTCCACTGTTAGCGGCTACAAGCTGTTTGACGATATAAGGCAGGATGCGCTCTGGATAAAAATAGTCCTTGTGGGATTGAATACTCCGGAAGAAGTCCTTGAAATGCACGTTACCCTCTAGACAATTTTCTGTGCGCGATCTCGCGCAAAGACAGCCACAGCACATTGGTACAAGGTTTATAGAATCGTGTCATGCGGATTCCTAGGATGGATGCTGAAGATCGGCTCGAGCTCGTGATGAAAGAGCCGACAGAAGAGGTGATCACGGCTGACGAACTGCGCGCCCTTTTCCAGACCAAATCCCGGCCAAGGCACTACATCGGCCTCGAAATTTCCGGCGCGCTACACCTTGGCAGCCTTGTGCTAACAGGGTTCAAGATTAACGACTTTATCAAAGCCGGCATTGACACTACCGTGTTTCTGGCCGACTGGCATACCTATATCAATGACAAGCTGGGAGGCGACTGGGCAAGGATAAAAAAAGTATCGGAGTACTATGCCGAGGCTTTCAAGCTGTTCTGCCCCGGCGTCAACATTGTTCAAGGCAGCGACCTCTACAAGCAGCACGGCGAGGGCTATTGGGAGGATTTTGTCCGGTTCTGCAAGCAGATGACACTGGCAAGGACGATGCGATCACTGACAATAATGGGCAGGAGTGAAAATGACAGCAACTTGGATCTCTCACAGCTGCTTTATCCTCCCATGCAATCAGTCGACATCAAGGCTCTGGACCTGGATATCGTGCATGCGGGCATGGACCAGCGCAAGATCCATATGCTGGTCAGGGAAATTTTTCCGAAGCTGAAGTGGAAGGTGCCTGTCCTTGTCCACCACCATCTATTAGCTGGACTTGCCGAGCCTGTAAAGATGGGTCAGGCCGATGATGCGAAACTTTCCAGCAAAATGAGCAAGAGCAAGCCAAGCTCGGGCGTCCTGATCCATGATGATGAAAAGACGACACGGGAAAAAATAAGCAAGGCTTTCTGCCCGGAAGGCGTTGCGGAAGGAAATCCCGTACTGGAGCTGGTTCGCTATCTGGTCTTCCACCAGTTTTCCGAGTTTGTAATAGAACGCCCCGCCAAGTACGGCGGCAGCGTAACTTATTCGAGCTACAAGCAGGTCGAAAGTGACTTTATCGCGAAAAAGATTCACCCCATGGACCTAAAGAATGCAACTGCGACCTATGTCAGCAAGATCGTCGAGCCCGTCTACCGGCATTTCAATGGCAGAGAACCAAACCTTGGCTAGGTTATGCTTATCATGAATCAGCGAAACCGTAAGATCCTGCCTCTTATTACTGAATTGATATAAGGGAAATAGTCCCTTTAACAGTCGCTTGAGAGCTCTCGCCGCGGCTGTTTTTGCATCGATCGTGATGTCCACGGTCAGCATAGCCAGTATGACCGAATCTGACACAGGGCATGTTTATTCGAGCGGGAACTGGGAGTCGCTTCCCGCGGTGCCCGGTGCAATCAGGAGCGCGGCTATGACATATTCTCCGGAGGATGACAGAATAGTCATGTATGGCGGCAGAGCTCCCGATAGCACGTTTGTTAACGAGCTCTGGATATACAATCCGAACACCGGTCAGTGGACAGAAAAAACAGGATGGAAATGCAATCCTTCCTGCCCCGCTGGTAGGGCCGTGCATTCTATGGTATATGATGATCACAACAAGAAATTTGTTGTTTTTGGGGGATACCTTGTGTCAGGCCACTCCTTCGAAACTAACGAGACATGGACGTACGATCTAAAGACCAACACTTGGCAAAAACTGAGTTTTGGCAACCAGGCATTGCCTGGCCCCCGGCACTGGGGATCGCTGGAGTACAACCCGGTAGACCACACGAGCTATCTCTTTGGGGGCCACTTTAACAATGGCGCGTGCCCAGGCGATATCATGTACGGCGATCTGTGGAAGCTCGACATTTCAGGACCCTCGCCAAAGTGGATAAAGCTCAACCCGGCCGGCGACCCGACTTTTGGCAGGCCTGCACCCAGGCAGTCCGACCTTGTGTTTAACACACAGGAATCCAAGTTCTACATCTTTGGCGGCAAGAGCGAGCTGGGCTCGGTGAAAGGGAGTCCATGCGACGGTGACATCGACTCCAGGGAGACCCATTTTAACGACCTTTGGAAGTACGACTCTTTCGCCAACAAGTGGACGGTGGTACGCGGCAACCAGACAGATTACGCACATTACCCAAAGGAGCGAAGGACAGACATTGTCTATGATCACCAGACCAACAGGATGGTAATGTTTAGCGGAATGCTCGAGACCGCCAGCAACTATGGAAAGGATACGTGGATCTATGATTTTGATGACGACAGGTGGTCCACCGTACAGGACATTGATTTGGTATTGCCACCGCTTAGGACGGGACTGGCCGCCGTTATGGACCCAACTGAAGGCACCGTATACCTCTATAGCATTAATGGCGCAACGAAGAAGGGGGGCTTTTGGACGCTCTCTTTTATCAAGAACAACATAAGCGTGAATTGCTTCAACAAGCAGCCGCTCATATTTGGCACCGACAAAGACGACAGCTTGACAGGCAAGAGCATACCAAACGTAATGTACAGCCTGCTCGGAAAGGACGAACTGACAGGAGGTAAGGCGAGCGATTTCCTGTGTGGCGGAGGAGGAGATGATACTATTATTGGCAGCGGGGGCAACGACAAGATCCTTGGCTATTCTGGAAACGACGAAATCAGAGGTGGCACGGGCAACGACAGCCTGAATGGCGGCTCGGGCAACGACATGTTATTTGGCGATGCAGGCAAGGACCGATTTATTTGCGGGCCCGGAACTGACACGATCAGCGATTTCAGCCCGTCGCAGGGAGACACAAAGACCCCCGACTGCGAGAACTTTTAGCGGTCGCAAGCGCGCTTCTTGTCTTGAGTCAGTTATATGGTGGAACAGCGTAACAAAGCGGATGCCGTGCGGAGGCCTGAAGAGTGCTAAAACGAATATATTTATTGGCGCTAGGATGACCAGCTGCAGATGTCAGCAGAAGCGATCGCAAACTTTGACGTCTATGCATGGTTCGCTGTCGGGCTCTTTGTTGCGGGCCTGTTCGCGGTAATGATATATGAAAGAGAAAGCTCAAAATCAAAGCGGCAGCCACAGCAGCAAACTGGATCCGCTGCAACAGACGCTGAAAAGTGATCTGGCCGAAGAAAAGCTGGTTATTGAAAAATTCAGAAAAGAAGGCTTTCATTCACTAACACCGATCCAGCGAAAAGCTCTGCCGGTTATTACTAGAAGGGTGAACTGCCTTCTCGTCGCGCCCACTGGCTCTGGCAAGACAGAGGCGGCAGTTCTGCCTGTCTTTACGATGCTCGCCCACCAGCCCCCCACTACGGCGGGCAAGATACGCGCCATCTACATCACTCCTTTGAGGGCTCTGAATAACGACGTCTTTAGGCGCGTGATAAAGTATGCCGAGTCGGAAGGTCTGCGCGTACTTATCCGCCATGGCGACACCACCGTTGCGGCCAGAAAGAAAATAGTGGATGATCCGCCGGATATCCTGATCACCACGCCCGAGTCACTTGCCGTTGTCCTTACAAGTGAAAAGATGCTAGCGGCACTCAAGGACCTCCAGTGGGCGATAATCGATGAAGTCCACGAGCTGGTTTCAAACGAGCGGGGTGCCCACCTGTCAATAGGGCTCGAACGTCTCCAGGCTGCCTCGGCAAGAACTGTCACTAGAATCGGGCTCTCCGCAACGGTGGGCAACCTCAAAGAGGCGGCAAAGTTTGTTTCAGGCACTGACAGAAAGCACGCCGTCCTGGTTGACACCGCGAGCAGGGGATATGATATCGATGTCAGGTTTGTCAAGGGCTCACTTAACAATGTCGCGCATTTTGTGACTGACTATGTAAAGACCAACAAGGTCGAAGGCTCCATACTTCTTTTTACCAACACTAGAGACGAGGCAGAATACCTTGGAACTATACTGAAGAACCAGAACGACATCAAGGTAGACGTACACCACGGCTCGCTTTCAAAAGAGATGAGGGAGGAAACTGAACACACGCTTCGAGCGGGCTCTGCCGGCATTGTAGTGTGCACGAGCTCGCTAGAACTCGGGCTTGACATCGGCTCTGTCGACCTGGTGATCCACTACGGCTCTCCGCGCCAGGTATCAAAGCTGATGCAGAGAATTGGAAGGAGCAGGCACAGCCAGAAAAGCTTTGCCAAGGGCCTGATAGTTACAAACAACCCGGACGACGAGATAGAGGCACTTGCAATCATCAGGAGGATGAAAAAGGGATCCATAGAGGAGCAAAAAATGCATGAAGGTCCGCTTGACGTTATGGCCCACCATCTGGTTGGCCTTGCAATGCAGACTCGAGACCGGGTAAAGGTGGACCATGCGCACGACCTTGTGACAAGGGCTCATCCGTTCCGTAACATCACGATATCTGACGTTGAAAGCTGCCTTGACCTGCTGTCCAGCAACAACGTGATAAAGTATGACCGGGAAAACCGCGCTTACGTGCGCAGGATAAAGGCGTACAAGTACTACTTTGAGAACCTTTCAATGATACCCCACGTTCTAAAGTTCGAAGTCATTGACTCGCTCAGCAAGCGAAGGATAGGAACCCTCGACCAGCAGTTTGTAGGCGACTACGGCGAGCGGGGCAATGTCTTTGTGCTAAAGGGATCTCAATGGCGCGTGCTGGCAGTCGACGAAAAAAGACTGGTGGTTAATGTCGAGCCGCTGCGTGGCGCGGCGATAAACATTCCCTATTGGGTCGGCGAAATGATCCCGGTGGATTTCAAGACTGCGGAAGAGGTCGGAAACATCCGCGATCAGGCCGCAGGCGGGCGCGTAAAGCTGTCGACTGAGCTGGTCAAAGACACTCTTGCCGCATTAAAGACGGTTCCGGATTCCAGCAGGATAGTGGTAGAAAGCCTTCGCGCAAGGAACGTGCTGGTAATGCACAGCGCATTTGGCTCAAAGGTGAACAATACGCTGGCAGCTTTGATGTCTACCATTTTGTCATCCCAGCTGGGCTATGTGGTGGAATCAAGGTCAGACGCTTACAGGATAATGCTCACTTCAAGCGCAAGAATAACACAGGGCCGTCTTGAAGCGGCGCTAAAGGATGTCTATGATCTGGAGCCGGTGATTATAGCTGCGCTTGGCGGAACTCACAACATTAACTGGAAGGTGTGGATGGTTGCCAAGAGGTTTGGAATGGTCAGCAGGGAGGCATTGTACGACAGAAAAGTAGCGCGCATGATATACGAAAGGTATTCAAAGACTCCGGTGAGCGCCGAGTCCATACGCGAGCTTATCCATGACAAGTACGACATGGATCAGACTCAAAAGGTACTGGACGACGTAAAGGCGGGCAGGATAGAGATACGCTGGCTCGAAGTAACTGAATTTTCAGACCTTGCGATGCCCATCATCGAGCACTCTGGCAAGGCGGCCGGGGCAACTCCGCTCAGCATCGAGAAAGGAGTCATCGAGCTCGTGAAAGAGCGACTCGAGAAGACGAAACACAGGCTGGTCTGCATCCGGTGCGGCAAGTGGGAGCGCGTAATGGAAACCAGGCAAGTGCCGGAGGAGATAGTGTGTCCTACCTGCAGGTCGCACCTGGTCACAGCTACATTTTGGTCAGATGACGAGATGGCAAGGATAATCCGCGTCAGGCTCGCAGGCGGCAAGCTGACGCCAGAGCAGAACCACCGATTCGAGCGCGCATGGAAGGTGGCTTCGCTCGTCAACAACTTTGGGAAAAAGGCCCTGATTGTAATAGCCGGGCATGGAATTGGCGCGGACACCGCAGCAAGGGTGTTGCGGAATTACGTCGATGACGAACAGATGTACCGCAGCATCTACGAAGCTGAAAGGCAGTACGTAATTACCCGCGGATTTTGGGCGGACTGACCTAGCTCAGTCTAGATATCGAAGAATACGACCGAAGCGTCAGCTCTGTCCTGCCTTCGCGCCCTGCGCCGGCCGTAACGGCTACTGCCTTTATCCTGTCGCCGACGCTCAGCCTGTTTATCAGCGGACTCTGGCTGCGCCACCCGACAAGCCTTATTTCCGCCGTGTCGTCGCCTAGCAGAGTCGATGCCAGCGGGACCGTTTCGCCTGCCTTTGTGTTCACCTCGATTGTTTCCGGCGCCTGCAAGACTATGGCTTCTATTATGTACGGGTGGTCCTGCGAAACCTCGACATCTCTTATCTTTGATTCGAATTTTGACAGCGCCGGAAAAGTGCTGTCTTCGTCTATAGTTCTTATGTACGAATCTTCCTTTGAAAGCGTCACAGCGTTGCCGAAAATCCTGGACGGAACGCACTCGATCATTGCTCCGGACGCGAGCTGGCCAGAGCTGGCCAGTGAATTATCGATCGTAAGGACAAGTGCCCTTCCTGCCCTGTCCGCCGCAATGCAGACAAAGCTGCCCCTGCCGGTCTCCTCGCCGACAGAGATTATCCTCAAAGGCATTACTTCGATGTCGTGCACTGCTTCAGAGAATTTCAGGATCGTGCCTTCGTCTCCGTGGATCTCGAAATCGCCACTTCCGTATTGCGGATTTCCCTGCTTTACCTTCACTCCTATCAGCCGCACCTTTGCCCCTGTGCCAAATACCTTGGGCAGTTTTGATTCGTCCACGTTCCATATCACGGCCCTCAGGGTTCTTGAACCTGCCTCATTTGACAATTGCAGTTGAAGCAGCTTGCTTGCCTCGCCCCTTGCATTAATAAAATCAGTCACCCTCGGATTGGCATTGACGACGCCCGAGATGGCAGCACTCTCTATTGTCTCGCGGACATCGTCTATAGAAACGACAAGCGATTCGATATCGGGTATGACAGATTCGTCGCGCATGCTTTCTATTGCGCTGTAGCTACCAAGGTTGATTATCGGCTTGCCGTCAAGGCCGGCCCTCACATAAGCCCTGGAAATCCTTATCACGTCTCCGGACTGAAGACCCAGTTCGTCTGGCACGCCCACATGCTTGTCCCACAGCTTTACCTTTACCCTGGCATCTTTGTCGTAGATCACGACTGTGCGCGTAGCAGTCTGCTCGGCGCTATCGCGCCTTGTAAACTTGTAGACAGGGTAAATGTTCATTATCCGGCCAACGACGGTCACGTCCTTTGCGCCAACGTAAATGTCCTTCAAGCCTGACTGGGCCTTTGGGATGCTGTCAAAAGAAATTCCAAGGTCTGCCGCAACAAGGAACAAGGCTCCCTGGTCCGTCAAATAACCGGCGCCGACCTTTCGTTTCTTTTCGTCTATCAGATCCTTTATCTGGTCGGCCTTGAGCTCGGGCTTTTGGCTCATGAGGAGCTCCATCATTCCTTTGAAATCCTGAGACAAGCTTTCCACGAAACCCCCGATCTGAAAAGGTAGTTGCGAACTTGCCTATATATTTTAGAAGATCCCTTTTCTAGGGGCGCGGTGAGAGGAGCGCCAGACCGAACCACTTTTCCGCGTCGGTAAAGTATTCCTTCACGGAAAAGCCGCTTTCATTAGCTATTTTCTCGATCTGATGCGGTTCGAACTTGTAGGAATTTTCCGTGTGGATGGACTCGCCCTTTCTGAATCGAAAATGCCGGCCTAGTGCTCCGACGTATACCTGCTGATCTTCCTTTGAAAGGAGATGCATTTCTATCCTGCGCATCTGCTCGTTGTAGTATGCGACATGGGTGAACTTTGACAGGTTAAACTGCCCTTGCAGCTCTGCGTTTATCCTCTCCAGCAGGTTAAGGTTGAATCTTGCCGTGATGCCATTTCTGTCATTATAGGCCGCGTCAAGAATCCTCTTTTCCTTGTGAAGATCAAATCCCACGAGAAACAGGTCGCCAGGCCGCATGTTCTCTTTGACCGTGCGCAAAAAAGACACTACCTGTTTGGGTTCAAAATTGCCTATACTAGATCCCAGGAAGAGGAAAAGTTTTGTCTGAGGCATTCCAGCTTCGTTAGCAGAGATGATAGTGTTTACTTCCTTGATTCCATGGACATAGTCCCGGGCGATATCCACTACTTCTATTTCTGGAAATTCCGACCGAAGCATTGCCGAGTTTTCGCTCAAGGATTTCTGCGAAATATCTATTGGAAAATAGCAGACCCTGTTCTTCCTTGCGACCATTTCGCGGATCAGGATTCTTGTCTTGGCGCCGCTGCCGCTGCCAAGCTCCACGATTGAAACCTCATCTGATTGCACGAGGTCGGCAATTCTGGATGCGAACTGCCTCAGAATGGCTGCCTCGGTCCGGGTCGGGTAGTATTCGGGCTGCCGGCAGATCTGATCAAAGAGATCCGATCCGAGGTCGTCGTAGAAATACTTGAAATGGAGGAACTTTTCAGGGATTGAAAGGCCTGCGAGCACGTCGAGCTCGAATTCCCGTGCTCTGATCTCTTTGGCTTCCTGATTCCCTGTGCTCTGGGCAGTCATGTCTACAGGTAGGCCTCATGGACATAGCACCATCTCCACTGCCTGTTTGGCAGGGCGATCATGACGGGATGGTTGGTTTGCCGAAAATGGTTCGTGGCGTGCATTCCTGGCGATGAGTCGCAGCAACCAACATGGCCGCATGTCAGACAGAGCCGAAGGGCCACCCAGTCGCTCCTCTGCGATCGCTCGCATTCCTCGCAGCCCGCACTGTTGGGCTTTACCTGATCATTTGTTCCTGCCGCATGCTGGCAATCTTTGTTCAATCTAATTCTCAGTTCTCCCGTCGATCAAGCGTCCTGCGCGCACCTAAATCCTGCGAACAGAATCCGCTCGTGCGGCTTGAAGTAATTGCGATAGCTGTTCCTTATCTGACCAAAAGGTGTTGCAAAGCATCCGCCCCTAGACACTTTTTGGTTCACGGCCCACTTGTCGGTGTACTCTGGGAACTTGGACATGAATCCCGGGTACAGGGCATACTCGGATGAAGTCCACTCCCACACGTCGCCTAGCATCTGGTGGCAGCCATAGTGGCTCTTGCCCTTTGGATACGATCCTATGTTGGTCGGTCCCCAGATCCAGGATTCAAGCAGGTTAGCATGATCCGATGTCGGAGGTTCGTTGCCCCACGGGTACATGGTTTTTTGCTGAAGGTCTTCGTTCCAGCTGGCAGCCTTTTCCCACTCTGCCTCGGTGGGCAGGCGCTTGTGGGCCCAATGCGCATAGGCATCGGCCTCGTAGTAACTTATGTTGACCACGGCCTCGTCCGGTTGTATTTCGTTTGTCCCGCGAAAGTCTTTTTTCATCCATTTTCCGTCTCTTTGCTCCCAGTACAGCGGCGCTTTCCACCCCTGATCCTGCACCAGGTCCCAGCCGTCGGCAAGCCAGTACTTGTAGTCCTGATATCCGCCTTCTTCGATGAACTTTACGAAATCTCCATTCGATACTGGCGATACGTCGATCTTGAACGGCTGCAGGAATACGGGGTGCTCAGGCATTTCGTTGTCGTAGCAGAACCCCGTTCCATGAAATCCCAGCTGGTAGAGGCCGCCCGTGATCTCTACCATTCCGGTTGGCTTGTCTATCCGGGACGGCGGATGCCGAATCGTCTGCGGCCCGTAGCTGTCCAGTGGGTCCGAGAAGCGCTGGAAATAATGTTGCAAGTCGTAGATCATCAATTCCTGATGTTGCATTTCGTGCTGGATGCCTAGTGTGATGTCATAATGTACACTTTCAGGCACAGGCTCTTGGCGACTTTCAAACTCTTTGAGAAACGACGCCACCATTTTCTCCATGTCCGTCCTGTACAGGAGTGTCTGCTTCACAGTCGGCCGCGGATATTTGCCGCGCTCTGACTTTGGCAGAATATCGCCGTATTTTTGATAATAGGAATTCAGGTACTTTACCCCGGAGCCGGCCTGCGGGCTGTAGCCGTACTTTTCCAGTACTTTTTGGAAGAACCATGTGACATGCGCAATGTGCCAGTTCGGCGGGCTTCCAAAAGCATCAGACTGGATCACTGCATCTTCCACGTCGAGTGGCGAAAACAATTCCATCGTAGTCTTGCGGACCTTGAAAAACTCAGACAATAGAGAATCGACACTGGAATAGAACTGAGGGATCATGCAGACAAACAGGCTCACCGGGAATAAATAAGCTTACGTTTTTAACCCATAGAAAAAACTACCGGATTTCACGAGACGTTGTTCGCTATCTCAGAGAGTTATAAGCATCGCCTTCTAGTACAGCACAATGTCTAGAAAAGGCAAATCAGAAAGGCCGGACATGCTGAACTTTGACCTAATCGTCATAGGCAGCGGCTCTGGTCTTGACGTTGCAAACGCCGCGGCTCAGCACGGGATGAAAGTTGCCATCATTGAAAAGAGCAGGATGGGCGGCACCTGCCTAAACAGGGGATGCATACCATCAAAACTCCTCATTCATAGCGCCGATGTAGCCGAAACAATAAGGACAGCTGGCACCTTCGGAATAAAGGTCGAAGGATTTTCGGTTGATTTTGAAAGCATTGTAAACAGGTCGAACCGGATCGTAGATACAGATTCTGATGGGATACGAAGCGCGTTTTCTAGAATAGACAACCCAATGTTGTTTCCTCGTGAATGCAGGTTTGTCGGGGAAAAAGCGATCATGGTTGGAGATCGAACCATCAGGGCCGAAAAGATATTGATAGCGTCAGGAACACGGCCCAAAATCCCCAACATAAAGGGCCTGGTGGGGAAAGGCTTTCTGACAAGCGATGAGGCTCTGAGACTAGAGAAACAGCCAAAGATCCTCACGATACTTGGCGGCGGATACATTGCCGCAGAGCTTGCACATTTCTTTGGCGCGCTAGGCACAAAGGTAAACATAGTCCAGCGCAGATCCCTTTTGCTTCCGGGCGAGGACGAAGAGGTCGCGGCAAAGTTCACAGAAATATTCTCAAAGAAATACAAAGTATACTTAGGCTATGACACTGAGTCAGTAGCCAAGAATGGTCAGACTTTCGTTGTGACTGCCAGGAATGCATCAGGGCGCAAGTTAGAACTGGAATCAGACCAGCTGCTGGTGGCAACTGGCCGGATGCCAAACTCGGACGGCCTGGATCTTTCAAAGACGGGCGTAAATGTAGATCAGCAGGGATTTGTCAAGGTAGACCAGTACCTGGAGACAAATGTCAGCGGGATATTCGCCCTCGGCGACGCGGTCGGGCGTTATCAGTTCAAGCACAGCGCAAACCTCGAGGCGCAGTACGCGTTCAATAATATCGTGGGTCACGGCAAGAAAATTGCAGTGGACTATACCGCCATGCCGCGCGCTGTCTTTAGCTCGCCCCAGGTAGCCGGTGCGGGCTACACGGAGCAGGAGCTGAAGAAGGAAAAAATCGCGTACGAAAAGGCGACCTATGATTATATCAAGACTGCCATGGGCGAAGCGATAGAAGACAGGGAGGGGTTCGTGAAGTTTTTGGTCGCAAAGGAGGGAGGCAAGATCCTCGGCTGCCACATTATCGGAAGCCATGCATCGGTGCTTATTCATGAAGTGCTGGTGGCCATGAGGGCAGGGTTGCCTGTTGATGCAATCAGCAGGACAGTGCACATCCACCCGGCTCTTTCAGAAGTTGTTTCCCGAGCAGCATCTTCGCTGTAACAGCGGCGGTTGCTCGGGATTCGATTTGGCTATTCCTTCGAACGATAATCTTAATTCCTTTGAAGCGTTATAGAAACCATGACGAAAAAGCAAAAGGCGAACTGTATGCACATTAACGGAGTAAACCAAGAGATCCGTGGCAATACCAAAGGATGCGAGGAATGCGAGAAAATGGGTTCCAGCTGGGTACATCTGCGCCTTTGTCTCACCTGTGGCCACGTCGGCTGCTGCGACTCTTCCGTCAACAAACACGGGACGAAACACTTTCAGAAAACCAATCATCCCGTCATGCGGTCCTATGAACCCGGAGAGAGCTGGAAGTGGTGCTACGTGGACGAATTGTACATCAAGTAGTTGAGTTATCATGGATTCAGGTAAGGATTCGGCAAAACCCAGAATTGTGCCTCTGCCCAACGGTCCACTTTATCTAATCAGCAGCAAGACACCCGAACGGGTGGAATACCTGCAGAACTCAAAAGGCGAACCCGCAATAACGGTCAAAGGCATAAGTCTGTGTCGCTGCGGCGCTTCAAGCAACAAACCCTTCTGCGACGGATCTCACAGCCGAATCGGTTTTTCAGGCCAGAACGACCCAACAGGAAAAGGGCCGGAGGACAGACGAAAGAACTATGTTGGAAAACATATCACGGTTCATGACAACAGGGCGATCTGTTCCCATGCAGCGGAATGCATTAGAAACCTGCCTCCAGTTTTTCGCCTTCGCGAAAGGCCGTGGATATATGCCGATGGGGCAGACATTGACGCGATAATTGAGACGGTGAAGAAGTGCCCGTCGGGCGCGCTTAGCTACTCTGTCGATGAGGAGGAGAATAGAGATCAGAACAGGCAGCCCATGGTCACCGTCGGCAAGGATGGCCCGTATTATGTCACCGGAGGAATAGAACTGGCAGGCGTTGAAAACTGGGGACAAGGAGCCTCGAAGGAACACTTTGCGCTATGCAGGTGTGGCGCCTCCAACAACAAGCCTTTTTGTGATGGGACACACCTTGCAATAAAGTTCAAAGATGAAAAGAACTGAAAGCGCATTGTCCGTTGGTAAATGTAGAAATTAGCGCTTCTAATGCATACGCGTGAGCCAGATGGAAAGCTGTATAATCGTGTCTGACCTCCGCAAGAGCTACCAGAAAATCCATGCGGTGGACGGAATTTCTTTTGATGTCGAGTACGGAGGAGTCTTTGGATTTCTCGGGCCAAACGGCGCGGGCAAAACCACCACCATCAGGGTGCTGACTACGCTTGTCCATCCGACTGCTGGGGCCGTCAAGATATTCGGCAAGGACATAGTGAGGCATTCCAAGGAAATAAGGAAGCGGATTGGGGTTGTACTGCAGGAACCCAGCTTTGAAGCGAACCTAACGGTAGAGCGCGCCCTGGAGCTCTATGGATTGATGTGGAGGATGCCCGGCGAGAAGCGACGCGACAGGGCAAGGGAGCTTGTCGAGAAATTCGACCTATCATCATTCAAGAACATGAAAAACGATGAGCTTTCGATAGGGCAGCGACGGCGCGTGCAGGTCGCAAGGGAATTCATGCATGACATGGATCTGCTGTTCCTGGACGAGCCTACAGTTGGGCTCGATCCTGCTGCCAGAAGGACTCTTCTTGACTATGTAAAAAAGCACGTGCAGGGCGGTCTGACGGTGTTCTTTACTACACACATAATGGAGGAGGCGGAATACCTTTGCGACGAAATTGCCATCATCAACCGGGGCAAAATAATCGCGACCGACACTCCTGCGGGACTCAAGCAAAAGTACGGCGGCGTCAAGGCAGTGGAGATAAGGCTGAAAGACGCGACAGCGCAATCGATAATGCACCTGCTGAGGCCCCTTGTCCCTGAAGGATCCGCTATTGAAACACGCGCCGAAGATACTGTGCGGATCAGCTCGGTCGAGGCACAGGAACTGCTTGTAAAGGTAATCGAGTCTCTATCAAGAAATGCAGTCCAGATAGAAAGCGTGTCGGTGAACCCTCCAACACTCGAGGAGGTATTTCTCACAGTGATAGGTAACGGCAAGAACTAGATCTTCATACGCAGCATGGACAGCGTGGCAAGAAAGAATGTTGCCGCGGTGGCTGCGGCGATCACGCCGACTTCGATGTTGACGAAATCTGTAATCTGGTTAAAGACGCCGGCCCTGGTAATGTCAACTATGTACGTCAGCGGGTTGACGTAAAATGCAGCGCGCAGGGCGTCGGGTACTCCCTGCGTCGGGTAGAAAGCGGTGCTGACAAACGAGAAGAAAAGAAAAACGCTGTTCACAATGACGTTAAAGCCTTCGCTGCTCTTGAGCCTAGTCGATATTATTATCGCAATTGATCCAAAGAAAATGGCGCCGGTTATCAGCGCGAACAGGATATACAAAGATCCTACCAGCGTCGGCTCGGCGATTCCGACGAGTGTTGGACTACCTGCCACCAAGATAAGGCCCGCGCTTGCAAGCCCCATGAGCATTATAGTGACGATGCTGCCAATGATGTACTCCATGCGCGCAAAAGGCATCACCAGGATCTGCTGGAACATGCCGTTTCGCTTGTCGTTCCAGATAATACTGCCAGCCACCGTGCTACTGTTCATCATGTTAAAGCCGATCATCCCCGCGGCAAGAAATGCAGGGTAAGGAACACCGCTGTTGCCTATTGGAACGTTCTGCTGGCCAATGAGTGCAGAGTACGAATATCCGGCGATAAAGATGTATACAATCGGAAAAACCACCTGCCATATGAGAAAGACCTTGTCGATTGACGCGACAAGGTTCCTGTAAAGCAGGATGGCAACTGCGTTCACCGCCCAGCTGTTGGCTGGAACTGTATATTAATTAATGATTGGGGTTCACCGAGGCATCGTTTTACGGATATCTTTGGCCCGAAAAGCCAGTATTAGACTTAAATAACTTGCAAGCGAAAAAGGTGCAAACATGATGGCTGAAGACACGATGGCTGAAAAAAAACTGCGGGGCTCTGGCGGCTATGCTATTGCAAGGATAACCGATGAGGAGCAAAAGAAGGGCAACCTTGGAGGCCCCGAGTTGTTCCTGGCTGGCATTGGCAGGCTCGATGAAGACAGGTTCGTAAAGTACCACTGCAACAAGTGCGAAAAAGAATACGAAGGCTCACCATCGATAATTTACGATAACCCAAACGAAGCGCTCGGCGAAGGCGTTACCTTGGTCGAGAAGGGAGAGTACAAGTGCAAGACCTGTTCATCCACAATTGCCCAGTACCGCAAATTCGATAACGCTGCCGAGCAGCCGGCGCCTGCACGTCAATCTCAGCCCCAGTCAATGCAGCATTCGATATCAGCGGACCTGATCCCGGCAGAGACTGTGCCTGCCGTGAGCGACTATGTAACCATTCAGTCGCTTGTCGGGATGTCGGCGTATGACGGAGAAGCCATGTTGATAGGAAAAGTAGAGGACATTGGCCTTAAGAGATCAGGCGGAAGCGCGCGGATAGCTATCAAGATAGGCGAAAAAGATGTGCCCTGGGACGGCATTTCAAAGATAGGCGATATCGTTCTTCTAAAGACATCGACTTCTTCTGGCGGCAAGTGTCCTTCGTGCGGATTCCAGAACGACGCTGACTCTGCGTTTTGCTCTGAATGCGGAAGCAAGTTCTAGTTCTTTAGAATTATTCTGGCGTCGACCACCCTTGCGCCCCTTCCCTGTTCGAGCACAAGGAGAGGGTTGATGTCGAATTCCTTTATTTCCGGAAAATCGACGACCAGCTGGGAAAGTCGCTGAAGCGAATCGGCTATTGTCTTCAGGTCAGATGGCTTTTCTCCCCGCACTCCCTTTAGCAGTTTTATCGTCTTGATGGCCTCTACCATGTTTGTCGCCTCGCGCTCGTCTATCGGCGCAACTCTGAATACCACATCTTTGAGCACCTCGACATAGATGCCGCCGAGGCCAAACATGATGACTGGTCCAAAGGTCGGGTCCTGGCTTGCGCCAAGAATGGTTTCCTTTGCTGACTTTACCATCTCCTGCACCAGTACTCCCTTTATCTTGGCATCAGCCTTGTACTTTTTCGCGTTTTCCATTATCGAACGAAACGATGCGCGCAACTCTTCGTCTGTCCTGACGCCGACCCTGACACCCCCGGCGTCTGACTTGTGGATGATGTCCGGCGACGCGATCTTCATCACGACCGGGTATCCGATTTCTTTTGCGCCCCTGACGCACTCTTCCTCGGTTGTGCCCAGGATGCTTTTTGGAGTTGGAAAGCCGTAGGCCTTCAGGACTTCATAGCCCTCTTCTTCCAGCAGGTTGGCACGTCCCTGCTTGCAGACATTCTCAAAGATCGTCTTTACCTTTTCCTTGTCCTTTGCGAACTGGAGAGTTGGCGCCTTGGTCGAAGAGGTATCGATCCATTTCTTAAAGTCGTACATCGCCTTGAGAGTCCTTATCGCCGGCTCGGAATACAGGTAGTATGGAACACCCCCTTCAGACATTATCGTCCTGTTTTCTATCCCCTCGGCAAGGCCCATGAGTGAAGCTAGGATGGTCTTGGTCGGGAATTGCCGCGACATTTTTACCAGGACTCTGGCAAGGTCGTCGTAGTTCAGCGTTGCGGACGGGGTGCACATTGTCACGACGGACCCGACGTTTTGGTGGGCAAGGACTTCAAGAAGCACCTTTTCAAATCTGACATAGTCGGCATCGCCAACGATATCCACGGGATTTCTTGGCGATCCGTAAGCCGGGATGACTTTGGATATCGCTTCTTTGATAGAAGAGATGTCGGCCATTTTCAGACCGTATTTTGAACACGAGTCAGTCGATATTATTGCAGGACCTCCCGCGTTGGAGACAATTACGATGCCGCCGTCGGGAATAGGTTGCTTTGAAAATGCCGTTGCAAGGTCGAACAGCTCGCCCATAGTATCCACGCGTATTACGCCGCACTGGGCAAACGCGGCTTCATAGTTTGCGTCAGAGCCACCGAGCGCGCCAGTGTGAGATGCGGCTGCTTTGGCGCCTTCTGCCGTCCTTCCAGCCTTGAGCACGACTATCGGCTTTTTTTTCTCCGTGGTTATTTTCTTGGCGATGTCCATGAATCGCCTCCCGCTTCGGATGTCCTCAAGGTACATTATGATGACTCTGGTATCATCATCGTCTGCCAGGAGCTCCAGGACGTCGCTTTCGTCCATGTCGACCTTGTTGCCCATGCTGATGACTTTGGAAAAGCCGATGTTCTGGGCCTCCGCGTCTTCCACGGTCGCGGCGCAGATCGCGCCGCTCTGCGACACCAGTGCGACTCCTCCGTATCGTGGAGTTATCTTTAGAAAAGTGGAATTCATCATGTTGTCATTTGAAAGGCTCATTATCCCCAGGCAGTTTGGACCTATCACCCTGATGCCGTATTTTTTAGAAATTTCGCCGACCTGCTTTTCCAGTCTTGCGCCTTCTTCATCTACTTCTTTGAATCCTGCAGAGACAATGATAGCTCCCTTGATGCCCTTCTTACCTACCTCTTCCATGACATCAGGGGTGAACCTGCTAGGCGCGGCGACTACTGCAAGATCGACCTGTTCCGGTATGTCGATGACGCTCTTGTAGGCAGTCAGCCCGCCTACCGTTGGGTTTGACGGGGTGACCGGGTAGATCTTGCCTTTGAAATGCTTTGCAATGTTGGTAAAGATCGTCTTGCCAACGCCGGGTTTCTCTGATGCTCCTATAACTGCTATGGATCTTGGTGAGAAAAAGATAGAGCTGGACATCGAAAAATCAAATCGTATCCAGATGGTTATAAATGCATCATAAGGGTCTTCATTCCCACAAGACTCATTCGTGGCTAGCGGAGATTTGTGTGTCTCTCGTAACCTTTATTTTCAATCGAAAGGAGTTAGAGTCCGTGAGTTCCATAGACGCCGTCGTCGATTCGGAAATGGGCAACCTTGTGGCTGATCTCCAGACTTTGATAAGGCAGCCCAGCGTATCGGCGAAAAAAGTAGGCCTCTCAGAATGTGCCAGCCTTGTTGCCAGCATGATGAAAAAATCTGGCATAAGTTCAGAGGTTCTGCACCTTGATGATAGATCCGTACCGCCCATAGTGTATGGTGAAGTTAGGTCGAAATCGAACCCCAGCAGGACAATCTTGTTCTACAACCACTATGACGTCCAGCCAGAAGAGCCCTTGGAGCTATGGGAAAACGATCCCTTTAGCGGCAGGGTCGAAGGCAACTATGTTTATGGTCGGGGCGCGGCAGACGATAAGGGCGAGCTCATAACCCGAATCAAGGCCGTGGATTACATGTTGAAGCAGACCGGCGACGCTCCGTGCAATGTAAAGTTCATCGTTGAAGGCGAAGAGGAGATAGGGAGTGTGCACGTCGAGGAGTACCTGCGAAAGTACCATGACAGGCTTTGCTGCGACGGAGTCATTTGGGAATTCGGATATGTGGATGCAAAGGACAGGCCTATAATCAGCCTTGGAATGAAGGGCTTGCTTTACGTAGAATTGATAGCCCGCGGGCCTTCGCTCGATGCACATTCAAGCCTGGCAGTGCTCATAGAGAATCCCGCGTGGCGGCTGGTCGCCGCGCTTGCGACGATGCGCGACCAGAGCGGCAGAATCTTGATAAAGGATTGGTACGATGAGGCACGACCTTTTACCGAAGAAGAAAATTCAGTGATTGCCAGCGAACCATTTGATGAGCGGGGATTCAGGGAGGAATATGGCATTGATCGATTCGTGGGAGACGCGCAGGGAAAAGATGCCAAGAAAGCACTTGTCGGGATGCCTACATGCAATATTGCGGGCTTTAATTCGGGATATGTTGGAGAAGGCGCCAAGACCGTGCTCCCCTCGAAAGCTATGGTGAAGATAGACTTTAGGCTCGTTCCCGACATGATGCCAGAGCGGCAGCTCAACCGGCTAAAGAGACACTTGAATGAACTCGGATTCGGGGACATTGAAGTCAAGTTAGTACATGGAGAGGCGGCCGCCAGGACTCCGATAAGTGATCCCTTCGTTTGTCAGGTAGAGCAAGCGGCGAAGGAGACCTTTGGCTCGGCAATAATCAGTGTGTCTTCTGCGGGGACTGGCCCGATGTACTCGTTCGTAAAGGTGCTTGGAGCGCCGTGCATCTCTGTTGGCAGCACCTACATGTTTGCAAGAATACACTCTCCAAACGAATTTGCCCGGATCGACCTTTTGAACAAAACAACAAAATGCATTGGCAGGATAATTGAGAGGTTCGCCAGAGGCTAGGCGCAGATCGCAAACCCAAAGTTTTACCATACATCAATTTATTCGACGTTTAGCCGAGACCGGATTATTAATTAGAAAGCAAATAGCAAATACTCTATTTAATGAGCGGTCTTGCCCAATTTCTGGCGCGCAAGTCGTTAACAGCCGTGGCAAGCCTCGTAGCGGTTGTAGCAATCATTGTGGTATTGTTACAGTTCGGCCTCTGCGCACAGGTAGATGCGAAGCTGGTGCAGATCATGCTCCAGATCGACCGAGATCATAGACAAGAAATTAGTCTTTGACGGACCGGAAGATAGACAAGCCTACAAAGAAGTGCGAATGCAACAAGAAATTCAACGGCTCGTGCTGGATGTGTGTATTTAATCGCGACGTTGAATTCGATAGAATGCTGGAAAAGCCCAGTTCAACGCGTGAGAGAGTGGATGGGGAGAGATTCGAACTCTCGACCACCTGCGTGTAAGGCAGGTATCCTAACCAGACTAGACAACCCATCCAAAACGCTCGTCAGTTCTGCTGATCTATATTAATAGTATTTGGGAAAGCGGGCAAGACGTATTAGATACTGCGACCAATCCTTTCTTATGTCTGAGGACGAGTATCAAAAGCTCTCTGAACAAGATATCCAGCAGCAAGTAGCTAAGCTGGAAGGCTGGAAGGTATTGGGTGGCAAAGTGAACAAGACCTTCGAGTTCGAAAATTTTGTTCAGGCGTTTGGTTTCATGACAAGGGTTGCAATGGAAGCGGAAAAGATGAACCACCATCCGGAATGGTTCAACGTCTATAACCGTGTACGGATCGACCTGATGACTCATGATGTCGGCGGCATCAGCAATTACGACATCAAGCTGGCAGAGATAATCGACAGGATTGCGAAAGACTGATCGAACACTAGTTAGAACGAGTTGTACGTTTGCGCCGGTTTTTGGTCTGTGAATGAATTGCTAATAGTGCTGCGATCGTCTTGCAGTCCTGAATCTCGCCACTAACACATTTTCTCACAGCCTCATCAAGCTTTACGTGCTTGATCCTGATGTCTTCATCGGCATCGAGCGTTCCTCTTTTTATCTTCTCTAGTTTTGAAGCCACAAAGACGTACATCAGTTCGGTATCGTAGCCGGGCGCCAGGTACCAGCGGGTGAGCGGCTCAAGTTGTCCCGAGTATCCTATCTCTTCAGCCAATTCTCTTAAAGCGGCTTTTTCTGGCGTCTCGCCGCTTTCAATCTTGCCTGCGGGGATCTCGAGAAGGGTCTTGCCCGCAGCACGGCGATACTGCGTAACGAGGATGACCGAATCGTCGATTAATGGGACTATGCCCACCGACTCTTTGTGCTCAACTATCTCCTTCTCTACCAGCCTGCCATTTAGAAGAAATTTGTCTTTCCTCAGAGAGATGGTGCCGGAATAGATATTCTTGCTCTCGATCAGCTCAACTTTGGCCAATACGATACGTGTCTTGAGGGATGTGATTAAACCTATCCGCTATTTTTATATCGGCTGATAGGGCTTCATGATATCGTGGAATTCGTTGACGGAGACGGCAACATCGTTGTGCCAAAATCCGTCAGGCCTATAATGGATCTGAAGGAGACTCCTTTTGGCGGAAAGAAAGGAGCGAGAAAGCAGTTCCGCTATGGCAATCTCCACATTCGCGATTACGATACTCATTACACTGTTCACATGGATAGGATCGATCCCATGAGGAATCCCCTTGGCCACCTTCTAGTCGATGCGCCGGAATATCTTGCGGGAGCGGCGGCTGCTGCCATAGTTGCAAGGCGCGTTGGAACCGCGGTGTACCGTAGGCGAAAAATCGAAGGCACTAGTAGAAGAGCCGCTGTTGACGCAGCAGTGGCTGGATGCCTTGCAGGTTCTGCAGCGGGCAGGCTGGCATATGATGCCACTATTGAGCTGAAAAAGAAGAGAGGGGAATAAGGCAATTGGAAAGCCCTTCCCAGATACGAAAAGAAGACAGTGCTAATGTCAGAGACGACGGGCGAGTTTTTCGCAAGCCGTCCAAGATGCATGTCGCCCACGTCGTATTCAAGTTGCTTCCAGTGATTATTGACTTCCGGAGGGACAGGCGGGAATGGGTAAAGCGCGAAGGCAAGAATGTGGACGAAGCAAAGTACCGCAGGCACGCAGAAAGGGCCCTGAAGACCTTCATCGCCCTAGGGCCGTCGTATATCAAGCTGGGCCAGTGGCTGTCTACCCGCGTCGACTTGCTGCCCCAGCCGTACCTTGAAGTGCTTTCAAGCCTCCAGGACGACGTGCCGCCAGCACCATTTTCTGAAATCAGCCCGATAATCGAAAGGGAACTTGGCAAGGTCGATCAGGTTTTCGACGAATTTGACAGCACTCCGCTTTCAGGAGCAAGCCTTGGGCAGGTGTATCTGGCAAGGTACGAAGGCAGGCAGGCAATCGTCAAGGTGAGCAGGCCTGACATCGAGCGCGTGATTGAAGACGACATTTATGTGCTAAAGAAAATCTTGCCGCTTGCGACGCGCTTTATCGATCCCAATCTTAGATTTTCGGCGGAAGCCATGCTCGCTCAGTTCATAGAAACGGTCCATGAAGAAATGGACTATCGGATCGAAGCGGAGAACCTGCTCAGAATCAGGAATAATCTGTCTGGCGATCCATCAGTCCTGATACCCGCGGTTTTTCTGGACAGGACCAGCAAGCACGTGCTGACGATGGAGTACCTGCCTGGCATAAAGATCACCGATGTTTCTGCGCTAAACGCCAAGAACATAGACAGAGAGCAGCTGGTGGTCAGGACCCACAGGCTGTTCTTCAAGATGCTCCTCAGACACGACATATTTCATGCGGATCCGCACCCGGGAAATATTTCGGTCGCTGACAACGGGCGGCTAATCCTGTACGACTTTGGCATGGTCGGCCGGCTGGACAGCGAAACCCGCATCAAGCTCATCAGGCTCTATCTTGGGTTGCTCGACAAAGACCCTGAAAGGACAGTAAATGTCCTCATCGAGCTGGGAACTCTCGAGCCGACGGTCAACAGGTACGTTGTGGAACGCGGAATCGCACTGAGCATCCAGACGATGTACGGCAAGGAAGTAGATAAGGTGGAGGTCAGGGCGCTTGTAGACCTTGCGAACAAGACGATGAGTCGGTTTCCGTTCAGGCTTCCAAAGAACCTGGCCCTATACATGCGCATGGCGTCAATACTGGAGGGCATTTATCATCACCACAAGGTAAAGTTCCAGTTCGTGAAGGTCTTGGGAAACCTTCTGGAAGAGGAAGGCCTGGTGAAGGAGGCGTACATCGAAGAGTTAAAGGTAGGCGCGAAAAGGTTTGCGAAGGGAATACAGGATTCTGTCAGCGTTGCTCCAATGCTAAAGACATATCTTGAAACTATCGGGCCATACGGCAGACCAAGGACTAACAGCAGCGCACTTGGCGCAATCATACTTGCGTCGGCACTTTTCATCGGCTCTGCCCTTATCCTTCCGCACAATGCTTACCTGTCGTACGCTGGCTTTGCCGCAGCAGTCGTTTCTGTTGGCGCGGCTGCCATGATGAAAATGAAATCCTAGGTACGCACACTATGTTATGGGAATGCTTGTCGACTTGGGAATCGGGATCCTGAGAGTGACGACACCATTATCATAGGTCGCCTTGCCCACGACCTTCTCTTCTTCCTTTACCGAAATAGGGAGCAAGATTTTCTTGTCTATCTTGACCGGCCTGTGCCTGTAGTGAATCGTTCCAAGAGCCTCCTCCTGATCCCTCTTTGCGCTTATTGAAAGAACATTGCCACTTATCCGCAGGCTGATGTCCTTTTTCGCAAAGCCCGGGAGGTCTATCGTAACCGTCAGATCGTTGCCTTCCTCCACAATATCGATCGCTGGCATTACAAATTCGTAAAATTCTCTTGACTTGCTGTCCAGTTCCTTAGCCAGCTCTTTTGCCATGTATCTTCCAACGCCCATGACATCTATTGTCCGAAATGGTATAAATCCTTTATTTTACGGAACTGAAAAACGCAAAAAGGTAGAAATAGTCCGGTACTGATATGGTTGGAAATGTACTCCGGTTCATACGACATGCCGAACTGCAACGCGTGCGGGCGTGAGGTGAGGCCGGGCGAGCTGTCAGAAAGTTTTTCCTGTCCCAAGTGCAAGAACGCAAGGATCTGGCGCTGCGAAGGCTGCAAGGGAAAGCAGAAAAAATACAGGTGTACCGTGTGTGGACACGAGGGCCGCTAGCTCAGAACTTTGAAAAAGTTTCTGACCAGATCGCGCTTGTCGTCCTGCATTGAAATTATTGCTTCTACAAGTTCTTTTTCCACAGCTATTTGACCGGCAATGACTGATCGCAACTTTTTCGCATCCAGTGGGGCGATGCTGTTGATGGCGCCAGTGCTGTAGGCGTAGATGTATTCATTGAGTATCTTTGAAACAAAAGAAGGCGCGACCTGCATTAGGAACAGCATCCCATCCTTCATGATCCTGAGGCTCTGGTCACCTGACGGGAGGGAAGCTATACAGGACTGCAAGAGTTTCATCTTCTTGTCTCCGAGCTCTTCTATGGACGAAGCGACCAGCAGGCCGGCGTCTGTGAGCTCGTAAAATGGCACACCTTCTAACTGCAATGCTTTTGGCCCACGCCTTAAGGGGAGCCTTCCTCCTTCCTTGACGACACCTACCGGGATAAGGACTTCGTCGAGGTCCCGGAAAATGCCCGAGTAGATGTTCTGCCACAGGATGCCATGCTGCTTTGCTATAGCATGTGCAATGGATGTCCTTGTCCGGAGCTCGGGGCTCTGTTCCGACGCCAGGTGAGCAATGATGCCCCTCTGCCTTTTCGCCTCCCCTGTGAACTTGTTACGCTGCGTCTTGAAAGTGTCGAATATTGCAATATTGGATTTCTCATCTTTCACCCTGAATGCCCCCCCCAGAACCCGATTCTAGCAGCGCCTGTTATTATTTTAATTTGTTGGTTTTTTGGATTATATTCTGCGTTCTACACGAATGTAAATTGCTAGAAAACCGCTGCCGGCAACAATTAACGTGCAGGCACAAGGCGAATCGGCAATACCGCGGTTCAAACCTTATTAAGCTAGGGATCTTCGGCTAGGGTGAAACTCTTGCCAGTTAACTCGGATAAACCTGCCAGATGGAAGGCTGATGTCGCATTATCTGTTGACATGTATAACAAATGGTTCATGCGATTTGCTCCTGAGACCTACCGAAATGCCCGCATAGTTGCTACACGCCAGGTGATTGCCGCGTTGTCAGTCACAAAAGATCTTACGGATATTTCACCACGCACGCTGACGGGCAATCCGTCGATTTTGCCGATTCTGCGCATGTCTACTGCTCCACCCTTGGCACGCGATCGTCTGATAGGTCTCGCGCAGGTTCATTCCAGTCTTGTCAGGGCGATGGAAATTCATAAGAAAATTCCTTCTAAACTAATAGCCCTTGAGGATGAACTGCTAAAGATTGAAACTCTAATCCTGAAGATGATTGATAAAGACATTTTCCCGTGGCTGGAGATGAAGAAGAAACCGACCAAAAGTGAGGTACTGCGTGCTTCCACAATTGTGGCGGACAGACTCTGTGGCTCAGCCGCGGATCCCATTATTCGAAACGCTCAAGAACAAAGGCAATTGAAATTGATTGGCCAGTGGTTCGATAAACGCGGTTACAGTCGAGTAAAAAACACTAGCGGGCTAAGATTCGAAAAGATGAATCCCGGATCGTACACTTTTCATCTTAATATTCCGGCCAAACTCAGTGCCGGCATTCAGATCAACATTTCCGCCGACGCTGTAATCATGCCTAAGAATGCGAAACTGGGAGAATATCCACTGTTGATTGAAGCAAAATCTTCTGGTGATTTTACTAACACTAACAAGAGAAGGAAGGAAGAGGCTATCAAGGCGGCACAGCTTCGGAACAGTTTCGGCGATTCTGTTCGTTATGTGCTGTTTCTATGTGGATACTTTGACGCAGCCTATTTAGGCTACGAGGCTGCAGAAGGCATAGATTGGATCTGGGAGCACAGAATAGATGAATTTGTTGAATTCGGGGTATAGGCAGTGAACTCTCTAGACAAGGTAGAAGAACTGAGGGTTAGAATTCAGGATGTGCTGGACGACGATAGCCAAATCAAACGTAATAAGCTTGGTCAATTTGCCACACCGTCGCCGCTTGCATTGGATATCGTTGCATGTGCCAAGACGCTAATATCTAGCAGTACAAGACTGCGATTCTTCGACCCTGCATTCGGTACAGGTGCATTTTATTCTGCGCTTCTTAGACTCTATGATCGTGATAAGATCGAGTTAGCATTTGGATTTGAGATAGATGAACGCTACGGGAGTGAGGCGAGACGAATCTGGAACAAATCGCCATTAAAGCTTGTGATCGCCGATTTCACGGCCCAATGCGCGCCAAAGTCGGAAGCTGAGAAGGCGAATCTTGTCATTTGCAATCCGCCTTACGTGAGACATCATCACCTGAGTATTTCGGAGAAGGAACGGATGAGGCAAATCGTCAAGGACTCGACAGGGATCAGACTTAGCGGATTAGCCGGCCTGTACTGCTATTTCATGCTAATGTCTCATAAATGGATGACACGCGATGGGATCGCGGGTTGGCTAGTTCCGAGTGAATTCTTGGACGTCAACTATGGCATCGAAGTTAAAAGATTCTTGCTTGAGAATGTTATGCTGCTTAGAATTCATCGATTTGATCCAAGTGATGTTCAATTTTCGGATGCAGATGTATCCTCAGCAGTGGTTTGGTTTAAGAACACGCTACCGAAAAGCAATCACAATGTAAGATTAACGCATGGAGGAACATTAGAGAACCCTGCAAGATCGAACATTGTTTCGGCAAAAGAATTGGCAGAAATGAGCAAATGGACTTTCTATCACGCGCCGGGACATCGAAGCAATCCGACTGAGAAAGTGACAAAATTGTCAGACTTGTTCGGAATTAAGAGAGGAATAGCAACAGGATCAAATGACTACTTTATTTTGGATGAAGAAAAAGTACATCATTACAAAATTCCATCAGAGTTCTTGATACCGATTTTACCTACGCCACGGAAATTGGCTACAGACAAGGTAGATGCGGATGAAAATGAGGATCCCATTGTGAAGCATAAGTTATTCTTGTTGAAATGCGAACTTTCGGAAGAGAGTATCAAATCTGCGTATCCAAGCTTATGGGAGTATCTGAAGCTTGGTTTGAAATTGGGCGTAGATAAAAGGTATCTTTGCAAGCACCGGTCTCCTTGGTACTCTCAAGAGGACCGGCCTGCCGCTCCGTTCCTCTGCTCGTATTTTGGGAGAAAGACAGGACGCCGGGAAGCACCATTTCGATTTATTCTTAATCGATCGAGAGCTACCGCTTCTAATTCATATCTCATGTTATACCCCATGCCTAACCTGCAAAAGGCACTAGATGCCGATGCTCGGCTCTACGGAAAGGTATGGGAATGTCTAAAGAAAATTACTTCTGAAGAACTGATCAGATCAGGACGCGTTTATGGAGGCGGGTTGCACAAATTAGAACCTGCGGAACTTTCCACCGTACCAGCTGATGGCCTCTACAAAGAACTGCCGCTCATAGGTTATTCAAAGGCGAGAGTCTCCCGAAGGTCGTGAGTATTTGTTCGAGGTAGCCATGAATGATGATTGGATGCTGGCTACTCGCAAGTTAGTCGGATCAACACTCAACATCTTTTTATCTACCTCCTAACGACCCTAGGCGGTGGCAGCAAAGGGCAAGATAGTGGTGATCGAAGGCACCGACAAGGCTGGCAAGACCACCCAGTCGCGAATGCTTCTTGAAGCCCTGAAAAATGCAGGGAAGATCGCTGTCGTCATGGATTTTCCAGACTATGCAACTCCGATTGGCATGGAAATTCGGGCATTTCTTGATGGCAAGAGGGATTACCCTTCAGAGACAAAGCACCTTCTCTTCTCTGCCAACCGCTGGGAGAAAAAGAGAGAGATAGAGAGCATGGTGCGAAATGGAACTCTTGTAGTCATGAACAGGTACTGGCAATCAAACCTGGTCTACGGAGCCGCCAACGGGATAGATCCAGGCTGGCTTTTAAAGCTGGACAAAGGCCTTCCCAAAGAAGATTTGGTGATAACCCTGCTTGTCGACCCCTCAACATCCAGCAGGAGGGCTGAAAACCAGGACACTTTTGAGGCCGACTCGCAACTTGCCTCCAGTGCACACAAGAACTACCTAAAGTACGCAAAGAAATTCAAATGGCTAGTAATCGACGGCTCAAAAAGCAAAGAGCGTGTGCACCAAGAAATAATGAAAATAGTCAGAAAAAAGCTCAAAGTTTAAGTCCTCCCTTTCTTCATGAGCAATAACAATAATGGATTTTGCTGGCGAGATCACCGACCCCGTCCACCGGTCGATCAGGTTCTCGCAGGTCGAAAAACAAGTCATCGACTGCCCTGCGTTCCAGCGTCTTCGCAGGATAAGGCAGCTTGCCGGCGCCCACCTCGTCTACCCCAGCGCGCAGCATTCAAGGTTTGAACATTCGCTAGGCGCGATGCATATCGCAGGCCTTGCCGGGGAATCGCTGCTCGGCAAGGGGTACATCGACAACGCCGAAATTGTTCAGGATCTCCGGCTCGCCGCTCTCTTGCATGACATCGGGCACGGGCCGTTTTCACACCTTTTTGAAGAGGTACTGGAATACAGGCGCAAGACCAGCCATGAAGAGATCGGCAAAAAGATCATCACAAAGAGCGAGATATCAGATATACTGGGAAAACATGGGCACAGCTCCGAGCAGATAAGCAGATTGTCGTTTGCCCCGGTAAAGGTAAATTTCATGAACGAGATTATTTCTGGCAGCCTTTCAGCGGACCTGATGGATTACCTGCCGAGGGACGGTCTTTTCACGGGAGCGGAATATGCCAAGGTAGACTATTACAGAATAGTTGCGTCGCTTGAAGTGTGGAAGAACAGACTTGCCATAAACAAGTCGGCTCTGAACTCGCTTGAATCGATGCTTATCTCCCGCTATGAAATGTTCAAGGCCGTCTATTTCCACAAGACAGTCAGGTCGGCAGAGGTAATGCTGCTCAATTCAATGATAGCCGCCGACGAGTCCCTGGGGCTGACTGACACGTCGCTAGAAAACTATCTTTCTCTAACCGATGAAGCGACGCTTGAACGGCTGTGTGAAGTAAACGAGGGAGCCAGGGCCGCCTTTGCCGCAAGGCTCGCGCGGGACTACCGCGACAGGAGGCTCCTCAAAAGCGTCTATGAGAAATTTCTGCACAAGCGGGACAACCGCAGGATGGACAGAAAATCGCTAAAGGCGCTGGCATGTCAAATCGCCGATGCAGCTCATGTGGACAGCGACTATGTATTTGTCGATGCGTCCCGCGCACCTTCGATGCCGCTGACTCCGAGCAAACAGGAAATGTACTCCGTGTTCACCGTCGACAAGGAGAAAGCCGAAGAAATGCCAATTTCCAGAATTCCGCTGATAGAATCCATTTCAGGGTTTTTTGACATGGTCCGTGTGTACACGACAGCAGAGTACCGTGAAAAAGTAGAGCGATCTGTTAAAAAGGTGCTGGGCGCTCAAGGATCACTGCATATGGAGGGCGGTAGGTCGCATGGCCAGTAAGCAGCGTGTTGTAATCAAGCTCAGTGGCAAGGTCTTTGGCGACAACGCTTCAATCGACTTGAAAAAGTATGCTGGCATGCTTGTCGAGATAAGCGGCCAGGTCCAGCCCGTGATTGTTGCCGGCGGAGGCAAGATTGCGCGTCACTACATCGAGATCGCAAGAAAGTTCGATCTGGACGAAGCAAGCCTTGACATCATGGGTATCGAGGTTTCAAGGCTGAACGCCAAGCTCGTGATTGCAGCATTGGGCGAAAGGGCCTACGCCTCAGTGCCAAAGAATCTTGAAGAAGTAGAATCTGCTGCCGCCACAGGCAAGATCGTTTGCACTGGAGGGCTCCACCCTGGACAGAGTACCAACGCGACGGCAGCGCTAATCGCGGAAAAAATCAAGGCGTCCAGATTCCTCAACGCAACTGACGTCGACGGCATCTATGATTCTGACCCGAACAAGAACAGGGGTGCCAAGATGTTCAAAGAGATCACTGTAAAAAAATGTCTGGAAATACTTGGCTCCGAAAACTCGGCCGCCGGCGCGTATGACCTCATGGACATCGTGGCGCTCAAGGTAATAGAGCGCTCAAGAATTCCGACGGTCGTGCTCAAGTCCGATGTCACTGCCATCAAAAGCGCGGTAGCAGGCAAGGCAACAGGCACGCGCATTATTTTCTAGGAAACGGTCTTGATCTGGCCTGCAAATTCCGTCATGCCGTCGGATATCATCTTTTTGAAAATTTCTTCGCCCTTGCCCGCAGGCATTGGCCTTGACTGGGCCTTTGCATAGCCTTCCTTGTCACAGATGAAAAGCATCGCCTCGCTTCCCCGGGTCATCCTGCCCGCAAAGTCTTCTTCTCCCACAGGCTCGAAGCCTTCTTTGCCCTGCTTTATTGTGTACGTGAGCATCGCAAATCCGGCGTAGTCAAAAAGTTTCATCTGCGCTTTCTGCGCCCTTTCCTTTCCGATGTGTGCCGCCTTGTGGTACTGCACAGCGGCATCAACTCGTGTCCAGCCAGAGTATAAGCATTTGCTTCTATATCGACAGCTTTAAACAGCAGGTACGTAACAAAAGATGCAATCGTGAATTTGAAAGCAGTCTATCTAGTAGGCGGCGGAATTGCCGCTGCAGCGGTCGCGATATTTTTCTTGCTGGGTTCCGGGAACTTTGCACTGCCCGGGCAGAACAGTCAGCCCGGCAACCAGACCCAGGCACAGGACATCCAGGTTTCGGTCAAGGAAATACTGGCAGAAAAGACAGACGACAGGAATGCCGACGTAAAGATAACCTTTGACGCTTACAATCCAAACAGAAATACTGCAATACTCGAAACCATCCACTACACGATTTACATCGACAGGCTCCGCATGACGACAGGAGACATTGGCGTGAGCCCCGAAGGTTTTCTCGCATCGCAGGAAGGGATTTTCCCCATTATCGGAAATACCAGCATTTCGCTGAGAGATACCCAAGTTGCCGTCAGGAACAACATTACGGCTGCCAGCTGGGACAGCATGGTTGAGGGAACCGCAACCTACAGGATTGAGGGCACGTACCTGTTCAAGCTGACGGGCGCCGGCTTCCAGTTCAGCGCCGGCGAGAAGGATTTTGTCCTGACATATCCTTAGTACTTTATGATAATAACATTCCATGAAATGACGCCATGCGATAAGCATAATAAGATTCACGCAAAACCGACGGGTGATATGGCTGACTCGATGTTCATGTTCTACGTGACCGCGGGAATATTCGCATTCCTGGTAGCCGTCGTATTTGGTGCAAGGGCAAAGCGTTACGGTGCAGGATACACTCCAGCAGAAGGGCACACCGCAAAGAACGAGTGACAGTAGCCCGTACCCATTTTTCTTGCTATTTCTTTCCCTTTCCGAAAAGTTCGGCTATCAGGTCGCCTGATGTTTCTTCCATTTCCTTCTTCCTGGCATAGCAGCGCTCAAAGTATTTGCAGGAAAGGCACAGGTCTGACGGCTCGACTATCGGCACCTTGTTATCCTTCAGCAGGGTGCTGAGCACTCTGGCCCTTCTCACTATTTCTTCAAACATCCTGCTGTTCTTTGTCACAGAGAATTCAAGCGTCTTTCCGGCCCCAGTCATGTAGATCAAAAAGCCTTCGTCTTTTCCGAATGCATGAAGACACGCGTTCAGGTAAAGCAGGTGTCGCGGGTGGGGAATTTCTGGCAGCGCCGTAACGATTTCAAACCTAACGACAAATTCATTGCCCATAATCATGTCCGCGTTCGCTTCAAGCGTCAGGCTGTCAACCCGGTACTCGCCGTGCATGCCGGATAGAGCGCGGCGCATGCCGTTGCTCAGGAGGACTGAAGCCTTGGTGACATTGTCCGCAGGAAGCGGGTCCTTGCGCTCATAATAGGCCAGTCTCGTGCATCCTGCTGCCTCGATGGCGTGGATCCTGTCAGAGTTGTTCTTGTCGATCTTTACGTGCAGGTCTTCATAGATCTTGTCAAAAGTTTTCTCTATGGTTTCACGAAGGTCACGGCCGCCAAGCATCTGCTAGCGGCTATACCACATTGCGCGTGTTTTATACATTTTGACAAAAGCTAAAAGCCGGACCTTATCGGGTCCTGCGGTCGTATGATTTCGCGCAAGAGTGTGGTGGCGTACGACCCTTTTGGCAGCCTGAATGACACGGTTAGCGGCGGCCCCTGTTCGTGCGAAAAACGCATGCACCACAGTGGCGCCTGCCTGAACCCGCCCTGATGGCTCAGCTCCTGCATCTCCTTGATGTAAAAGTCCTTCGGATTGACGCCCTCTTCGTCCAGGATCTTTTCCGTGAGGGCTTCAAACCTTCCCTTGCCTCCCTGAAAAGAGAATCCTGCCATTCGTATCGCCGGAATTGCCATCCTGTTTTCTTTGATGTTTTCGAATTTGATAATCCTTCCAAAGGTCTCGGGATCCTCCATTTCAAAGCACAGGTCACCTGACTCGGGTCTGACCAGTTCGGCTCCCCTGCGAATGGCCGAGCTGAGGCACCTGTTGAAGACAAAAGCCTGGTAAGCCTGAACGAACAGCCTGCGAATGTTGATAGGTACGGCCCGCAGGGCGCTGATGCTGTCCTTGCCGGCTACGAGCGCCGCAAGGATGTTGCGCTCGATATCCATGCCCCCTGGTAGCGCTTTCATTACCGAACGATAATTCGCAGGGTCAGCTACCTTTGCCCTAATTTCCCTGCTCAATGGACTGTCGTATTCCGTAGTATATGACAGCAATAGTTCAACTGCTTTTCCAAAGTTTCTCTTTATGATTTCCCGGCCGACTAGATGCGTCACCAGCCTTTCGCTTCCAAACCTCTGCAGCCCGTAGAAATTGCCTATCTTTTCAATCTGAGGGATGAATGACGAAAGGTCACCAGATTTCGCGTCTGAAATTGCTATAGAGAATTCGTTTCCTGCGAGGAACTCCCTTCCAATAGGTCGTTTCGTAAAGCCTTCAAGTGTCAGGCGCGCGTGGCTTGTTTTCATTTCCGTCAGCGGATTCTTTGTCACGGTTTCTGTTCCCGCGTACTGCCGGGTAAGTGCCTTGGCGTCTTTTATGCCCATCACCCTGAGGAGCACATGAAACTGGCGCTCTATTTCGATGAGAGCGTGGTTCGAATCAATCCCTTCCTTTTCCAGGACGTACAGTGGGTATCGATGATTCTCGTCGTACGATTTTGAAATGCTGTCGGTAAAAGAAGCCTGCACTAACTCTGACACCCTGAATCCTTCGCTTTTCTGCTTTATCGATCCCCCTGTTCCCCTGAAACTGGTGCAGTAGCACTCTATGCCTGCCAGTAAGTCGATCTTGGGGACGGGTTCCAAGTCGCTCTATTTCTTGCGCTTTTTTTGTTTCTTTTTGCTGGCTTTCTTGGCTGCCTTTTTCGTGGTTCTTGGCTTTGATGGCTTTTTAGCAGGCTCTTCTTTCTTTGCGGGTTTTTCCTTCGGCGGCTCTTCTGCGATCGACTTTGCAGCAGATTTCAATTTTTCGACGTTTTCCGGGTACTTTGTCTGTCTCCAGACATCGGTTGGAATTCCGCTATTTCTGGCAATTCTCACATTCATTCCTGCCTCCTTTAGCTCCTCTAGCGAAAATCCCCTTCCGGCCCTAGCTCCTTTGTTTACCATTGCTTCCATGATGGGATATGTCCCGCGGGCTCTAATAAAACTGGTTATGCATGATTGTCGAAAGCCTGACTACCGCGAATGCCTTCGATTTCCTAAATTAATATTGGGCGACCGGCATGGAGCCAGTATGGCGTACTGGCTTTTCAAGCAAGAACCTTCGAGCTACAGCTACACCGATCTTGAAAGGGATGGCAACACGACATGGGATGGAGTGAAGAACAACCTGGCGCTAAAGCACTTGAGATCTGTCAGGAAAGGCGACAAGGCACTTTTCTATCATACGGGAGAAGAAAAGCAGGTGGTCGGGATCATGGAGGTCTCGTCAGATCCGTACCCCGATCGAAAGGACAAATCATTGACGGTGGTCGACGTCAAACCCTCAAGCAGGCTCACAAAGCCTGTTACGCTTCAACAGTTCAAGGGTGATCCTACATTTGCGGATTGGGAGCTCGTCAGGATTTCCAGGCTATCAGTCATGCCGGTACCTCCGGTGCTCTGGCAGAAAATAATGAAGCTGGCCGGAAAATGATTATCGCAGAACTTTTCCGTGGCACTGTTTGAGCCCGATGTATAACGCAAATCGCTCGTGTTCGTCCTATATATTAAATAAGCCACAGCCACCAAGTCAGGAATGTGTCGCCAAAGCGGCGCGTTGTGGTCGTTGCAGGAATTTTCGCAGCGCTTGGGATAGGAGTGAGCGTGGTCATAATCGCCATCGGTGGGGGCTTTTGTCCCGGTTGTCCAACACCTATAGATCCACCTGGCCCTGAGGACATTTGGGTTGTCGGCTCTAGCATTCGCGACGGGACTGTTTTGAAATATTCACTCGATTCGATAGGTCCATCGAGCTCACTTGACTCCGCCACCGTTTCAATGAATTTCAGGGAATCTGGCAGCAACTGGAATGTCACGTTTGCAATTACTAATAGCACCGACCAGGAATTCACAAATGCCATCACCATGTCCAAGAGGCTGACCAGGGAAGGACAGATTGATGATTCCTTCATGCCGTACCTAGAGCCCATACAGACATCAATTTTTGCTGTGCGAGACATGGATTACGGCAATAGGGACAAGTACCTCGTCGTAGGGGCTCCGTGGAATACGATTTTCTACCAGGCGTCGCAGGTCACTGTTCGGGTTACCGATGAGGAGCAAATTCAGACACCCGCAGGTTCCTTTGATTCATTCGTACTGAGCTATGAACTTGGAGACAAGGAAAGCAGGATCTGGATGGTAAGTCATCTCCCGCTGCCGGCCAAGGCAGAGGTATATGATACGGATGACAACCTTCAATACAGATTTGAGCTCCTAGAGGTTTCGGGCATTGATCTCCCCGCTAATCCGGGAGACGCCGCTCTTTAGTAATCGTATCGGGCCTGTCAACTCTTTTCCTTGTTCAGGTAAAGGTTCTCCATCAGCCAATCTGCATACGCGCTTACTTTATCGTTGATCTTGCACCAGAAATGAACCGAACCTGGAAGAATCTCGATCCTGCCTGTCGGCATGACGACCTTGACGCCCTCTTTGCCTTCGTACATATACGCGTCCTGCGGCTTTGCTTCGTCACCCAAAAGCTCGACTGCTTTTTTCTTTACTTCTTCACGCGGAACAGGAAAGGTCTTGCGGAACTTGTCCACGACGATTCCAATGTTTTCAGTGCCGTACGATTCTATGGCTGATATCTTGCCTGCGACAGGAAAGTGCAGCTGCAGGTCAACTCCATACCGCGAGCCCGTAAAGCCAGCCAGCTCGTTTACCTTCTGATAAGCCAGGTTCGGGCTTCTCCTCAACATCCTGGCAAGGGTGTCCCTGTTGAGCTCGATGTTCCGTCGAAGATCTTGCATCAAGCTCGCAAAAGAGAGAGCCACTCCCTCTATGTCGTCGTCCAGCACTATAATTATTATACGACGCAGTGGACTGCTACATGTTTGAAATCAGAGCAGCTCTACACCAGGGCAAAAAAAGTCATGCCGGGTGGAGTGAACAGCCCAGTTCGATTTTACGATCCTTACCCGTTCTTTGCGACATCTGCGAGAGGCAGTAGGATTACGACCGCGGACCACAAGGCGTATCTTGACTATTGCATGGGCTATGGCGCAATGATCCTTGGCCATGGCTACTCTTCGGTCATCGAAGCGGCGAGATCCCAGCTTGAAAATGGCACGCTTTTTTGCGTTCCAACAGAGCGTGAGATAAAGCTCGCCGAGATGATAAACAAGGTCGTCCCGTGCGCCGAGATGACGCGCCTGGTAAATACAGGCTCTGAAGCGACAATGCATGCGATAAGGCTTGCCCGGGCATTTACAAAAAGAAAGGATGTTGTAAAATTTGCCGGCTGCTACCACGGAGCTCACGACTATGTTCTTTCAAAGGCAGGGTCTGGCGCCGCCAGCCTGCCGGCTTATGACGGAGTTCTTGAAGATGCGGCCGCTCACACTCATGTCGTGCCCTACAACGACCCTGCAGCGTTGGAACGGGAGATAGAGAAGAACAAGAACACTGCGTGTGTAATTATCGAGCCGGTGCTTGCAAATATAGGACTGGTGGCGCCGGAAAAAGGGTACCTAAATGAAATAAGAAGGATAACAGAGCAGAACGACGTTCTATTGATATTCGATGAAATAGTGACAGGCTTTCGCCTTGCTCTGGGAGGAGCCGCTGAATTCTTTGGCATAAAACCTGACCTGTCCACGTTTGCAAAGGCGCTTGGGAATGGCTTTCCCATCGCAGCCATCACTGGAAGACGGGAGGTAATGCAGCAGCTTGCACCCGCGGGCAGCGTCTATCAGGCGAGCACTTTTGCAGGGAACCCCGTCTCTGTTGCGGCTGCCACAGCGGCGCTTGGGAC
>DADA01000101.1 GCA_002494895.1 Nitrososphaera sp. UBA210
ATCATGCCGGGCAGTTTGATAGGAGCTCGGTATTCCTGGACTTTTGTTATTCCAGGCTCAGCTGTGACACTCACGGTGTCAAGCAACGTTCCTTCGGGAGGGAATAGATCTCTCGTTTCTCCTGGCTGCAACAGGGGTATCAGCGGTTCCTTCTCGGCTCCATAGTCGACCAGAATATTTGTGAGAGGCAGCCTGCCGGTATTCTTGATCACCACCCGCGCATGGGTGAAAAGCGACTGCTCGTCTTTTAGTGCATCAACGCTCAGATCGTAATCTTTTGTAGGAATGGTTGATACGATAATCGCAATCAAAGTAACAGCTATTATGCCTGCCGCCAATGCGACAACAAAGATCGTTCGCATCTGTGACAATCATGTCATGCGACAATATTTAAGCGATCTATGCTATTCGCCCTTCATTTCTATCCGGGACTTGAAGACTGGCTTTATTCCAAGTGATGTGTAATTGCCAGTGGAGCAGGTAAAGCAGAGTTCTTCTTCTGGCATACCGATAGCCTTTGCAAGATTTGCGGTGTCGTTGTACGCCACGTTATCAGCGTCGATTACTTGAGCCACTCTTGATCCTATTTTCAGATTTGATTCCTCTCCGGCGCCATGCTGGTACGCGATCAGCTCTTCCTGCGATGGAAAATCGATTCCGGCATAGCATGGATAGCGTATGGGCGGATATGTCACCACCAGGCTTATCTTCCTGGCACCCACCCTTCGCAGGGTCTTGATTATCTCGGCTGAACTGGTGCCTCTCACTATGCTATCGTCTACTATAATCACGTGCCTGCCTTCGATCACTTCCCTTATCGGAATTATCCCCTTGTTGATTTCCAGGCGGCTGTTTTGATACGGTTCTATAAAGCTCCGCATCGATCCCTTCTTGCTGTACCTGTCCTTTAGCAGTCCTTCCTCAAATTCAAGCCCGAGCTCCAAGGCGTATCCAAGCGCGGCAGGGCGAGCAGAATCCGGCACTGGCACCACCACGTCTGCGTCCGGGATTGGAAACTTTTTTGCCAGATACTGGCCAATTCTCTTTCTTGCGGCGTAGACATTGATGCCTTCCATGACGCTCGATGGATGTGCAAAGTAAGTGTATTCAAAGGCACAGTGCGCATGGGGCTTTTCACTGGCGAATTGCTGCGACTCTATGCCGCCCTTGCTCATCTTTACAAGCTCTCCCGGCTCCACATCGCGTACCAGTTGTGCGCCGACGGCGGCAAGGGCACACGATTCAGAGGCGACCATGTACGTGTTGGTTTCCTTGTGACGGCCTAGAACAAGCGGGCGAAATCCGCGCGTGTCTCGCGCCGCATAAACCGAACCAGCATCAGTCAGAAAGGTAAAGCAGAAAGAGCCCACCATTTCGCCCTTCAGTATCTGCATTGCATCTACCATGTTTTCCTCCTTGTCTTCCAGGTGCATGACGAGTCGCTGGGCCGCAACCAGAGTGTCGCTCATTGTCTGCGGAGTAAAGGTGCAGCCACCCACCATTCCGGAAAGCTCTTCCACAGTGGCTATCGTGCCGTTATGCGCGACGATTAGATCCTTGACCTTGAGAGGCTGTGCGTTTTCAAGCGTGCTCTTTCCCAGTGTAGAATACCTGACGTGGCCTATGGCGGCAGGAGACTTGTAGCTCTTGACCAGCCGCTGAAATTCAGACGCAGATGAAGAAACCAGCCCCAGCTGCCTGTAGGGCTTTTTTCCTGGAACTGCCAGACCCCACGCTTCCTGTCCTCTGTGCTGGAGCGCGCGAAGCGAATCTATGACAAACGGTACCACGTTGTGGCCATCGAGCGAAAAGATCCCGACTACTCCACAGTTTTCATGTACCACTAATGATCACGCCGGCAGACTGCAATATTTGCTAGCGCTATAATGCCAGACATTGCCGAAGCCCAGTAATACGATTGGCTGATTGAGCTAAAAAATGTATCTTCTTGTTACTTCATGGTTTCTTCGAGTGAATAGTAGGCGGCCTCGGCCTTTCCTAGTGGCAGGTTCACAATCTGTTTGTTGCCCTTGGAAAACTCTAGGGTGGCGCCTTCAGCCCTGCCTATCTGCTCAAACATCACGCTTCCCGATGAGAGCAAGGAGCGCACTTGCTCTGGTTTGTTCGTCGCAATGATGTACCGGGAATGAGATTCAGAGAACAAAAGGTCATCCGGACTCTTGCAAGAGTTCGGGATAGCATCCAGGTCTATCCTCAGCCCCGTCCTTCCTGCGATGGCCATCTCTGCGAGAGCAACTGCCAGGCCACCCTTTGAACAATCGTGGACAGAACGCGCCAAACCGTTCCTTATCACCTTTAGGACCGCGTTGCCGTTCTGCCTGTCTTGCTCCAGATCTACCTTGGGCACCGCGCCGCCTGTGATGCCGTGAATATATTCATAGTACTCCGATCCGCCCATTTCGCCGGAAGTGTGTCCTATCATGAATACAGAGTCGCCAAAAGACAATGCAGTTTTCGTAACGTGTGACAGGCTTTCTATCAGGCCCAGAGTGCCCATGACAGGCGATGGTTTGATCGGTCCTTTTGCGGTTTCATTGTAAAAGCTAACCTTGCCTCCGACTACGGGGATCTCCATGAACTTGCAATAGTCAACGATCGCCTTCACTGCCTGCGTAAATGTCCAAAAGACTTCTGGATCTTCTGGACTTGCAAATTGCAAATGGTCAACTACTCCAATAGGCTCGGCGCCGGTGCATATCACGTTTCTCCTGCCTTCTGAAAGACAACCCAGCGTTCCCTGATAGGGATCAAGGTAACAGTGCTTTGAATTCCCGTCTAGTTTTATGGCCACTAGCCTGTCGTCCGTGTCAAGGCGCATCACCGCAGCGTCTCCCATCCCAGGTTTGATGACAGTTCGTATTCCTACTTCGTGGTCATACTGATTGTAGGCCCAGCGTTTGCTTGCAATGGTCGGATCGGCAAGAAGCGACAGGAGAGCCTTGCCAAGGTCTGAAGGCATCGCAGGTCTTTTTACAGATTTCAGTTTGTCAAGGTATTTCGGACGCCTTGAGGATCTTGCCGCCAGTGGGGCATGAGCCACCAGGTGAGAAGGCATGCTTGCGACCACCCCTCCAGAGTTCCTGACGACCAGATCTTGATGTTCTTGGACAGTTCCAAGAATGGAATACCTGATTTCATACTTGTCGAGAAC
>DADA01000114.1 GCA_002494895.1 Nitrososphaera sp. UBA210
CAGGCTGCCTGTCCTTGACTAGCCTGATCCTGTACCTGTTTCCCAGAAAGTAGATCGTGCCCGGCTCGTGCCCGCCGCAGCGCTCCCTCAGTCTGTCATAATATTTGGAGGTCTTTAGGAGCCAGCTGCGTTTGCTGGCAACGAAATCAGAGAGTGCCTGCGCGCTAAAGTCGATAGGCACATCCGCCTCGACTCCGGCAATGCCAGACACAAGCCGCAGCCGCCGAGCCCTAGGGCTTGTCCGAACCGCTATTTGCAGCATCTGCCCGTTGGCGAGCTGCAAAGACATTGCCAAGCTGGAATTCACTCCCGACAGCCCTCTAAAGAACTTTTTTGAGGAACGAGCCTGCGCGCATGCCTGTGGGCACATGTCATCACGAAAATATCCTGCGAGATCCTACGTCGACTTTCAAGGCGAAATACGTCTTCTAACTTCATCCTTGATGGATTGGAGAGCCAATCGACCGGAATCCTCTCCGAGTAGCTTGGACAGCATGCGTTCAAGCGTTGCAGGATTGGATGCTATTGCTTCCGCGTCAATCTTGTAGCACAGCTTTAGTGTCTTGAAGAAAAGATCCGTGACTTCCTCACCGACTGCCCTGCTCATTCCCTTTTGTGCCAGCTCGATGATTCCGAGCGGATCCCACTCGTCCATGTTTGCCACGCCATGTGCTATAGAATGGTGGGCGTTTAGGATTGAAAGAACGTTTCCCAGTGAAATTGTTTCAAAAGCCTTTGAGCTGTAGCAGCAGATGGCTTCGAACGGTATCTCGAACTTTTTGCCGACCATCTCTTCGTATTTCACCAGCTTGTCGTGGTCAGACGGCGAGCCGATGAAATTTTCGGCGCTGCCAATCGCCAGGACTCCACCAAAGCTCGAGCGCCTCTTGACCTTGATATAGACATCACGCCACACGTCCATGAGCGCGTGGCCGTCCAGCTCGGTCCGTTTGATGGAATACATTTCATTTCTATCGACGATGGTCAGAAGGCCGGATTCGACAAGAGTCTCCACGTCGAGGCCATGCTGGCGCATCCTGATGACGGTCTGGGTCGTGTCCGGCTCGACAGCGTATATCACCGCAAAATTCCTGGAAGTGTACCTGCCGACTTTGTCGTAGAGCGGCTGCTGACTGCTTGCTTCATCGCCCTCCAAGAGGCAGAGCGAATGGACTGACTCCAACGAGAAACTCGCCTTTCAGCGGGGAATCCGAGAATTATAAGTCTTCGGCGGAATACTTAGAAGATAGGCGAATCCTGCAGATCCGGACCTATATTACGCCGGCCTCTTGCAACTTGCGCGGCAGGTAGACTTCGGCAAGATACTTGAAGCCGTGCTTGAAGAACGCGTCCAGCTCACACTTCTCCTCGCGCTTCAGGAACAGGTTCAGCTCTTCCTGCCATTTCTTGTCTTGGAACCAGGGCTTTTTCTTCATGTCGCTGGCCCTGTTCAGATCTTCGTCTGTAGCAGCGAGCCTCGCAACTTCGGGTATGTTGTACTCGTAAATGTCAGAGAACATCATGCCAAGCACCTTTGCGTCCGGGGCCACAAGCCTGTCGCTGTCGTAACTGAGCGATTCACTTCCTATCTTGTAGCGAAGAGCGATTCCGAGGCCCCACGGGTCGGCGTCGGCAAACACGACCACGGGCTTTTTCCATTCTTCGTTAAGTTTCTTGACCATCATTCTTGTTGCCCTGTCAGGCTCGCCCGAACCCGTGAGAAGGATCGCGTTGTACTTTTTTATGAACCCGGACTTGCGGATGTTGTTGAGAACGGTATCCTTTTCGACTACCATGACAAAGTCTGCCTTGACCTTCACTATCTCCACGTCCCGGATATTGGTCGGGATCAGCTGCGAAGTGGCCCTGCTGCCAAGGTTGCAGTCGATAATGTCGCCTCCCACCCGCAAGGTGATGGGGCCAGAGATCATGCCCTTTGGCTTTGAAGTAACCGAAAATTCCTCGCGCGGAACTTCTGTCAGCAGTTCAATGGCCTTGATTGCGTCGTCAGAGTCTTCCTGGCCGCTCCAGAATTTCTGCTTGTTCTTGTCATCCCCAACGGTGCTCAGAGTGGCGTAGTACATGCCCCTGATGGTGCTTTCCATCTCTTCGTCCAAGAGCTTGCGTATGGCATTGGCCATCACGAGGTACTGGGCAAATGTCGGGATCTTTTTCGTGCTATCCGGGCTTATGCCGACTTTCTTCTCACCAATAGTTAGCATCCTCTTTTCGTCAGACCAGACGGTGTTGTCGTAACCGACTTTTGGAACATTCAGGACCGGCATTGTTTTTTTCTCCATCAAGTCGTCACTGACGTCCTTCATTATCAGACTGATCTTTTTCATGACTTGCTGGTGTCGCTTGTCTTTTGTTGGCACCTACTTTTTCCTCCCTTTCGCCGGCCTTATAACTTCGTCAAGAGTGCTCTGTTTCTTTGATCGTTCTCTTGACATTCCCTTTGCTCTGGCAGAGTCGATTACATCCTGTTCTTTTGCTTCCTTCACTCCTCCAGAGGCCTTCGCCTCTTCTTCAAGTCGCTCACCGGTTATCTCGTCATGCTTTTCAGGTACGGCAGAGCCTATAATCTCGCCCTTCACATGTTTTTCAGCCAGCTCGGCAAACGCGCTGGTGAGCTTGTTAGAGTCAACCTTGATTGATTCGGATATGGCGGATACGATCAGTGGTATGTAGTGCTTGTACAGGTTGAGCCTGCTCTGCGCATCTTTCATACGAAGCTCCTTTCTGATCTGGGCGCTCACCTTCCTGTAGAGGTCCGAAAGGCAGAACTTCATGTACTTTTTCAAGTCGCCTTCCGACGCAATGCTCTCCTTGCCGGCTGTCTTGTAGGGGATCTTTGTCGAGCACAGGTGGAAGAATATGTGGAGCGGCAAGAATTCGACTGCCCTGTCGGAGCGGGCTTCAGGATTCGCGAATTGTTCCTTTGCCTCCTTTTTTGTGATTCCCATCTTGTTTATCTCAACCTCGGAGACTACCTCCTTTGCGACATCAGAGCCTTCATCATAGAGAAGTGGTATCTTGTTTGCGTACCTGTACAACTTGAATGATGGAATGTCCCCTCCATATGCGATGCCGCACTCTACAATGGTCGGCCTGTTGTTGATGACGCAGGTTCTGGAAGAGTATGCCGTAAGCGCCGGCTTTAGGACCTTGACAGATATCTGTGGCCGCTGTGGCTGATCGGAGGGAGCTCCTTCGCCATTACTCGGCGCTTCTGCTTTTGAAGTGATTATCATGTACTCGGAGGTCATTCCTGCAGTCAAGATCTCTTCGCCTATGGGGCTCAGATGGTCGGTGTTCGCCTGCTGAAAGTTGGTCTGCTTGCAGACGTTTACCACCTTGAAGAGCTCGTTCTCGTCGTACTTGTCGGCAAGCTTGTTTTCTAGCCCTGCTGCCGCAATAATGGACTTGGCTTTTTCGCTTGACATCTTTTGGAAAGAGCTGGAAAGCATCCCCTGCAGCGTGGTCTTTTGGTTCATGAAATTCATGATCGCCTTTTTCAGCGTCTTTAGGTCCATGTCTGCCGGGTGCGGCAGCACTTCCTTGGCAGGCTGGGGCATTGACTTGGTCCTCCGATCAAACCTTACCTTGCCTTCGTCTGTCTCATATTCGATTACCGCATAGGGGTTGACAACACTTGTCTGGCTGATGTAGTCGTTTATCTTGCTCTTGGCATTGATCCTTGTGATCTGCGAAAGCTTTGAGCGAAGCACGGCCTCGACCCTAAAACCTGACGCTCCTGCAATCCTGGATTCCTCGCCCTTGACAGTCTTCTCCGCGAGGACGATGGGCTTGTTTGTGTTGATGTCCGTCCGCAACTCGAAATAGTGCTCTGAATTTTCCTCCACCGATTTTGACCAGACTTTCAGCGGATGAACCGTGTCCTTTGTGGAAAAAGCAGCGATCATCTTGAGCCCTACGCCAAAGAGGCCCCGCTGCTGCTTTTCGACGTACTTGCCCGACATCAGGAAGGAGCAGACCGCAAGTGGGACCTTGTCCGAAGGTACGCCAATCCCGTTGTCTTCGCAGGTAATCATCCAGAGGTCATTCGCAGGGTCAATGGTCTTTAGCGAAAGTGATATCGTAGGGAGAATGTGGCCGGTCTCGCAGGAATCCAGCGCGTTTTCGATAAGCTCCCTTACTGCCATGTAAAGAATTCGCTCTGTGGTAAAGCCCGCGAGCGCCGAGTTGTCGACAAAGAACTCGGATTCTGCCTTCCTGTCGTACCTGACTTTTCCTTTCGGGGTGGCAGGAGGAGGCTTTGGCTGCGCAGCGGCAACCTCAATAGTAGCCTTTTGTTTCAAACGTTGAGAATATTCCGTTATCTCAATTTAAGTGATTGCTCAAACTTTAGAATCCACAAAGTGAAGAAAAGTTGTTGTCACATGACATTACTGGCTAATCTATTTGAGAGCCATACGGAGTCGTCGCATTTTTCAGCTCCTTTATCTGAAAACTCGGAAATTCCACCAACAGACGTTTCTTGCCTTTCTGCACAACGACATAGTCGGAGCCTGAACCAACGACGGTCCCGTCGACCAGATCTCGTAATTGCGTCATTACAATCCGGATGCATGGTTGTAATATAATTTGTTACACATGCCTTAATACGATCGTGGCGGGATCGTTTTCGTGATGCTTACCCTGCTTTTAAGGCAGATTTTGAGTCCCGACATGCTCGTTTCACTAGTAGGCGTCGCAGCGGCAGTCCTCACGACTTCGAGCTTTTTGCCGCAAATGATCAAGGCGTACAGGACAAAGAGCATGCACGATGTATCGCGATATCTCATGAGCATGTTTGCGACTGGCACCGTACTCTGGATGGTTTATGGCATCTACAAGTCCGACCTTGTAATAGTGGGAGCAAATGCGATAGCGACGGTATTCAACGTCGTCCTGCTTTTTATGAAATTCTCTTACGGCAAAACGGCCACAAAGATGGCCTAGGCATCATTGCTCGCGGAAAACTGGAACGGGTTAGTGCGCGCGCTCTGGTTAACCAGGGCAACCGTGTTTCTTACCAGCTGGTACATCCCCTCATGGCAGGGGCAGGTGCACATCTTTGTATTGGTGGAAAAATCATCGACATTTTCCTTCATGAACCCCTTGCACAGTCCGTGGGCGTCATTCACACAGTCATCAGATTTCCACACGGGTTCATCTCCGTGTCGAACATTATTTATCTTAACTGAAATGGCAGTTTACCTGCTGAAATAGATATACAACCAGAATGGAGAATAAGGTCAATTTGGCAGAACCAGAACTCCACGCAAGTGAAACTGGTGCGTCAGTCCAGCTTGCGAAAAAGATCATGACAGTGAGATCAGAAGGTGGCATAATCAGCCTCCAACTTGCAAATGAGTACGGCAACTCCGTGGGATACGAAATCTCGAATTCGCATCAGTTTGAAAGCCTCTTTGCGAACCTCTGGCAGTTCGTAAAGGACAGCCAGCATTAACGATATATAGGAAGGTTTCCGAATAGCGGCGGTTGAGACAAAGAGCGAGGGGGTCATCCGCGATTGCAGCTCGTAGACACTTTTAAAGCAAGCCTAGACCCTTCAGTCTTTAAGCTTTACAGAAGATATCTGTATTCAAGATACAAGGCGACAGACGAGCTTGCTCAGCCGGAAGTCGTGCATGAAAAAGCCAAGGAAAAGCTGCTAAAGATGACAGAGAAGTTCCAGCAGAACGCGCATTACTTTGAGCCGGGCGAGCAGCTGACCATCAATATCAAAGGACATGAACTGTCCGGGCCGGTGGGAGTATCCGCTGGATTTGACAAGAACTGCGATGCCCTAGAGCCGATGTCGTACGTATTTGGATTCCTTAATCCCGGCAGCGTCTTGAAAGACCCGCGGGCAGGCAACCCTCAGCGGCCAAAGAGCAAGGGCACCGTGCGCATCGCAGTGGACGATGAACGGGAAGCAATAGTGAATGCTCAGGGATATCCACACAAAGGTCTTGACTACACGGTGCGCAACCTTGAAAAGTTCCGGGAAGGTCAGAAGGGAAACGCCAGGATCCTGTTGAACTTTTCGGGGATTACTGAAGACTACACGGAGGATGCTGTGCTTGATTCGTGTAGCGAGATCATCAGGAAAACCTTGCCATATGTTGACTTTGGCTTTGAAGAGAACAGGACTTCACCCAATACTGATTTCAACAAGGTGCTGGAAACTCCCGAGTTCACGAAAAAGATGATCGATCTCATGAATTCGCGAGTGCCACGCGGCATGATCAAGGCTTCAAAAATATCTCCCTATAACGACCTAGCACCTTCGAGCGATGAAAAGCAAAACAAGCTCGAGTCGATACGGACCTTTTACGAGAACGGTGGCGATGCCGTTGTTATAGGAAATACACGGCCCGTAGACACGAGTTCGGTTGTCGGCGCAAAAAGATTCTCAAGGGGGGTCGCTGGGGAAAGCGGCCGTCCTCTGTTCCCGTACATGCTAAAGTTGGTAGAGCACGCCCACAAGGCCTTCCCCGACCTCGCCATTATCGCGTGCGGTGGCATTTTCAGCGGAGAGGATGCTTGGAAGGCATACGAAAAAGGTGCGACCCTTGTTTCGCTCTATACCGCACTTACCTTCTATGGATTCGGAGTGGTCAGAGAAATCCACGAGGTACTGAAGAAGAAACTGGGCGGCCGTACCCTGCAGGATTTTCTTGATAGTCGGGACGGCCATTTCCGCTGAAAAAGTCGTACTAAAGCGTCCAAGTCTGCCTATGTTCTCGATATTCTTGTCGCAGGTGTGACACAGTGTCCCTCATCATGAGACAAGTATTGTAATACTGATACAAACCAGAGCAATTTATTGGAAACCTTTTAATGCACCTTTTATCATTTCCCTTTGAACAAGGGATTCAAGTCATTGGGTAGGCATCCTAAGGTCGTTCTTACGGCAGATCGTACATTAATGTCCCCCTACAGGGGTATTTCGCTTGCTTCATTTTTTGGCTGCGCGCCGGCCCTTGATTTCAATAGGGATCACGGCTCGTTCTGGTACCAGATCCTGCGCAACCAGGTGACGCCAAAAGTCCTCTTTGATTTTATCTGCAATCCTATAGAACACGATAACGGATATGCAAGTTTTGCGCCGTACGGTCTTAGAAAGGTGGAATCCGCGCTCTTGCGCGACGGCTACAGCCGGGAGGATGTGGTAGTTGCGCACCCTGATCACATCGAAAAATTCATCGGGCCAGAGACAGAGGTTGTCGGCACTTACGAAATGGACCCGCTTGGAATGGGGCCAGTCACGATGACGTTTACCTACGGCCGCAAGCACATGTCATACGACGAATTCTACAACCGCGACCTTCACCAGAGGATAAACGCCGCCAAGCAAAGGACTGGCAGCAAGGCCAAGGTCGTCGCGGGGGCTTCCGGCACATGGCAGTACAATTACGACCCTGCAAAGATTGAAGAATACGGGCTTTATGGTATCGTAGAGGGTGAGCTGGGTGGTATCGGTCCAGAGATCGATGGCGCTGCCGGCGCTTTCTTTGATTCGCTTATTTCAGGCGAGTTCGATACCGCAAACCCCTTCAAGAAGAGCCAGTTCAAAGTAGAGATCAAGGAATTCGTCCGAAACGAAAAGACGCTCCATGGCAGGTTCATCCACTACTGGAATGAGCCTTCGATAGACGAAATACCAAACATTGTCAACCCGAGCATGCACGGCATGATTGAAGTCATGCGAGGCTGCGGCCGGGGATGCAAGTTCTGCGACGTAACGCTCAGGCCATTAAGGTATTACCCTGTAGAAAAAGTGCAGAAGGAAATTGAGGTCAACATGAAGTACGGCGGTCTAAAGAATGCCTGGGTCCACAGCGACGACATTTTTGTCTACGGGTTGAACCCAAGGACTACCAAGAACATGCAGCCAAATAGGGAGGCTATAGAAGAGCTCTTTACGGGGATTATGGCGACAGGCATAGAGCACGCCAACCCAACGCACGGAACGCTTGCTGGGGCAATAGCAGACGAGAGGCTCATTCCCAATGTTTCAAAGATAATAAAATCGGGGCCGGACAACCACATCGGCATCCAGTGCGGTTTCGAAACCGGCAGCATAAGGCTAATTGGCAAGTACGCTGACCGCAAGCTCTCTCCCTACAAGCCGGACGAATGGCACTGGGTGGTAAAGAACGGCATCAAGGTGCTCAACCAGAACTACTGGGTGCCCGCGTTTACTCTTATCATGGGCCTTGATAACGACGAGACGCCAGAAGACAGCTGGGAGACGATAAGGCTGATCCACGAAATAGAGACAGAGCAGCCTGATTCAAAGTTCACAGCGACTCCGCTTACTTTTGTTCCGATTGGCCTTCTTGAAAAATCAGACTTTTACGACATTGGAAACACGATGGACCCGGCAAAACTGGGAGTTATGTACAAGACCTGGCAGCACAACTTCAAGTACGGAATCCAGAAATTCATGGGCAAGGTGGGCCGGGACAACCCAGTCAAGAACTGGTTCTTCACGACGCTTGCATCCACACTTGGGGGCGTGCCTCTTTCGGCGATGGAAGGCTATGCCAGAAGGAAGGGTCCAGACCACGAGCGCGTGATTGAGAAGATAAAATCAAACTACTGGTAGCTTTATTACGTCTCTGGATATTTCAATTATCGATGCAGGTTGGCATTCTGGGCTCTGGAGACGTTGGTCTGAAGCTCGGCGACGGGTTTATCGAAACCGGTAATATCGTCAGAATAGGGACAAGGAGCCCGCTGAAAGTTCAATCATGGATATCAAAATACGGCAACAGCAGGGCCTCTTCAGGAAATTTTGCCGAAGCTGCGGCGTTTGGTGAACTGCTGGTCATCGCGACGCTCTGGGAGGGGACGGCAGCTGCAATCAGATCCGCAGATCCAAAGAATTTCGAAGGCAAGGTCGTAATAGACGTCACCAACCCGCTCGATTTTTCAAAGGGAGTGCCGCCAAAGCTGGCTGTCGGATATACTGATTCTGGGGGCGAAACTCTCCAGCGACTTTTGCCACGCGCAAGGGTAGTGAAGGCATTCAACACCGTTGGCAATACTCACATGTTCAGACCAGAGTTTCCTGGCGGCCCGCCAACGATGTTCATTTGCGGAAATGACGAGGACGCCAAGCAGACAGTCAGCGAGATACTCACGTCATTTGGTTGGGAGGCCGTTGACATTGGGAACATAGAAGGCTCCCGGCTTCTCGAGCCCCTAGCAATGCTCTGGATCTTGCATTATTTCAGGACAAACAATGGGCAGCACGCGTTCAAGCTTTTGAGAAAGTAGGCTCGCCGCGGAATCCGAAAATCCACCGACCTCATGCAGTACGGTGACATCAGCGATCCAGTCTTCTGGAAGGCTTTGAGAGCGGGCGATCGCTGCAACTATTTATGCATTTTGTATTAGGCAGAGGCTACTCCCTATTGTTTATACTTTCACCAGCTTGTATTCCCCTCTATGAGTCATTCACTTCCAAACAACGTAACACCAGAGTCGGTAATGGAGCAAGAGACCATTCGTGCAGCTATGGAAATGGCCAAGCCAACGGTTTGTGTCATAGGAGCAGGCGGTGCAGGCAGTAACATTGTCTCGTGGATCAAGAGCAAGGGGATCTCGGGAGGCAAGCTGATCGCTGTTAACACTGACGCAGCTCACCTAGGTATTACAAAAGCAGACAGGCGAATTCTTATCGGCCCAAAGCTGACGCAGGGCAGGGGATGTGGAGGTTACGCGGAAAAAGGTATGCAGGCTACGCGTGAGAGCCTGTCAGAAGTACTGAGAGAAGTCCAGGGCGCAAACATTGTTTTCCTGTGCGCAGGTCTGGGCGGTGGAACAGGAACAGGAGCTATTCAGATTTTATCAGACGAGCTAAAGAGAGCAACGGGCGCGCTGGTCGTAGGCGTCGTAACACTGCCGTTCGCGGTAGAGCGTTTCCGATACACAATGGCAAAGGAAGCATTGCTCAGTCTCCAGAGGTCATGTGACACCGTAGTCGCAATCGACAACAACAGGCTGACGAGAGTCGCAGGAAACCTGCCATTACAGCAGGCGCTTGGCGTTGCCAACGAGCTGGTCGGCCAGTTCATCAAGGGAACTACAGAGACCATCACGACAGCATCGCTTATCAACATCGACTTTGCAGACCTGACAGCTATCATGGAAGGAAGAGGGCTGGCAGCTATCGGCGTCGGATTCAACGACGGCATAGACAGGATCGAGCAGTCAACTAGGATGGCACTTGACACGCAGCTCCTTGACGTCAAGGACATGTCAATGGCCCACGGAGCACTCGTACACGTTACGGGAGGTGACGACATCACCCTGGAAGAAGTCACGAGGGCGGGAGAGCTGGTCACAAGGTCGCTGCCACAGGACGTAAGGATCGTGTGGGGCGCAAGGGTTGACCCGAACATGAAGGGCAAGGCCCGCGTGATGGTAGTCCTGACAGGTGTCGAAAGCACCTTTGGCGAAGTTACAAAGATTGCCCAGGCACCGGTTCAGGAAGAGAAGAAGAAAAAGTTCCTAGGAATGTTCTAGGAAAAACAATCCTTTTTTCCTTTCTTTTTTCGTACTTTTTTCGAAGAGTCTGATCCCACTTTATGAACATCGCAGGCCAGTTGCTCATTGGCCAATAGCTAGTAATATCAATTCGGAATCATCAGCAAATATGCCGATTTCTGTGACTAGCTCCGACCTAATCTGATAGGTGCCAGCCGCTAGAATCGACCTGTCGAGAACAACATTGCAATCAACCACAGAAGGTCCGATGGAATAACCGTCGCTTCTAAAGCTGGCATCACAGTACGCTTCAGCCAACCCCGCGTCGGCTCTGATCACTTTGCCGTTAATATCGAACTCGTAGACTTTTTCGCTCGCCGTTCCAGCATCCAATGTAATCCTTATTATATCGATCGAATTTCCTGTTTCAAGAACGGCCCTGATTCTTATCTCCTGGTCCGTCGCGTCGCCAATGTAGGACGGTGACATGGGCAATATTCTGATGACATCGTCAGCACTTGCGGGATGTACGCCTGATATGGCGCCCGCTCCCAGCAGAACGAATGCAAACGCACCAACGGAATAGAGTTTGAATGCATGGCTGGTAGGGGCGGGGTGCACAGGCTATCTCTTTTCATCAAATAGATATCTACCTATTAAAGACGAGTAGAAACAATGGCCAAAATGTTCTGGCATCAGTCTCACTGACTCGGTGTAGTACCATACAGCTGGTTCTACCTCGTGCAATAGTACTTGCCAAAGCAAGAAGGTGACTCTCGTTTTCAACTCGACTTTGGCAAATAGTGTATGTCATCGACAGAGTTGACTAACAGAAAAATAGAACGATTGGATAGCTATTAAGAGATGTCCGGACCTGGGTGGCCCTTCGACGATCGCTTAATGGGATCAGTTGCGTGATGCTGCTTTGCAGAATCTGCCTATTCAGAGGAATCTAACGGCAGCATCTCTTTCGGCATTGCTGTTTGTCTATCTCGTACTCCTCTTATCAACGGCATCTGTCAAATATCTCGAGACCAGTCACAGAATAACCGTCCAGCGCATATTTGACGAGACCCTTTTCGGTTCGCCTTCAGCTGACAGCCTTGCAGCATTTGGTTTATTGATGCTCTTTCTGGCGGCATCTGTACCGTCAAAAAAGGTAAGGGCTGCCTCGGCAGCGCTCTTTGTTGCGGTTCTGGCAGCCGCAATTTTCGGATTCGAACAGGCGGTAACAATACTCGGCCTGACAACAGTTCCGCTTGTCGCAGTGCTTCTTGTAGTAAAGGCGTTCCTCAGATCACACTTCCAGGATGCGTATCCGTTCGTGCTTTCGAAATTGGAGGTAGATGGACGACGTACAGCGTTGATCTTTCTCATTATTCTCACCGCAATAGAACTGGGCGCGCTTGCCAGGTGGGCCTCTTATCCTGCTTTCCCGTCGGAGATATACAGCGATCTGTCATGGAAGCTTGCAGAATTAGAGTCAGGGCTATTCCACGTTTTCGGGCTGCTCTCACCGGTGTTGCTCGTCCTGATGGCCTTCTCTTTTCTCTACAAGGACTTTATCTCCGGCGTTATGAGAAAAATAGTACAGGGTAAATCAAAAGACGGCAAGAGCGAAAACGAACAGGCTTCTGCGCATCCAAGAGCGCACTACAAGACCGAAACGAAGAACCTTGATCTCCTGGAAGGGTCTCGCGCGAGTGGAGCAGCGCATATAGTAGTCAGCGAGTCGACTGCGCTGTCGCATCCGCACAGGACTGGTGAACGGATGATATTGCTCGCAGCGTTGGTCATCTCTGTCCTTGTTATGATCTATCCTCACATCCCTGGAGTGAATCAGAGCGGCAGCGGGATAAGCGTGGATGAAAGGCATTACCTCAGATGGCTAGAAGAGTTGGAGTTGCTGAGGCAACAGGGGGCCTCGTCAGGCGAGATTATTTCGGCGGCATTTGCCGTTAACGGAGGTGACAGGCCGTTGAGCGTGCTGTTCATGCTATTCTTGATGGATGCGACAGGCCTTACTGGTGCCACTGTTGTCAGGTTCCTGCCTGTACTCCTCGCGCCCGCCCTTGTTGCAAGCAGTTACTTGTTGGTCAGGCTAGTACGTCCAGCATTTCTGGTCGGGGCAGTCCAAGGGAGGAAAGGCATCGTTGCATCGACGGTTGCTGTAGCTGCAGCGATGTCGCCACAGATAGTTGTGGGGTTGTATGCCGGGATTTTGGCTAACTGGCTAGCTCTGATTCCAGCCTTTTTTTCAATTGTCGTAGCGGTAAAGATCTCTGAATATGCAAAAGGCAAGGATCTGGATTGGAGGAAGCTATCGGCCGGCGCTGCAGCTCTTTTTGCGTTGCTCACCCTCATCGATCTATTCCATATCTATACTTGGGGCTATCTCGTCCTTGCACTTGCTGTATTTATCGCCATTTCGTTTGTCGTTCTGCGCAAGTCCGCTTCCGTAGACAGACGCGTTCTTCTCAAAGTCACTGTTGTACTCGGAGGCGTCATAGTTGCAAGCGTTGCAGCAGACTATGCCAAATCGTCACTTTTCTCGGTCACTTCTGGCCTTTCGCAGGAGTCTATTCTGGCCGGAAACACGCTGAGCCCAGCCAACTTTTTATCGCGCTGGGAGGCTCTTGACTTTACATTCAGCTCCTATGTCGGGGGATTTCTTTCCAATCCTGTTATCATGGCACTTGCGCTATTGTGGGTATTTCGCAGCAGCTATCAGAAAGCGTTCGACAGGATATTGCTGTCGATGATATTCCTGTTGACCGTGCCGATACTTTTTGGCAGCAGCGACATTCAGGCAAGGGTGTTCTACGTTGTCCCGCTGTTTATTCCGGCCCTGCTTTCCCTCAACAGTCTCCGCCAGCAAAATAACGGGACATTCTTCCTGGCAATATTCGCGCTGGCAATCTCTATGGCAGTCTATGCCCTGCGCGCGATTATAAACATGGACCTCGTTCTGCCGGAAGGCTACGAGGTAGAAGAACCGTTCTTGATACCCTGATCGAAACGCCTGCCACTATAATTTCTTGGCAGCCCTTGACGCTATCTGGTCTGCCATCTTCGAAAGTGAAGCACTACCACCTAGGTCATAGGTCACGTACTTGCCCTCGTTAATGACATCTTCGGTGGCCTTGAAGATCGCATCGCAGACGTGCTTTTCGCCCAGGTACTCGGCCATCCACGCCCCCGACAGCACAGTAGCGACCGGGTTTACCTTGTTCTGGCCTGCATACTTTGGCGCGCTGCCGTGCGCGGGCTCGAACATTGCGTAGGTGTCGCCATAGTTGCCAGAGTACACGTTGCCGATGGAGCCCACATGGCCAGAAGCGCACTCGGAAACGATATCCATGAAAAGGTTGGTGCTGAGGAGCACGCTGCCGTTGAATCTTTCCGGGTTCTTTACGAGCTGCTGGGTCATGTTGT
>DADA01000015.1 GCA_002494895.1 Nitrososphaera sp. UBA210
CTGTACTACAAGATGGCGGAAAGGATGAACTGCGTCCAGAACCAGATCACCATTGGCGACAAGGCACTGATTCAGAACAAGGTGGCTTCGTTCATCATCACGGGCGGACAGGACAACGTCCAGGACGTGGCCGGACACATGCTTGGGTTCTTTTCCGAGCTTGGCTTTGTATTCCCTCCATTCCCCTACATAGCCCATACCAGGGGATGGTCTGCCGAGGACATGGAAAACAACATTGCATTTGTAGAAACGAGCTCTGACCTTCAGGAGGGCGCAAAGGATCTCGCGCGCCGGAGCGTAGAAACCGCGCAGCTGGTTCTTGGAGGCAAGCTATCCAAGGAGAGAATAATCCATCCAGGAAGAAAGGCGCAGCCGATCCACTTCAAAAGCTAGTCGGAAGCGCAGCGGATCACGCTTCGGCTTCAATTGCCTGCGACTCTATCAGAGAGCCAGCGACCAGTGCCGCGATAACTATTCCTATTTCCACAAGCGTGGGTATGGTGTATTCCTTCCATATCCTTCCCCGCTTTATTAATTGCGCAACGAGCATTCCGCTTCTAGAGATAGCCAGCCCGTACGCCAGAACCTCTAGAATCCCAAAAGGCGTAGCGATTACAGACAGCGGGTGAAGGTCCTGTAGTTCGGCAACTCCTATGGTAAAAGCGTGAAATACCATCCCAGTAGAAACTCCCGAATAAATACCAACTCCAACTCCGGCACCCGGCACAAACATTGCCATGGCGATCCCGATGTTGTTCAAGAATATGCCGGCCTCATCGATGTCTTCGACTTTCTGCGTAAATTCTGTAACAATGTCCTCTGCTTCCTGTTCGCTGAGCGGAAGCGCTGCGCCAACCAGGTAGGCTCCCAGAAAGACAGCGACTCCGCCTGTTAGATACAGCAGCCTGTATCCGATGCTGAAATAGCGCGGCTTGGCGATCTGAACCAACCTACTTCACTTCAATCGTGCCCGAAGAATGTTGCTTTAGCATTGTCGCATCTGTCGATTCGATGCTATCAAGAACCAGTATCCTGAAATCATATATTCCACGTCCTGGTGCTGTCCATCCTGCTTCCAGGTCAGCCTGCTCGCCCCTTCCCAGTGAGCCCTCGAGCACTGTAATTTCAAGTGCCACTCCATCGCTATCAAAGACAGAGATTAGATACACAAAGTCCTGTTCAGCTCGCTGCAGATTCATTGTGGTGTCGACCACCATGATCTTTTGTTTGGGACTCGCTGCACCAGTCAGCTCCATGCCGGTGGATTCGTCAAAGAACCTGACAGGAACAGAATTCGTGCTCCGCATCCTGTCAAGCGGGTGCTGTTCGAAATATTCCTCGTCAAATGTCCCGTCATTGACAATGGCTGCGACTACGGGCGAGAGCGAGCTCACCCTTCCCGTTACCGTGTCGTTCTGTAGATCCAACGCAATCGTTTCATCTTCCCAGCTAGTGCCATTAAAGTGAAGGAATCTTATACTTGATTCAGTAATCGCTTGGCTCTCGTTGTATGGAATGGTGATGTCAATAAGCCCCTCGAACGCCATCTGTGACGACAGCGAAATATTGTATATCTGTCCGGCAGTCACGAAACTCGTGGCTGGGTCATCTGCGATGGTACCCTGCGAGCTGTCGCCTGATACAGTAGATATTCCGGGGCTATCAGGCGATATCGCCAACGGAGTCACCTCCACCTTTCCGGGTGAGGTAACGCTGTCGAAAAGCACCTTGATCGTGCCCTTACCTCCCCCGGTATTCGGACCTCCTCCGGATCCACCTTCAATGATCGGAACCTCTGTGGCTACATTGTTACCCGATGGAACAGGGTCGGATATCGATGTTTGGACGGAAACCTGGGGTGCAGCAGGACTCGACCGTCCGCCACCTCCGCCGCCAGATCTTGCCGCAAGCGAAGCAACAAAGTCGACTACGATGCCGGTACCTGGGCGGCCCAGTCCTCCGCCAGCGCCTCCAGAGCAGTCGTCAACTTCCACGGCTATTGAGAATGGGCCGGTTGTGTTCGTCTGGCCAGTTACGGTCATTGCGTCAGTATTGACTCCGCCTGACAGAGTAACGTCGATCCAAGACGCGTCCAGCTTGTGCACCATCCTAAAGGATGAAGGGTCAAAGCCTCGCAAGATCGAATTGTTATATCCTATCGAGACGGTGATCAGTCCGTCAGGGCCAAGCTGCGCATCGATGAGCTCCAGATTAATTGCGCCGCCAATGGGCTTAAGGCACACTCCTTCATCAACGATAGAGTCGGATATCTGCACAATCCCTGCCTCGGTAATTCCGTCGATTACTACTTCTGCCCTAGCGCCGGAAATGTAGCGAACTGAAAGTTCTTCGCCCGCTTTCGCGTGTAGCACTCCAGTCTCGCTCGAAGTGACGTCACTCGTAAACGCAAAGCTTCCCGAGAATACGCCACTGCCCGTCTCATTTTCTGTGAGTGTTATCGTCAGGATATCTGGATCGCTGCTCTCTGATTTTATCCCTGCAAAAACTATATCCAGTTTGTCAGGATCAACGTCTCCGTTGTCATCTATTAAAGTTAGGACAGGATGCTCTGAAAGCCTGTAAGACGCTTTGTCAAAAGACGCAGTCGCTGTCGCAGACGAATTCTGGAAATTGGCAATATCCCTAAGGTTTGCGATGTTGCCGTCGCCCAGAAAAACCTGCGTTCTGTGAGCACCGGCCGGCTCTGGATCGTGAAGCGCCAGTCCCGCAATAAAGCTGCTAAAGGTTGACGTTCTCCCAGTAACGGTTTCGGCATCCAAGTCTCTTGACTCTGTGATATCGACAATGGCTACGCCATCCGTAGTTAATTCCTCGTGGAATACGTCGACTTGCTCGGGGCTGGCTCCTTCCGGCAATTTGCCGTCGTACGAAATCGTAACCCTTGCAAGTGTGCCTTCGGCCATCTCTACAGCGGAGGAGATGCTGAGGCAAAGATCCAAGGAAGAGTACCTGCCACTTGCAGGCGATTCGCATTCAGACACGAATACGGCTCCGTCTGATAGAAGCTCATCAAACTCGATGGTTGCATTGAATGCAAAGAATCCGGCAAGGTCAATAAACGGATCTGCCGCCGTGACATTGAATTGCACCGCGGACATACTTACAATGTCATAGGCTCTAATCACGCTGTCAGCCGCTTCGTACAGGTCGCTACCGGCAAAATGTGCCTGAACCGACTGCAAAGAACCCGTCGCATTTGGGGCCGTTCCCGTAGTGGAAAATGCGCCTGCGTCCCCTCCTGTCTCAGTAGTTGCCTGTTCCAGAATTCCGACGGCGCCGGTGCCGCTGAATGTAATGTTGTGCCCTCCGATGCCCTCCGCTGTATCTGCGTCCTCAAGTGAACCAACGACGCTTACCTCTGAACCCTGAATGACGCTTGAGACGGGATTGAGCGTGACGGTGGTCGAGTGCTTTTGCACATTGATCTCGGCTGGTGACGCTGCGGCCTTTTGCGTTCCGTTGGCCGAAAAGAGTGTCGCAGAAAGCTGGTTTGGATTGCTCGCAAGCGCCGAAGGAGGATAGGTGTGGCTCACAGGTCCCCAATCGCAGCCATCAACTGGAATATCTTCAGTCGCACTGCCGTCGCCCCAGTCCACTGTGACAGTGTCGGTGGTTTCCGCGCCGCTTCCCACCGTTCCGGCGACTTCCACGACATCGAGATCCCATTTCGGAGAAGTGTTGCTTACTTCGTCGATGGTCATCGAAGTCTCCGCCGGAACCAGCCCGCTGTGCAAAAGGACTTCAAAGTTGCCCGGCTCGATCGGGTCTTGCCATACTACGTGGACTGTTTCGCTGTTTGGAGCAAGAATCAGCTGGGGAATCGAAGAGCTGGTCGGGTTATTGCTGACGTTTATGGTGCACCCAAAGGTTTCACCGCCGTCAGGGCTTGCTCCCAGCATGATTTCAGAATTAGAAATGTCAAGGCTGTTGTCCATCCATGAAAGATAGACAGTCTCGGTGCCAGAGATCAGGTGCACCTGCGGTAGGGATGACTGGCCAGAGTTAACGCTGACGTTGGATGGATCGCTGAAATTACTTCCGCCGTCTGTAGTCGAGGCGAAAAATATGTCAAAAGCGCCTCCTGTATCGGTATTGTCTGCCCAGGTGACGAAGACGTTTTCAGTCCCGGGGTCGGCGATCAGCGCAGGGCTCACGGAAAGCCCAGCATTCTGGCTTATATTAGTGACATTAAACGCAGAGCCTTCATCGGTGCTCGACGCAAAGAAAATGTCGTTGTTGCCCGGAGATGAATCCTGCCAGGTAACATAGATAGCTTCACCGTTCACTGCGACTCTGGGAGAAAATGAGCCGTCCTCTTCAGTGCTGCTTATGTTGATAGGTTCAGTAAAGTTGGCGCCTCCGTTGACGCTGGATGACATGAAAATGTCGCTGGCTGGAAAAGTGTCCTGCCAGACGACGTGTATCGTCCCGTTGCCAGACAGAGCGATCTGCGGAGAAGCAGAAACCCCATCCGTCGTGTTGCTAAGGTTGATTACTTCCCCAAAGCTTGCGGCGCCGTTATCGCTTGCCGCGAAAAGAACTTCTAGGTCGCCTGTGGAGCTATCATGCCATGTCACGAACACGTTGTCTTCAGCGACGGCTACTTGCGGAGAAGCAGAAACCCCGTTTGTAGTGTTGCTAACATTGACCGGTTCGCCAAAGCTGGAACCCCCGTCAGAGCTCGACGCGACAAAAATGTCATCGGCTGGGGAAGTGTCCTGCCAGACGATGTGTATATTCTCGCCGGAAACTGCAATTTGTGGAAAGGATGAAAGCCCATCGGAATTGCTAATGTTCGTAGGTTCGCCGAAAGTTAAACCTTCATCTGCGCTTGACGCGAAAAATATTTCATTGTTGCCCGGAGTAGCGTCTTGCCAAACCAGGTAGATATTTTCACCGTCCTCCGACACTGCTATCTTCGGTAGAATCGAGCTTCCATCGTTGTTACTTACATTCAGGATGGTAGTTGCAGCATAAGCAGCTGGAACGTTCAAGACGGCCAGAAAACCAGGAGACAGCAAGACGAGGGCCGAGAGGATAGCAAGGAGTAACAAGTTGGTTTTCTTGATTTCTTGCCTAGGTCGCAAGGTCAGTCACCTCTGGCGTTCTGGAATTGGCGCTCAACGGTAAAGTGGCACCTATAGCGTAGGATATTTCCTTTTCTTTTCCTGGCTCTCAAGGGTTATCACTCTTCCTACTAAACAATGCGGGAGGCATACATGATGTCTCCGGTGATGCCCGGCGTGAAGTCTCCCCATACTAGGTTCAATACTGGACCTGTCAGAACAATTGCTGGCGTTATTGAATGGCCCGAGTTGGCACTGATGTTCTGCGCTGCTTCAAAGTTCTCGCCGGCGTCTCCACTCTTTTTCACAAATATATCGGACTTGCCCGACACCCCGTTATCGCTCCACGCTATGTAGATGCTACCGCTAGATGCCACTATGCGCGGAGTAGCCGAAAGGTTAGATGTGGTACTGATGTTCTTTGCATTGGCAGTGTTGGGTGTAAAGTTATTTCCTCCATCCGTGCTTTTCTTGAAAAGGATGTCAAAGTTGCCCGATGTGCCGCCAGTTGTGTCACTCCACGCTACGTAGACGTTATCCCCATCCACCGCGAGGCTGGGGGTAAGCGAGTGTCCCGAGTTCGTGCTGATGTTCTTTGCGTTCGCGGTATTCGGGAGGAACGTTGTTCCACCGTCAGTGCTTTTCTTCATAAGAATATCAAACTTGCTCGACGTTCCACCGCTTGTGTCGCTCCAGACTACGAATATACCGCTTGTCGATACATCCACATCCGGAGTTAGCGATTCCCCAGAGTTGCTGCTGACCTTCGTGCCGCTCGCCGTGTTAGGTGTGAATGAGGC
>DADA01000049.1 GCA_002494895.1 Nitrososphaera sp. UBA210
GAAGGAATGCCAATGGTGTGGGTAGAGTCTTCCTCCCAGCTGAAAGTGGCAGGCAGCTGAGACGGCATGTAGATTACTCCATCGACCATAATAGAGGACATTCTGGGCTCGGCGTCTATCGTGACTTCAACATCGGCTTGCTGCGCATATGCGGTTCTTTCGCCCATCTGCGCGGAGCCCAGTAGCATCAACGCAGATGAGAATACAAAAAGAAGAGAAAGGACTCCTCCTGCCCTGCCGATTGGAAGAGGAATCATTTGCAAGCCCGTCACTCCCCACATGTCTTTTAGGCCGTCTTGACCACTTTTACTTCAAATACGTTTGAAGTTGGCAGAGATGTCCCCATGTCTGCGATTATTGTTGCGCCTTCGTTCGTCCCGCCTTGTGCAGTTGCCTGCGTAATTGTAATGGTGTTGCCTACTTGTGTGCCGTCCTGGAATATCTCTACAGTCCACGTGCCACTGGATAGCGTGACTGCTTCAAGCAGACGAATAGAGTATACGAAATCGCCCCTTGTCACGTCGTTTGTTCGCAGCCTCAGCGTGCCGCTCGTTATTTCCTGCGCGCTTGTAGCAGCCGCAGTCCCGGAAATGGCGTTTGTTGCGACCGACACGCCGGCGTTGTTGAACACAAAGCTGGTATCTGACGTGATTACGTTTCCGATTGAAGACTGTTCCGTAGTAGTCGTTGTAAAATCACCCGTACCTGATACGGAAACAGCCGCTATCCCGAGGAGCCCCGCAAAGACTATGCCGAGCAGGAATCCTGACTTGCGATTCTGATTTGATGTCGTTACTGCGTTTTGCATGGTTTTGTTACCTATTGCCATTACCACACATGACCTAATATTCGTCTGTGTGTCAAATTCCCTACACAATGCATCCTAAATCACGGTTTTGCATAGACCACACACAACCATGTCGCACAGCCGTAGCGGTTCCCTCATGTTGGACACTTCCACCGTCCGCGGCCTCTTGGTATTCCTCTACGGGCTGACTCCACTCGATCTGAACCTTGTTGTCGTCCTGTTGAAGTCAAGACAGCCCTTGTCACTCGAGCAGATTGCGGCCGAAGCGAGGAGGGAAAAGAGTACGGTTTTCAGGTCGCTTCAAAAACTGGTTCTCCACCGCATCTGCACAAAGGAAGTCAGGAACCTAAAGGAAGGCGGCTACTTCCATGTTTACGCAATGAACGACATCCACAAGATCAAGGAGACAACGAGGGAAAAGCTGGAACAGCTCCGGCACAACATTGACGACGCGCTCAGGAGGTTCGAAAATGACCTTAACGAGATGGCAAGCCCGACCAGCGTCAGGGTATTGATAGCCGAGGACGAACCTGGGATAGCCCAGACGTACAGGATTGCTCTTGAGAGCAAAGGGCACGTCGTGACCCTAACGGACAACGGCGAAGACTGCCTGGCTGAGTATAGAAAGGCGGCCGCAGAGTCAGACGGCAAAACCCCGGATAGACTGCCGTTTGACGTGGTGATTCTGGATTACAGAATGCCCAAAAAAGACGGATTGGGCGTGGCCAAAGAGATCTTTTCTATAAATCCGAGCCAGCGCATTATCTTTGCCTCCGCATATCTGAAAGACGCGCTGATAGAGTCGCTGTCCAGTTTGGGGCAGGTGGTGGAGCTCTTGCACAAGCCCTTTGAGCTGGACGTCCTGACCGATACTGTCGAGGATACCAGCATGAAAGACAAGATGGAACGCATGATCCATGTCATAGAACCTCTAAAGAATAACCTGAGCGAAAATCAGGTCACCGAATTGATCAAGCTTATGACCGAGCGAAAAAAATCGTGAAAGCGAGCAGCAAATTTCACTGAAAATTCATCTACTGTCAAGACACAGGAAAACGTTTGCCGCTCCTCTTTCAGCGAATCCTGAGACGAGCGCTTAAGAGGAAATGCAAGAATATTGCGCCGAGATCAGACCAGTTCTTCTATCACCGATGCTATCAGCATGCCGAGAACAGAAAACGTTTGCTTATCGAGATGAACCTCGCCCAAGCCAAAGTAGAGTACTGCCGATTGAAACACCGGATCTCCCAGGTCCGCGGATATATCCATTATCTTGCCCATGAAACCTGCCATTAGGCCGTCAGACAGTGCTATTTCACCTGTTGGCCCTCAGCCAAGCAACGGTCAGCTTCTTTTCATCGAAGATGAAATACTTGTTGTACCAGTACAGGCCGGCAGCCATGCAGATGTAGGCAGCATTGTAGAGAAGGTTCCAGATAGTTACCTCCGCAGCAAGATTTGCTACAACGGTCTGACCGAACATGGCATCTGCCGATGTCGTGAAAATCCAGGATATAAAGATCCAGGGTATCGATGTTAGCTGACCTCGTACGGGGTTTACCAGTATGAGAACTACGGGAATTACCATGATGGCGTCCAGTATCGGATACACAATCGTGATCGCCAGCGGTATGTACGAGTTCTCTCCAGACAACATTGACGAATCGACGATGCTGTTGACATAAGCGGCTGCGAAGATTGCCGCTGCTACGCTTACTATTACTGTAGTATGCCTCTTGACTCTGCCGTAAAACCTGGCGGTGGCGAATAAATGGTAACCTAGGGGGCCATATCCTGCAAGCCAAAAGACATCTGCCAGCGACGGAAACGGAGCCTCTACTTGCAGTCCGATCGTGTAGTAGGTCCACAGGCCTTCAGCTATGAACCACAGAGCAAGTCCAATAGCAAGGGCGGCGTAGGTTCTGCCGAATATTCCGGATAATCCCTGTCGCTTTACAACTATTAATGAAAATGCCGCAGCAACTGCCGCTGTGACCGGCCCTGTTATGTTGCCATAATAGTTCCTGCTCTCTACATCCGGTGCGAACAATATTACCGCGTTCACTGCTAGAATCGCAGCAACTGCTGCGAGGATCAAGTTTCTACGCGGCCTTTTGAAATCGAATGTAGACGAACTCAACTGTTTTTCTCCCCTGCATTCAAGAGTTTTTCAATCCTTGTCAACGGGCGATCACGGCATGATCTGGAATCAAGGCGAGTCAGAATGTCCGGAGTGAGCTGCTTCTCCAGCTCAGTGTAGACCTCATTGAAAACCACGTCTACGCCAGAACCGATGAGCTGTTCCAGTGTCGAATAGAGCCTGATAACGTCGATACTCATGTGGCCGATGTATACTCCCTGATTGTTCAGATGCCACATCACTGTCTTCTTTACAGGATCCCCCATGCCTGTTAGCGCATTGTCAATCGCTCTCAAGAGTGCGGCTTTCTT
>DADA01000058.1 GCA_002494895.1 Nitrososphaera sp. UBA210
TCGCCGGCACTCGTCCTGAAATAATAAAACTTGCGGATTTTGCAAAGAAGATGAATAGGCGGTTCGATGACCATGCCCTGCTTTATACAGGACAGCACTATTCTGATAATATGAGAGACGTTTTTTTTGAAGAGTTGGGTGTCAAACCAGACTACGATCTCAAAAGTTCAACTTCTGATGTGGACGGCCTGAGACTAGGTATCGCGGATTTCCTGAAGACAACGAAACCCGAGTATGTCATAGTCTACGGTGATACTTACTCCACAATGGCAGGAGCACTTGCCGCAAAAGAACTGGGTCTGAAATTAATCCATCTTGAGGCTGGAATCAGGGATCTTGACTCTACTATTCCGGAAGAGAGAGTGAGGATGTACGTTGATTCCATCTCTGATTACTTATTGGCTCCAACAGAGCTAGCAAGAATCTTCCTATCTTATGAAGGAATAACTCGTAACGTTTTCGTGACTGGAAACCTAATAGTCGATGTTTGCAGGAGGATGGCCCGAATTGCCGATGACCACAAGGTAGCCGGGGTCCCGAGTAAATTTCTTCTACTTACGATGCACAGGCAGGAGAATGTGGACAATCCTGTCAATCTTAGATTGCTAAGGAAGCACCTTGCCGGCCTAGAACAGAAGGTCGTATTTCCAATTCATCCTCGGACGAGAGACAACTTAGCAAGGCATAAGATAAAGCTGCCTGATAATGTAATAGCTATCGACGCTGTGGGTTATCTGGAATTCCTTTATCTGCTTAAGAACTGCGATCTGGTCATGACAGATTCGGGTGGTGTGACGGAAGAATCAACTATTCTCAGAAAACCATGCATCACACTGAGACACTCAACTGCTAGATGGGAGACTGTTCTGCTGAAGGCCAATACTTTGTTTCCACTAGACAGGAAGGATTCGCTGGCTGATGTTATTCAGATAATGATGGAAAGCAAGATTACCAGCAACCCTTATGGCGAGAATGTTGCAGCTAGAACATTCGATATGGTGAGCAAGATCGTTAGAAATCGAGGAACTGAACTTGCCCTCGAGTTGACACCGATTCGAACACCGCCGTCTACCAGATGACCTAAAGTATGATGTTCGCTTCGGCCAACTATCCCGCAAGGACCCCATTAGCTGCATAACGGATGAATGCTCCAGCACTATTGAGCAGTGGTCTGGAGGACGAGTATCGATGACCGAACGATTTGGTCCTCGAGATTACCTGAGCTCGTGAGCACCTATGTCAAACATCCCAGTTCTAATCTGACCGTCAATATCAGTAGTTATTCCATACGCTTCCGTTGCTTGAACAGCATTGATAGCTGGGCTCGTTGCACTAGGTCGGAATATGCCATTTGAAACAATCAGTTGTGGATTTATGTACGTATAGCCACTGGAAGGCACATTTCCCACAGCAGCGGAGCCAGTAGGAAATATAATGTTATTCCTAAATGAAACTTCGCCACTTTGCACCTGCACAAGCTGGCCGTTACTCCCAATAATGATATTGTTCACCACAGTGATTTCTTCGGGGAAAAAGCTCCCGTTACCGTATCCTATCATGATGTTAGCGCGGTTGTTGACCAGAGTGTTGTGAGCGATCAGGAGATGCCTCGCCTGCGGATACTCGGCATTTGAGGTCGGAAGGTCGTCATGGACAGTGCCTCTTCCAATGATTATCGGATTGAGCAGTGCGCTTATCTGCCCAGAGTTGTTTGCGAAGTAGTTGTTAATGATTTGATGATCATTACCATACGCCCTAACGCCGCCGTCTCCATCAAAGATGTTGCCATCTACTATATTGCCACTGCCATGTCTAAGCGTAATAGAGCCCTCGCTGCCTCTGAAAGTGTTGTGGCGAATCATGTTGTTGGATGACTTCACGGTTATTACCTCTGTGTCGCCATTACAACGTTCAAAGAGGTTGTATTCGATCAGCGTGTTGCTAGGTGATGGACCAAGGGAAGATGTGCCCACTGCAATTGACTCGCCACCATTTCCCAGCTCATAAGAATGATCACGAAAGAGATTGTGATCTATGGTTGTGTTCTGAACCGCCCTTCCATTCTCGCCGAGCAGAATGAGAAAAACTCCCCTTGTTGACTTGTTCTGAAATACATTATGATCGATCCTATTGTTAGAGCTTAATCCAGTAATACTCACCCAATCAGAGTGGTAGCGAATCGATTGATCCATATCGTTTTGTCCGGCATACGCCGTTTTCAACTCGAATGTGTTCTTTGTAAGGCGAACGTAATCGCAGTCGTTGCACACTAGTGCAACGCGATTAGGTGTATTGTCTTGGCTATAGGTAAACTTGAATCCCCGAACAATTACATGCTGTGCGCCATCCAGGCGGAATAAACCTGTGCCTGTTATTTCAGCTCCGGCGACGCTTTCTGAAGTGATCACGATCGGCCTTAACGAAGTCCCCCTGGCTTCGACCACCATCTGGTTTGAAATCGCGTACGTACCATTCGTTACAACTATTTGATCGCCTGGGATCGAAGAGTTAATAGCGGCTTTGAGGCTAGCAATGGAGCTTACTTTGATTGTCCTCAAAGGTATTGGCATCTCGTCTTCGACAGGATCCGGATCTAATGACCGCGTCAGTGTCCCTAATGCGACCATAAGAAGAATAACAACAGCGAGCGAAATTGCTATCCCTGCAGCTAAATATTTTCTGAGCCCGCTAGATTCGCGCACAGGTAATGATCACACGATCTCACAAGTCCCGACCTATCAAAAACCAGAGGATCCACGTGAAGCCTATTGCTATCAGTACGCCTCAGAATCCCATGCCACGCCCACGACTCTTCATTGCGACAATAGTTACGCCGGCCAGTGATCCTGCGACAAGCAACACTGTCATAGAAAATTCTGGTACAACCCTCGCCCCCATAATCGTGATCGACCCGTCTCCTGGCGGAACTGTCAATTTAATGGTCGTAGCTGAAGCTGATGGATTTGTCGTCGTAAATGACACAGTCTTTCGATCGCTAGTCTCAATGGAATTTATCCCCTCTATCATAGCTGTGGGAAGGGTAAGCTCTGTGTCGCCGAATCCATCAAACTTGACCACTACTGACATACCGGGGTTGATTGTTACGTTTGTTGCCTTAGCTGGAGAAGATGTCTCACCTACAATTTCGAATTCCTGACCCTCATGTGTCGCTACTATGCTGTATTGATCATTTGGCGTGGATCCCTCCAATACTTTTACAAGTCCGATCATTGTTGGATGTGCTTGGCAGTAATACGGAATGTCTCCTATGTCATTAATAGTAACTTCTGCAGCTCTATTCGGGCCTAAAAATCCAGTATCAAAAATGCCGGAGGATGTAGCAGTAGGTCCATCCCCACTCGTTGCGGTGTGCAGCACCGAGTCTTCGTTAACGAACCTTATCGAATCTCCACTTGCAATCTCAATGGGATTTGGAGAGTATGATTTGTCTGCTAAGGTGGAAGAACCCTTCAGTATCCCAACCTCGTGCGTCTCTGCAGCAAGAACACCGTCATATGATACCACTGTGAAAAAACCGATCATTACCGAGATCAACAGAATCGGCAAGTGAGCCTTGGCTGCGACCGGTTCCATGCTCATAAGATTCCTCAAAACGAATTGCCTTTAAAATGGTTGTGGTTGCAGAGCAATTTAGTTCTTGTAGATGATAAGCACGTGTCGAATACTGATGCCAAGTCATGCATAATGAACATTTCTACATTTGTTAATATGTCGATATAATCTGGCATTACATTACTGGAATAATATGGCCTGCTGTAATAGGAAAAAAATGGTCAGTGGGAATTTTGCAGACTACAATGCGCTATCATAATAGTGCGATGCTAAGGTCTGTAGCTCGGTACTCATCTGCTCCTATGTCAAACATCCCAGTTCTAATCTGACCGTCAATATCAGTAGTTATTCCATACGCTTCCGTTGCTTGAACAGCATTGATAGCTGGGCTCGTTGAACTCGGGCGGAAAATGCCATTTGAACTAACCAATTGCGAGTTCAACTTAGAATATCCACTAGTAGGTACATTGCCTACTGAAGCAGAGCCAGTCGGATAGAGAATATTCTTCTCGAGCGAAACGTCGCCACTTGACACCGTTACAAGATTGCCCGTGCTCCCTGTTATAATGTTGTTAGCTACTGTGATTTCTTCAGGAAGATAGTTGCCACTGAAGGCTCCGATGACTATGTTGATGCGGTTGCCAACGAACGTATTGTGAACGACTAGGATATTCCGAGCTTGGGAATAGCCCGCATTCGAAACAGCGGCATCATTTAATACGCTACCCCTTGGAATGATGAGTGGGTCCCTGATCGAACTTCCACTCGTCGGATTGTTAGCGAAATAGTTATTGATGATCTTGTGATTCGCCCCATAGACCCTTATCCCATTTGCTCCATCAACGAATACGTTTCCGTCAGCGATGTGACCACTTCCATGCCTAAAGACAAGCGAACCGTCGTTATTCTTGAAAGTATTGTGTTTGAAGATGTTTTTGGATGACTTGACTGACACAACTTCTGGATCTCCATTGCAGCGCTCGAACGTGTTGTACTCAAATAGTGAATTGGCAGCGACTGGACCGAGTGAAGAATGACCTATCCTCACACATTCGCCGCCGTTACTACCGCCATAGGTATGATCTCTAAATTGGTTATGATCCACATGGGTATTTTGAGGCATCCTACCGTTGTCGCCGACTATGATTAGAAATACCCCTTCAGTCGGCTTGTTCTGGAAAGTGTTGTGGTCGACTCTAACGTTTGCGCTGGTGCCTGTTACACCAAGCCAGTGTGACTTGTCATTCGAGGTCGTTCTTAGAGCAAAGATGTTGGATGTAAACCGGACGTTGGTGCAGTCATCGCATCCTGCTTCATGGCTGTCTTGGTTGTACGTGAACTTGAACCCTCTGACGACAACATAGGATGCTCCGGTAACGCTGAAACCATAAGAGCCGCCCATCTCAACACCACCATCTGATTCTGCTCTAATGACTATTGGATTCGATGCAGTACCATCCGAACTAACGCGAATTGATGCGGAAGTACTATAGATGCCATCCTTAAGTATGATATGATCACCGGCTTTTGCCTGACCAATTGCCGTATTCAGGCTGGCTATCGAATTCACCGATATTTTTCGCAAGGGTACTG
>DADA01000084.1 GCA_002494895.1 Nitrososphaera sp. UBA210
CCGACGGCATTGTTGCCCTCCAGTACGCAAGCCACGACTGTGCCTGAAGTGATGAATGAAACGAGTTCGCCAAAGAACGGCTTGTCCTTGTGCACTGAATAGAATTCCTGTGCCTTTTCTTTGGTGAAATCATACGACTTCAGTTTCTTGATCTGAAAACCCTTTTTCTCAAAGCGCGCTAATATGCTTCCGGTGAGCTGCCGCCTGAACCCATCAGGCTTTACAACGATAAGCGTCTGTTCTACCGCCATCCGGCCATGCACTACTTTTTGACGCGCAGGCCGCCCTTGGCATAGCGGCTGGTCCACTTTAATTTCCTAGGGTCGCGTTTTAGAACACGCAGGTTCTTCTTGCACTTGCTGGAGCAGGTCCATTGCACCTGGCCATCATTTCTTACCAACATGATGCCGTGTCCTGTGGTTATGCGGTTACCGCAGAAAAAGCAATTGCGGAGAGATGATGCTGCCTTGCTCATGCCATTGTCACCTTATCTTGCGCGCCTCGCGCTCTGTTTCCCGGAGCATCAGGATGTCGTTCATGCGCACCGCTCCCTTGACATTTCTGGTGAGAATCCGGCCCTTGTCCTTGCCCTCGAGTACCTTTACCCTTACCTGAATGACTTCGCCTGCAATGCCTGTCCTACCCACTACCTGGATGACTTCAGCGGGAACGACCTTTTCTTCGGCTGCCTTGCTCATCCGTCAGACACCTTTCGCTTACTCTTTCTTTGCCTTTAGGCCGCTTATGGAGGTAATTACTTGCTCGATGATATGCTGGGCCTCACCCGCGTCAATGATAGTGGCCGCCGCTGATCCCACATCGATCCCAAGAGACGCGCCGAGCTGCTGCTTGCTTGGCACAAAGATAAATGCGGCATTGCGCTCTTCGCAAAGGATTGGCAGATGCGCCACCACCTCTGGTGGTTCCACGTCCTCGGCGATAACGACGAGTTTTGAAACGCCGCGCTCGATAGCCTTGGTGGTCTCGTTGGTGCCCTTGCGCACCTTGCCACTTTGTTTCGCGACCCGTACCGCCTCGTAAACTGCATTTACTAGATCCTTAGAAGCTTCAAACTTTACGTAATATGGCTTACTCAATTTTCATATCACCCATCGGGATCATCTTAGTTTTCAGTAGAAGAACAAGCGTATTAAATACCTTTATCTGCGGCTACGCGATCTTTGACTGAACGAGTTTCTTGTATTCTTCAACCTTGGAATCCAGCAGCGACTTGTCCGTGGACTCGCCGTACATCCTGATCAGTGGCTCAGTTCCGCTCGGCCGGACCATGATCCAGGTTGCTTCGTCTATCCAGACCTTGGCTCCATCGAGCGTCTCGACTCTCCTTGGGCTCCCGTGTTCAATGCAGGCCTTTACCGCAGCGTCAATTACGTCGCGTGATTTGCACACAAACTTTGTCTTGAACTGATACATCCGGGGAAGCTGGGCGACAAGATCCGAAAACGAGGCATCTTGAGCAGCTAGCATGTCTAGCACTAAAGCAGTCGCCATCGCGCCGTCCCTGACCTGGTTCAGCGCGCCGTACATAAAGCCGCCATTTTCCTCCAGCCCGAGAAGCGCTTTTCGCCTGACCATCTCCCTTGACACCTCTACGCTGCCCACCTTTGTGTGGATCAATCTGGACCCCGCGCGCTCCGTGATAATCGACAGCAGCATCGTGGTGTTGATCGGGCAGACAACCTCGGCCCCTTTGTGCTTGTGCGACAGGAGATGGTTTACGAGCAGCGCGCCGGTCTTGTCGCCCCAGTGAACTACGCCCTTGTCGTCGCAGAACATGCTTCTGTCACCGTCACCATCGTAGGCGGCACCAAAATCCGCGCCCGAGGATCTCACCGTTTCGGTAAGCGCCTCCAGATTCTCCGGTGTCGGCTCTGAGCCACGACCTGGAAAGCCTCCATCTATCTGGCCATTGATAACGATCACTTTGCAGCCGAGCTTTTGCGCCAGGATGGGAGCAACAACCGCCTGTGCACCGTTTCCCACGTCCATCACCACGGTGAATTTGCGCTTCCTTATCCTGTCAGAATCGACCAGTGCGAGCGCAGCGCCTATGTATTTTTCGATCACGCTGTCGTCTGGATGATCCTGTCCCGAACCATCAACCCGATCAAAAGTCCGGGAATAGTAAATGTCTTCCACCTTCATCTCATCCTCTCTAGAGATCTCTACTCCGTCTGCTGCTGTGGGTTTGATCCCGTTGTACTGTGGCGGGTTGTGAGAAGCCGTTATCATTATCCCGCCGTTGTAGCCTAGTTTCTTTGCAGCATATTGTAAGCATGGCGTTGGCACAAGTCCTGCATTTCCAACGTCAAGACCTGCGGAGTTCAGGGTAGACCTGACGACTCTGGAGAGTGCAGGGCCGGAAGTGCGCCCGTCGTTTCCAACTACTATTGGCCTTTTTCCAAAATGCGTGGCAAGCGAATAACAAAGATCGATGACAACTTTGTGGGTAAGCTCCTGACCGTAGACTCCGCGTACCCCGTTTGTGCCAAAAAGACGCGGCCTAGCGCCGCTGCCCGCAGTCTGCATCTATTTTCATTTCATGCATGTGGGATGACAATAGATAAACACTATGTAGTGCAGACTATGTTGAAAACATTCAGCGATGGTGGCGTTACCGCGCAATAATAGATAAATTTGGCTGGTAGTTCTTGCAAGTTAAGCGGGGGTTGCCAAGCCCGGTCAACGGCGCAGGTCTCTTTTATAGAGTGCGAAGCTTAGAATGAGCCGGGCTATGCTCGGGATCCTATAACCCTGTTCCTTAGGGATTCGTGGGTTCGAATCCCACCCCCCGCACTTTTCCATCACGTTCTAGATCGAGGCAATGATATTGCTCGTGAATTATGTAACATCTGATAAGTAGCAGAATTGTCAGAAACCACTAATAATACTCATTGGCTAATTCCGAGCTGTGATAGCCAAGGTTCTATCACTGCAACTATTGATTATACTGTCCGCCCTAGTTCCAAACATTCTCGCTCCAGCGGCAGCCCAAGAAGACGCGCTTACTGTAAGGACAAACGACGACGAATATGATCTGGAGGAAACAGTAAGAGTGTCAGGAAAAGTCGTCCAGCTTGTAGGCAGCGAGAACGTCATCGTAAAATGGATCAAGCCGGACAGGAATAGCATCACTTCATCTCCGATCGTCCCCAAGCTGGATGGAACTTATAGCGCGACCTTGCTGCTCGATCCCGAAACCGTGACAGGAGGCAAGTGGATGGTCGAGGTGGCCTATTCTGACTTGGTTGCAAATTCGACTTTTGTTGTAAAGGATCCCTTTTTTGATGTCGAGATAGACGGCAGCAGTAGCGGCGACATCACTTTCGAAAGTGGGCAACAGGTAACCATAGCGGGAACGATCTATAACGAAGAGCCAGGTGAGGAGCGGGTAGTCATGACCATAAGAAATGCAAAGGGAAACGTCTTTGAAAGCCTGCTGGTTTTGCTTGACAAGAGGGAATTCAGTCACACGATCTCCCTGGAAGGATCCAGGGTAACGTACGGTGAATGGACAGTTGACATCAGGTACCATGGAGGGCACAGGACGGCAATGACATTTGATGTGGTTCCTTCCCCGGTCACCATCAAGACGGACAAGGGCTCATTTTTCCCGGGTGATATGGCCGTGATCAGCGGCGAGCTGGACGAATCAGTAGCATCGGGCAACGGAGGTAAAGTTGTATCCATCATTGTAACGAACCAAAATGGCCAGGTGTACAAGACAGGACAGGTCGAGACCAGCAGCAATGGCTCGTATGTATTTCAACTGGAATTCTTCGGCGCAAAGGCTGCAAGCTATGGTGGATGGCAAGCGGTAGCGGAATATGATGACCACAGGGGGATTGCAACATTTAGTATGAAGGAGCCGGCCATGCCTTTGACGGTGAAAACCAACATGCCGTCGTTTAGCCCCAGCCAGCCAATCAGGGTGCTCGGAAAAGTGGCCGAACTGGGTTCGCACAACGTAGCCGTGCACCTCTTCTCAGATTCTGGCATCCTGCTAAAGTATGCAGAGGTCAATGTGAACCAGAACTATACTTTCGCCCACCAGATTATTCCCGATCATGACACGGATCCCGGCATTTATGAAATTCTGGTCACGTACGATGGGAAGGAGGCAAGAACAACTTTCGAGGTGAAGAATTCGGTGGTTGTGGTAGACGATGATGATGGCGTTCCCGTCATCTCTGGGACCTACAAGCTGGAGATCGACGAGCACATCCACAACGTCAGGTACAAGCTCATGGGCACCGAGGCCATCGATCGGATGAGCCTTAACAATCAGACCAAGACGCTGACCATTGAGATTTTTTCGACCGAGAACGGAACCCTAGTTCTGGAAATACCAAGGAGGCTGATAGACTCGCTCAGCCAGAATGGTAGTGACACACAATACATTGTATCTGCCATTTATGCGAACGGCACCCTGGCCAGCTTGCCGTTCAGCGAAGAAAACAGCACTGACAGGCTTAGAGTTCTCACTATGGACTTTGAGAAGGGTACGGATCTAATAACCATCACAGGCACTAAAGTGATCCCGGAATTCGGCGCTTTGCCTGCGATTGCACTCATGACAGCCATTGCAACGACTATGGCAATCGGCTATTTCGGAAGCTCAAAGGTATCGCGCAAGAAATAGAATCTGAGAAACGCCGTCTCAAACGCGATAGGAATTCTGTTCAATAGTCTGGTTGCGGTTCAGCGGCACGATCCGATCATTCAACAATCTGTCATTACCATCAGCTACATACAAAATACGATATGTGATTTGCGCGGGATTCTATTTCTGTAACATTGCGAAGCAACCGGAAGGTCAGCAATAGGAGATCTCGTGACTCTGCGCCGAGCGCAAAGTATGAGAAGGGGGTGATCCGCGATTTGACAAAGGGCCCCGTTCGTGTTCTCCTGCTGTTGCTGGGTTCGCTCTTGATCTGGTCGGGCTCAAGCCTTTCGTATCCGATAGGCGCCTTTGCCCAACAAGACGATCCTGATTACGATTCCAGTTCTGATGAAGAATACTATGACGACTATTATGACTATGAGGAAAATTCGGAATACTACGACCCAGGGTATGAAGAATCGGCGTCTCCCTCCTTCGGTCCAACACCTTTTGATGACATTGTCCAGATAGAAGAAGAGGACATAGTTTCCATTAATGTCCTCAATAACGACAAGGCCCATCTAGGCTGGGACGGCGCTATGACTATTCTCAACGTCTCAGAGCCCACTTTTGGCCGAGTTACGATCAATCATGACAATACTATCATCTACATGCCGTTCCAGATCTCCCTGCCAGCCGACTATGAAAAGTCCGATGTATTCCATTATGCTGCAACAGATGGTGACGGCTTGTCTCACGAAGGAACCGTAACGGTCTGGATACGTCAAACCAATGACGATCCCATCGCATACTCGAACGAATACGAGGTTGGCGAGAACGGACAGTTGGCGTTCTATCTAGAGGGCTATGACGAAGATGATGACAGTCTGAAATTTGGGGTAGTCACCAACACCACGTTTGGCGATAGCACCATAGACGTTGATTCTGGCAGAGTAGTCTATACGCCGCATTACAAATTCTCAGGTCTCGACATGATGGCATACACTGTGAATGATGGAAGATCCACCAGTCCGCCGGAACTAATCAGGCTCATAGTCGGGAATGGCGGAGGTTCATCGCCCTCTGCGCACCCAGTCTCTGAAAGTGACGGTGGTGCAGATGAGGGACAACCGATTGCTGATGCAGGGCCGTCTATCAGCACGATACCTGGTATTGAAATGACACTGGATGGAAGCAAAAGTTATAGTCCGAATGGAGACATCTTAACATATTCGTGGTCCCAGGCGGCAGGTCCGGATGTATCTCTGGCTGGCGAGGACTCTGCCTTTCTGAGCTTTGTTGCTCCCGAGGTTGAATCTGCTATGACCGTGACTTTTGAGCTTGTCGTAGCCGACAATTCGTTACAGAGCGCTCCTGCCTCGGTCACAATAACCGTGATTCCTGTTGACGTAGACGTAGTGCCAAACGTATATCCCAATAATATCAAATTGAGCCAGCCGGATGCTTTAATTCCTGTGGCAATCCTTGGCAGCGGCGACATGGACGCTTCAGATAACGTGGATGAAGACAGTCTTCGTTTCGGCCCGGGTCTTGCAGAAGCTACATCAATCGAATTCATTGACGTGAACTCGGATGGCTTTACAGATCTCTTGGGGTACTATAGAACGGGCGATCTAGGGCTAAATGTCGGCGACAAGACGGCATGCCTATCCGGCGATACAGAGATGAACGGTGGGGACATTTTTCCATTCACGGTCTGCAGGAATGTGAAAGTGTCGAACTAGACCCAGCCGAAAATTGGACCATAGCTGAGATGCTTACATCACGCTACGTTTCATCAGAGACAATCACTGATAACGGAGCGGCAGACGAAAGGAGCACCGGCTGATCTGGATTGGAAAAGGCAAATGACTTGATGCGGAACGTTCCTTCACGCTGCGGCGTCCATGGAACTTCCCCCTTTGAATCATTGTTTGGTTCTACTGTCCAGTTGCCAACATGAAGGAATACTACCACATTCCGCTCGTCGAAAACCTCGAAAATGACGACGATGTTCTGCTGCCTGCTGAGCTTGTTCTCGGCTATGGTTGATAGCATGGCGGTCGAACCGAGCCTGATTTCCTTCCCTGAAAGCAGGTCGGCGGTGTCGGAAGACTGACCGGAGGAAATACTCAGCTGAGACACCTTCACAGGTTCCGTTTCCTTGCATCCCGGTGAGGATTCACCGGTGTTAGCATACCCGACAGAGAAGGTATTCTCCGCAAAGCTTCCACCGAATTCTGCTCTCAACTTGAAGACCTGACCCTGAGCATTCTCATCTACTGGGAAATAAAGCACCCTTGTGAAACTGCCGTTCTGTGCCACCGGTGCTGTCGCAAGATAGGGAACCAGCCCCGAACCAGTAATCACCTTGATAAGCACCAGTGAGCCGGGCTGCCATTCGAATTCGCCATCGAAACTTATCTTGCCAGCGATAGCTATTTCGGTCGTCTCAGGTCCGTAAACTGCAGGTTCCGTGAAAATTGTGATGTCTTTGGAGGGAAGCAACGAAGTAAAGGTATCAGCATCATCTGATTCATCATCTGAATCGTCCCCTTCTTCTTTTTGTACGACGGAGGAATAGTCTGGGCTCTGGACGTTTAATGAGTAGTAGGCAAAATGTGGCAGTGACAATTTGTCCAATACGAGTGCGAAGGGTGAGCGCTTTGTCGCGTCGAGGCTCTCGCTTACCATGGTGAGAGCCGTTGCCACAACCTGATTCTCTTTATTGTAGAACGCCGCGGAAATGCTAATGTCTGAAGTTCGATCCTTCCCGAGGTTGGTAACGAATCCCTCGATGCGGTAGTAGTCACACGAATCGATTAGCAGACTCTCAACATCAAGCTTCAAGAGATCGGGTTTGGGTTCCAAAACCACATCCCATGATCTTGATATCTTGTAATAGGAGAAGTTCATAAGCGACGCCGCAGCGTCTCCGCGCGCCACGATGTCAAACGCGGATTTCTCTTCCTGCCGGAGAAAACGCAGGTACGGATACCCAGAGAGGGTGCCACTCACATTCCCATAGGAATCAAGGAAGGTAACATCTAGTGTCAAGTTCGCCACCGGCTGTTCCAGGTTGTTGCGCACTTCACCGAAAATGTGGAACGTCGCGAAATCCTGATCATACCTGGTTGAGATACTCGGAATAGATATACTGCTTTCATTTTCGCTGGTCGTGACTGCACTTGCCTGAAAGTCACGGTGGTGCAAGAGAGAAAGAGGAGAAGCTAGAACCAGAAACGTTATGAAAGTGAATGCCGCTATGCTCTTCCTCAAGTATGAACAGAGAGCGCACATCTGAAATTTAAGGTGATCTGGGTATGCCCGCCTACAGTCCGCTTAATATCAATGGAAGTCGAGGTCATTGCGTCAACAAGATTGGCAGCGGGCACATGCGACTCAGCTCTCGCGGGATCAGAGCGAAACTGGATGCTTGCAATCCGCGGATTGCAAGCATGCCCCGGTCCCACCCGAGCGTTCGTAAGAAAAGTCCGCGCTCCATCAGAAATAGAGCGGCAGCCCGAAAGGTCCGATTAGATCATGATCGCACTCTAGATCATTCAGCCGCAAAAAATTCGCGAACAGTTCAGCTATTGTTAAATATCAGGATCTGCAATCATGAATTCGTGGCAGCAAAAAAGAAAGCCAAAAGCAAGAAGAAACCAGCAAGGAAGTAGAATCGCGCGTATTGCGCAATGATTTTTCTTTTAAGCGCTGACTTATGTTTCTGGACTCGCCAAGTTTAGCCTGTTTCAGGCTTTCTAATTTTTTTCTTTGTCACATGCTCATCCAGAATGGCCAGATCCGCAGTTGCAATTCGCTGTTCTATATTGCGTTGCAGAATGTTATTGGCCACGGATCTCTTTTTCTAGGTTCTTTATCTCGGCAAGCAGCTCAACTAGTTGAGAATGTGTCATGTTGGACTTCTTGAGGTTAGACACCTCTACGTTGATCTTCTCCAGTTCCTCATAAATGCCCCTGTCTTCAATCGCACTTGTGAATGAATCCATGTCAAATGGCTTTTGCAGCAGCTCGACTACCTGTCCGAGCTGCTTTACCGATTCAGCCAGTGTCTCTATGACATATGCGGACGCGAAGACTATTCGCTGCTTGGGGCTCAACGCAAGTATTTCCTTTGCAACCTGGAGACCGTCTTTTTTCGGCATTCGATAATCCAGAATGACAACGTCAAATGGCGTTGACTTTTTTTGACTGGCTTTTCCATAAAGGTGGCGCGAGCTGGCTAGTTTGTAAGTGTCGATGCAATCCTGTCCGTTTTCCTCCAAAACAACGCGATGTCCTCTTGCCTCTAGAGCTGCCTTGTACTGCCATGCGATATTCGTCTCGTCCTCCGCTACAAGAATCTTCACAGAGGTCAACCATTGAGAGGGTGCGGAGACTTTTTCTAGCGTTGTAAGTAGTCCAGGATTACAGACGCCGGAAAAATGGCGTGCAAAAAACATCGAATCCAGTTCAAAGATTATCGCCACCCTGCCCGTCTGAAGCCGTTTGACTTGGTCCTAAGTAGTGCATCCGTAATACGTACTACTTGCAGGTCATTAAATAGCGGCTGACACGAGTTTTTCCAAATGCATTCCGATGCGGATCTCTACGAATCCCTGGATTCCGCTCTGCGATCGCTGGGAGAAGAAACCCGCAATATCGTAATCTCTGCCTTTGAGGCAAGACGGATATCGTTCAGGCCCGAGTACGTCGACGTCGGGGCTATCGATAGGGTCCTTTACGAGCTGTTCGGATTGGGATCAAGTGCAATAATGGTAGCCGCAAGCCACAGGCTCAAAACCAAGCTGGTGCTGGGTTTCGACGAGAGCAAGTTGACCAGCCCGGTTCAGAAAATACTGAAGTGGCTCGAGATAAATGGCGGCCAGGAACGCGCCTTCGCGTGAACGGTATGGCTGTCCTGCGCCAGGATGCAACCAATTCAGATGCTATCCGCAGAATAATTCTCGCAATACTGGCAGCCAGCATAGCAGCCATCTTTGCAGCGACCGTCTCTAACCCTAATGACAAGGTGTTTAACACACCGGTTTCTGTCACTATAACTGCGGGTATTGCAGCGTCAGCAGCGCTAGTAGTGGCGCTAAAGCATAGGATAAGCGGGCTTTACGGTAAAACATACGTTGCACTGGCAGCGGGTCTCATTTGCTGGTTTGCTGGAGAAATGATCTGGACCTATGACAACGTAATAGTCGGCTCCGCTCCATCTACAGTATCGATTGCAGAAGCACCGTGGCTCGCCCTTTATGCTTTCTTTGGATATTACGTCTTCAAGACCTATAGGTTCTTCGGATATGCGGTAAGCAGGCGCCATCTGATTTTTGTGCTTGCAGGTGTGTCGATATTGATTGCGAGCACCACTTACTCTGTCTTGAATTCATTGGAAGGCAGCATGCAAAGCGAACCTTTACTGATGGTGCGACTCGTCTATCCCATAGGCGATGCTGTCCTCATTGTGCCATCAGTTCTGCTGCTACTGACGTTGCGGCACGGGCTCCTTACGTATACCCCCTGGCTGTTCGTATCGGTTGCGCTAATACTAATTGCCGGAGCGGACATTCTTTTCTCGCACGTGTCGCTCCTTGAAATCTTTGACCTGAGCTGGATCATTTTCCCCCTTTACAGTGCGGGCAACCTCGCCTTCACCGCGGCGCTGATATGGTACAACAAATTCGGCATCTACGATCACAGCAAGGCCATGCAGCTTTTTCAACAGCGTAACAAGTGAATTTTTGCGGGCAGACAGAATTTATACCAACGACTGAAAAGAATAGAGGATGACCGGTGTCACGGATGAACGGATCACAGCAAAATTTGGAAATTACACGACAGTCGGGTATATTCATTCTGTCAGTGAAACAGGCGGGGATGCTTTTGAATGCGTGAGCTAGCGTCGGTGCGGCATGATCTTGAAGGCTGGAATACCCGGAATTGGCGATAAAAGCGTGATCACCCTTCGCGGCGATCTGGACTTGATAACGTCAATCCTCGAGGAGACGTTCAGAACGGAACCGTTCAAGCGCGACTATGACGCAGTATTTGGAAGGGTATCGGACATTATGCGTCGCCACGGGCTGACAGAGAACCCGCGCAACTTGCGCTTTCGATTTATCCTCTGCATGCAGGAATTCTTTGATGGCATCCCCCAAGACCAATGGCGCGTAAAAGATCCGGCATTTGTAAAACGATCTGAAGATTTTGCCATAACCAGATTTCACGAATGGATAGTCGAGCAGGTCACCTAGCCTTACTCTTGGCAACCCACTCTTCATACATCCCTATCAATCTATCCACATCCTCGGTCTTTTCAGAATAGGTCAGGATCACTGCAAAGCTCCCCTTGGCGTCGTGTCCCCTCGCAAAATACCCCCAGAACGTGTCTGGCAACCTTTCAAAGTTCGACTTGTTTTTTGCCACTCCAACCAGATTCTTTGCTACCGTGTCGATAACCCTGACTGCGTCATCCGGTTCGATCTTCATGCTCGGTGTCATTTAATATGACTACCTACCAGCGTTCAAATATCCTTTTAGTGAATTAGTAGATGAGATTGAAAGCGAGATGCGGTCACCTGACATCCAGGTCGTATGCGGAAGCACACCATGGGCTTTGCCGCAGGTGTCACTCTAGCTTTGCATTTCTTGTAGAACTTGAAGAAAAGAGCGGGGAAGATGCGCTGGTGCGGTACTGGTATCAGATGATAGTCGAAAACCTCCCCGAGGATGCGAACAGCCACGAAAGGGAGTGCCTTCTGAATCATCTTATCGATTTTTATGAGCGCAAGCTTGGCGAAGTCCCTTCAAAGCAGAGGTACATCCAAAAGATGCTCTATATGCTGAATTCCGTAAAGGATCCGTTTGATGCAACAAAGTATGCCTAGCTACTGGACCCGTTCAACCAGCTCGAATGCGTTGTTAAGTGACGGTGGCTCGGCGTTTCCGTCTCTGACGTAAAGAGACGCGCAGCAATTGGCAAATAGGAGGCGTTCCTGAGGATCTAGTCCCGCCAGATACCCCAGGACATCAGCCGCGTCCCAGGCATCGCCGGCGCCAGTGAGGGTCTTGGCGTCCACCTTGATCGCATGCACAAACTCGCTTTCCTTGCCATTCGACCAGGCGGCGCCGGCCTTGGTGTGTAGGTCGACACTGATTCCTATCTTGTCGGACAACTTTTTCGCGGCTGCCTTGACATCTTTGGCACTGTAACCTGCGCCAAGCAGCCTGCCCAGGGCTAATGCATCTGCAACTGAATTGCACTCATTTTCGTTCATGCCCAGCGAGTCTGTCATGCTGGCTAGTCTTGCAAGCGAGTCCCTGAATTCATGCTTCCTTGTATCAACATCGGCGGGGTCGATGAAATGAAAGGCGCTTGGAGAATTTCTGAATGAAAATTCTGCTAGTTCTGTTCCTCTGCCGTTGCTTGCCCAGTTCACTACCATGACTGCATCCGCATTTTTCAGGATCGACTTGTCGGATTCAGAGCTTATCCTATCCGGGCCAAAATTGGCATTATCTCCAATGTCGCTTACCATCACGTTCACCCTGGTTTCACCATGGGGAAATTCGAAAGCGGTTGTAAGGCCGCTCTTGCCGCTGCTTATCTTTAGTGTTA
>DADA01000053.1 GCA_002494895.1 Nitrososphaera sp. UBA210
CCAGGCTAGGCGACCCCCGCCCGTCATACCCAAAAGCAAGCACAATATATTAATCAATAACAGGAATGATGCCTGCCGTCTCCTTTTCAAAATTTCAGCTTACCTTCAAAAGATTATATAATATTCACTGTGCATTGAGGTAGCATCTTTGAACCTTAAGGAGGCAAACGAAGTCATGCGCCGCGCAATAATCAAGGCTTACTTTGAGCCCGAGCTTTTAAAGATAGAGTACCACAAGTCAAGTGTAAAGCATCCAAACATTTCCGAAGATGGGCTTACCACCGAGGATATACTACATCTCTATTTTGACATTATTACAGGCAACGATTACCCAGACGGAGATGAATGGTTCAGCGTCGAGTACCTGTTGCCATACAACGTCAAACTGCCCGATGGGTTAAAGGGACCCGACTATTTTACTACAGTATCAATTTCAGAGGGCAAGCATTTCTGGCGCCACCGCGAGCTGGTGAGGTTCAAGTACGGCAAGTCCAAAAAGCTCGCCGAGTCTCTTGCCTACATGGATAAAAAGTACAGGGAACTCAGCAAGGCAGTTCACGATTCTCCCGTAATAGACCAGCTAAAGTGATCATTTCGCTTTCCATTCGCCGTTTTTGAAAATGTAATTCACATCATCGGCTCCCTTGGCGACCGAAGGGCCCCACTTGTAGCTGACCTCGTCAAACGAGAACCATACTTCCCTGGTTCCATCGGGGATCGATTTCAGCTGGACTGGCACAATGTCAACCAGGTACTCTAGCTTTTCTATGCCCATTTCAAATTGCCGGTCTCCCTTGTTCAACAGCGGAAATACTACGGCAGGCAGTTCGCCTGTGCCTTCAAATCTGATGAAGGCTTTCAGTCCTTTCTTCCCGCGTCTCCTCTTTATGTCTTTTATCACGCCTCTGACCTTGAACCAGCTATCCATCGTAAAGGTGCGGAAAAATCCATCGTCGTAGGGCATAGGGAACGCAATCTCTATCATGCTGACGTACTGTGGGTCGTCAGGCTGGATCTGCTCTTCTTCAACTTCAAACGATCTATTCAGCGTGTCATAGAGGATTTCAATTTCCCAGGGAGAGATGCCATAGTACCGGAATTTGGCGGTTGACACCTGCGATAGATGAAACTGAACTCGAGAAATAAAGTCTTCTAAAGGATCTGTACAAACTTTAGCAGGTAGACTATCGAAAGCAAGACGGCTGATCCTGCCATGTGTTTCCAGGGTATCGGGGGCATCTTTGGCGCGTTAAGGGTGATCTGGTGGTTGTCGATGATACTGGTGATGTACCGGCGCACCTTGGCATTCCATATCTTGTACTCTATGCTATGCTTTTTCAGGATGGACTCTATCTCGTAAATAACAGGCGACCTTACGGAACGGATGTGCTGTATATATTTTCTTGATATCTCGACTTCGGCCTGGATGGCAATAAGCCCCTGCTGCACTTCAAGCAGCCTCACATGCATTTCCCAGGGCTTCGTCAGCCTCTTTGCAAAGCCGTGGCCGATCTGCAAAGGCTTTTTGTTTTCCAGCTTTACTCGCCTGAATCCTTCGGAAACAAGAGCGTTGATTATCTCGTCTTTCTTTATTTTGACCATAAGGCTCAGGTGGTCGAGCTCGATCTCCTCCTTGTGGATAAAGTCCTGGAATCCCTTGACGATGTTGAATGTCTTTGGGTAGCTGGTGAGGAACTCGGACATCGAGCTGCAACCGGATTCATTCGGGGCATATTAAAACTCTATGTAGCGATGGAAAAGCAGCGACACCTAGACTATAGATTTTATCCCTCTAAGATAGATATCTTTAGACGGGCCTACTGCCATGTCCTTCCATGAGAACTTTTTCTCTGACCAGGCGACATTTGCTCCTCTCACGACTGCAGCGGGGGTGGACTCGTTGCTCTCGCCCATCACCGCCACACCCATGGTGGCTAGTCCGTCCGCGACTGCCTTGAGAGTGACGCGGAGTACGTTTCCAAAGAGATCTCGCTTTCCTCTCAGATCCTCGACCGGTTCAAAGCCCGCACATGCTATAGCGACTCCTGTCGTTCCAATTCGAGTCGGCATGAGGCGGCTGTCCGCGATGACGACGCCCAGCCGCAGGCCGAGCTCTTGCCTGAATTTCTGCCTCAACTTCTCTGCACTTGCAAAAGGGCGCCGCGGATAGAGGATGGCATAGCCTGCCGGGACATTCGACCTGTCAATGCCTGCATTAGGCGCTATCATACCGTCCCTTATGGTCAGGAGAAAGCCAGGAACACCCTTTACCACATATTGCGCTTCCCTGAGAACCAGCTCGGCGATTCCTGCGTCCATGTCAAATTTCCTGGCGAGAGCCTTTGCTTTCTTGCTGGGTTTAACGTCAGCAAGTTTTACAACGACACCTTCGCTCATGGACACGAACTTGCTGGAGACTATCAGGACATCGTCAGGTCGGTACTGGAACCGGCTAAGGCTCGCAAAGAGGTCGAACTTTTGTTTCTGTACCTCGACCCGTATCGGCAGGATTTCTATGGCCAAGCAGCAGCAAGATAGAATACGCTATCATTTTTTCTTTCTCCCCTCATGTCCAAAGGTTTTAATCCGTCACAGGGCCAAATTGTCTCGTAAACGTGAATTTGTTTTGACGGCAGGTATGACGATCACAGAGAAGATACTCGCCAGGGCTTCCGGCAAGGAGCGGCTTTCGCCAGGCGATGTCATATTCAGCAAGGTGGATAGAGTAATGATGCACGATGTCTCTGGACCGGGCGTCATCAAGGTTTTTAGCGAATGGGAGAAGAAAGGAGTAAAGGTAGATCGCATCTGGGATCCTGACAGGGTTTGGGTCACGGAAGACCATTTCGTTCCTGCAGCTGACCGCGTTTCCGCGGAAAACGTCATCGCGCTTTCTAATTTCACGAAAAAATTCGGCATCAAAAAACACTTCAAGTACGGGCTTGGCCAGTACGGAATCTGTCACACGCTCTCTCACGAAGAGGCAATGGTACTTCCCGGTGAAGTATACGTTGGAGGGGACTCGCACACCAACACCACAGGCGCAATGGGTGCCTTTGCCGCTGGCCTGGGCCACACCGATGTCGCGTATGTCTTGATGAACGGTCAGATCTGGTTCAAGGTGCCGGAGACAATGATGTTTCGGATTGAAGGCAACATGCCGGATTACTTGATGGCCAAAGACATCATTCTACAGGTAATCGGCGACATCGGCACCGACGGTGCAAACTATCGGACCATGCAATTTGCAGGAAGCGTTGTCAAGCAGCTAATCATGGAAGAACGGCTCACGCTGACTAACATGACAACAGAGGCGGGAGCCAAGAACGGCATAATAGAACCAGACGAGACCACGTACGCATACCTCCGCGAGAGGACGGATGCCCCATACTCGCCAGCTCACGGCGATTCAGACGCAGAATATTCTGAAGTCTTTACCTACGAAATTGAAAAGATAGAGCCGACAGTTGCAAAGCCTTTCTCGCCAGGAAACATCGCCGCTGCCCGAGAATTGCAAGGAACAGAGCTGGACAAGGCGTACATCGGTTCATGCACGGGCGCAAAACTGGAAGACCTGCGCGAGGCAGCCAAGGTCCTCAAAGGCAAGCATGTCAAGATTAGGACTGAAGTATTGCCGGCTGCTCAATCAATCTACATGAAGGCCCTCAGGGAAGGCCTGATCAACATATTCATGGAGGCAGGTGCAGTGGTCGGGCCGCCAACCTGCGGGGCCTGCTGCGGAGCCCACATGGGGGTGCTTGGCAAAGGCGAAGTCTGCGTCAGCACCACCAACCGGAACTTTCCTGGAAGGATGGGCCACGTGGAATCTCAAACTTACCTAGCGTCGCCGATGGTTGTGGCCGCGTCGGCTATCACCGGCAGGATAACCGATCCAAGGGACGTGACAAGAAATTGAACAAGACACTGAAGGGCAAAGTGCACAAGTACGACAGGGACAACATCGACACGGACGTCATAATTCCCGGGCCCTACCTAAAGATCCACGACCACAAAGAGCTGGCGAAACACGCGATGGAAGGCATCGATCCCAAATTTCCCGAAAAGGTATCACAGGGGGACTTTCTAGTCACGGGTGCCAACTTTGGCTGCGGCTCTAGCCGGGAACACGCGCCGATAGCTCTCTCGCAGACCGGTATCAAAGCGATTCTGGCGCCTTCGTTTGCCAGGATATTCTACAGGAACGCGGTTGACGGAGGCTATTTGCTTCCGATCGAAGTGGGCAAAGATGCATTCAAAAAGATCTCTGATGGCGACGAGCTCGAAATTGACCTCGGGCACAACGCGATAACGAACCTGACAAGAAACGAGCAGTACGCAATGAAGCCCTTTCCGGAACTTGTGGCAAAAATCGTTGAAGCCGGCGGCCTGATGAATTTCAAGCCTGTCTCCAGCTAGTATTTATCGGCTTCATGACATGGTGTCGTTGGCTCAACCTGATATATCGTCCACACTACCTACAGACTGTTGGCAAGGAAAGGTCGACTCGAAGAAATCTTTAGCAGGGCGTTACACTCAGGAGACGATCCGGATCTTTATTCTGTGAGTTATCGTGATTTTAGCGAAATTGCCGAAGTCCCCATCCGAGAATTCATAAAGCTCTCTGAAAATTTTGAAGTGATTCCGCAGAGCAGGATAGTGCTGGTGAAGAGAGCTGGACAGGTTCTGTACCGGAAGCACGGCTTCATTCCTCCCTGATCCATCCTTCGGGCGCCATCTTGCTCTTATCCTGGATTTTTCCAGTGGCAGTCGCATAGCGCCAAATGTGAGTAGCGCCGTCGCCCTTGACCTCCTCCTTGATCCTGCCGAGCGCAGCAATTTCATCCTCTAGGCCTGAAACGTTTGCCTGAGTCGTAGAGAATTGTTTGCAGAACTGACAGTGCTCGTCGAGGCGTGCATTCTCCGTGCAATCGATGACCGGATAGGCCCTGCATGCGAGCGGCCTCTCATCGTAAATCCCGCACCGAAAGCCTCCGTGCGGAGATGTGGCAGTGCCCTCCACGTCAAGGAACGGACACAGGTCGCCATCGTCGTGCTTGCCCATCATCTGATAGGCGATTATGGTATCGGGCGAATCGGTGCCACTTGCAAGTCTTGGCAAGATCTTTAGTTCGATGTTCCTCTCGGTCGCAAGGGACTCCAGCGCAGGCTTTTCATCTGGGAGAACAAGAACTCCTATCTTGCCGTAATGAACTGAGGGATAATATTCGCGGTAGATGCAGCAGTCAGAGCAGCCCTGCACGCAGCTAAACTTTCTTTTCATCTTGGCTGTTTTCCTGAATGCATTTCCATTCAATGCTGTCAGGTGAAAGCTCTGAATACTTCACAAAAGTAATGTCGTATACTGATTTTGACTTTTTTAGAACCTCTAGATCGTACTTGGTGTCCTTCTTGGTGCTGTCCTTGTAAATGCCGAATCGCAAGATGGCTTTTTTTTCGAAGCCCACCTTGAAGCGCTCGTAGTTTTCAGAAAGTGGCATCCTCCTCACGAATCCCGTGTTGTCCTGCTTGTAGTCAGAGCCTCCATACAGTATGAACCAGTAATCGTTATCCTGCTCTACGAACCTGAGTCGAATACCATCGTCAGGCCACCATTCTATGCTCTTTTTCCACAGCTTGAACGCAAACATCTTGTCATTGAAAAGCGGGAACACGTTCATGTGGACGTCATGGTACCGATAACCCACGCCGGCAAAGTCCTTGAACCACGATATCGGGATACTGCCCACTACAAGTAATAGCGAGGAACGGTATTATAAAAGTCAAGACTAGAGAAGGGAAACTGGTCGCCGCGGGCATTCTCTGGCTTGGAAATTGCCCCACTCTTGCATTGAGGTCGTAGTTATGAAAACACGATTAGAGCCGGTATTTGCTTCTATATGTTATGTCTACTTTTCTTCCTACGCAATGCTTATTACAGACAGCTAGGTTTTCAGATCGGATCTACGATGGGCGACGTTTACCGCAATAGCGTGAAGATAGTGGGTGACGTGCTTCAGATTGCGGACGAATCGGGATTGAGCGGCGTCAATCTGACATCGCTCTTGAGGAGGGCAAATCTATCCTACGGAAGACTCGCCACCGTTGCGTCAAGATTGCTCCAGGCAGGACTGATAGACGAGCAGCTCCAGGAAGGTCAGCGCATCTACGTAATAACATCGCGTGGAAGAGACTACCTTCACAAGTACCAGCAGTTTTCGGAAATCGCGGACTCGTTTGGCCTGAAACTATAGAATCCGAAGAAACATTATTACGGAGCGCAAGAAACTGCCTTTGTTCTTATCTTTCTGATGAACCATTGACTCAGAACACGTAGGTGGTTCCAACGCTGTTCTGTATGAAAGCATCAGGCATCTTTGCGGCTATTTGGGTCACAGCTTTCAAGCCAGAACAATGACACGGCACGACATATTCGGGGTTCAATTTCTGCAGTTCCTCAACAGTGCGCGAGATTATTGGCTCAAACAATCCGCCTGAGAGGTGCATCCCTCCGATAACAGAGTAAATTCTGTCTTCACTAGCTAGCTCTCTCGCATAATTCAGGGTGTTTATTATTCCCGCGTGTCCGCACCCAGTGAGAATGACTAGACCCTTATTTCTGACATTTATGACAATAGCTTGATCATCTATGATCAGAGGGTCAGCTTCCATTTCTCCATCATCAACTTCCGAATAGTGGTTGGGAAAGCCTTTTTCGAAATTATTGGTCCTTGGGATCTCGCCTGTTACCAAGAGTCTATCACCGATCCATGAACTATGTGAATTCTTTTCAATAATTTCGTACCTTGCAGCAGTCAAAAGAGATCTCTTGGGAGCCGGTAGTTCTATTGTTCGACCATCTTGAAACTTGACCGATCTATTTCTAAAGGCATGCTCGTGGACAACCAACGGTGTTCGCTGTGTCTGGTCCAGCTTGCTTCTAATATTGAGCAAGCCTCCTGCATGGTCGACATGCCCATGACTAGAAACTAGCAACTCGCAAGAAGACAGGTCAAATCCAAGTGCTTCGACATTGTGAGAAGCAGCGAGTGGGTCTAGCCCAGAATCAAGTAACACTGTGTGCTTTACTCCTTCAACATGCAAGGTTAAAGCTGCGCAAAAGCCGTGCTCCGCAATCAGCGGTTTGTCATACCAGTTCTTCGCTAGGATTGGTCGGCGAGCTACCTCAGTACTTGGCAAGAGTACATCAACACTATTGTCAACTATGCAGGTAACCTCTAACTTTTCCACCTCTTTTAGAAGCATAGTCTCGATCGATAGCTAGAGCAACGTGTTACTAAGGCTTTGCGTCAGAAATACGTCCCATCGTACAAGACCCGGGAGTTCAACTCGCAGCGTCATCGAGAAAAAAAAGTCCTCAGATCCGGCAACGCCACGAATTAACGATCAAGTCATTTTTGGCACGCGATGTCTTTTCCAATTGTTATAGAGCTAATGTTCCTTCTCTACAGCCTCTATGTGACATTCATGTCCTCTGTGTTCTTTGTCCAGTTTTTCCGCTTCATCCTTACTTATCGGAAACTTTTCTTCATCAAGATGCTGAGATCCAGGCTTTTCCAGCACCACTCTGCCACAAGTGTCACATACCAGCTGCATCACAATGGTGCCCATCAATGACTTTATTGACCCAGTCAATATTTAGACTATTCTGAATAGACTCACTGGAAATTTACTTGCTGAGATCCACCGGTATCCGCTTGAAGACCTTGCCAAGAATGCTCTTCTTTGCCTGCTCTTTCCTTTCCACGTCCTTATAGCATTGGGGGCACAGAGCTCTTAGGTTCGCCGGGCGGTTATCCTTCAAAGAGCCGTTGATATGCTCAAACTGCGGCTGGACGCTAGGACTGAACTTTGTGCTGCATTTGTGGCACCGGTTGTGAGCTTTCTCGAGCACAGTCTGTCTTATGCTGAGCGTCAGGTGCTCATACTTTTTCTTGTCAAAACTCGGGCCGCTTGGAGGACCGAAAAACGACACACTCTATTCAGCAAGAACCAACCTTATGTATTTTGCTATAGGAGCTTGGTGCTTCTCGCAACCGCGTAGACGTGTTCCTTAAGGTCGCGCTCGTAGAGTGAATTCATCTTTTCACGTAGCACCGCGCGGGCCTGTGACCTTTCCTCCTCTGTTGCGGCTGCTAACGCCGACGAAAATATCTCGGGAAAGTTCTCTTTTATCCAGCCATCCAGGACAAGGTACCTGTTTTCGTTTATCCAAATTACTCTGGAAACTGACTGGTCAACTTGTTCGTTAAATCTACCGGTCTCTACCCTATCAATAAGCAGGAGAATGCAATTGTTCGGATCGGGGTTGGCCAGAACCTGGGCTGCTCTTTCGCCTGCCTTGCCAGCTTTGATTCTTTCAGCGAGGCCCTGGGGCCGGATATATGTGCCTACAACATGAACCTTGCCCGCGCTGGCCGACTGGATGCGGCCTATCACTATCTTGTTGTAATCCCCGTCCTTTTGAACGACGAACGCGTAATTGCCGGGCTTTAGCTCTTGCTTGCCAAACATTTCACAATACTACAAGAAAATCCCTATCTGCAAATTATATAATGTTATCCTAAACTATGCGTTCTTGAAGTACCTGCTGAGCGTCTCTCCCGGTCCTGACGGAGGGGCTTGTGCTTTCTCTTTCTCTGAAAAGGTAACATAGCTCTCCACTTTCTGGCAGCGATGACAAAAGTGCATAGACTGGGTGACGGACTTGTGGTCAGAATATTCATGCCCGCAGGAACTGCAAACCATGTGTACCTGAGAGAATTACTGAACGTTGTTACATAAACACTTGACAGTGGTGGCGACATACAAACAGCGACTCAGAGTGAATCACTGAATTCGACCAGCCGCCGGTTCAGCCGGTAATCATCAGAACCATCATAAGTTTTGCACAATTCCCAAGTTCGGCAACTAAGGAATTGGTTTTTGGCAGCTTTATCCGTCAGAATTACATTTATTAACACAGCCTTGTAACGGTACAGGAGTATGCACAAGTTCGACGAGCTTGACATGAGGATCCTGTCAGAATTGACAAGGGACGCGAGC
>DADA01000094.1 GCA_002494895.1 Nitrososphaera sp. UBA210
CAGCGACTCCGATCGAGGAAATAACTTCGGCGTGCTCTGCAATCTTGTGTTGTAGCTGCAGTTTTCGCGCAACATACGGCACCAGGACAGATGCGCCCCCGCCGCCTCCCACAAATACCGCGCGTTCTTTTTTCAGCTTGTACTCCTTTATCATCGGTTCAACTATTTCGAGGATTTTTTTTGCAGATATTTCAAGAATCGACGAGGCAGCGACTTCCATGGTTGTGCCTAGCCTGGCTGCCAGTATGGATAGCGCCGCCTTTGCAGACACCTCGCTAGACCTCGCGTAGTCGCCCGGTGGCACCATGCCAAGGGCATTAGCGGCGCACGTATTTGTTATCGCGAATCTCTTGCCCCCGCCGGTCTCTATGGCGACATAGTCGATCGGGTCGCCTTCCTTGGGCATGAAAGTGATTATCTGGCCTCCCTCAAGCTCCTCTGGTGAGGCAAAGCAGGAATACGGCAGCCCGGCAATGTGAGCAGACCTTGGACCGACGTCTGTAATCTTTCTGCCTGACCATCGGACAAGTGATCCCCCTGCCACACCTGCGACCCTGACGTCCAGAGACCTGATGCATGTTGGATGCTGCATTATCGTTACGTACCTGACCTCAGGTCTGCCGTCCTTTATGACGCAGACATTAGTTGAGGTGCCTCCGACTTCAATGAACACACCGTCTATCACGCGCAAGTGCAAGAGAGCGCCGGCAACGCTAGCCGCTGGTCCGGACAAGACCGTAATTATGGGCTTGCTCCGGAACGTGCTCATGTCGGTAACACCGCCATCACCTTTCATGATAAGCACCGGGGCATTGATGCCCTGGTTGCGGACGGCTGATTCGACGAACCGTGCAGTAGCTATGGCCTTTGGAAGTATTCCCGCGTTAATCGCCGCCGTAAGTGTCCTGATTTCAAGACCGTATATTCCGGTAAGTTCATGGCCGGCTGTAGCGGGAGCAATGGATTTTGACATCACGAACTGCTCATTGCTCGGGTCGTCCACTCCGTAGGCTTCGCTTACCACAATGACCTCCGCTCCCTCTGAGCCAAGTTCTGACATGATTTTCTGCACCAGGCTGTCATCAAGGTACTTTGAGGTGTCCAGAAAACGATAGCATGTGTGCAGGTACTTGTTTGGGGCCAGTTCGACGTCTTTGACGTTCGTGCGCTTTATCACATTTGATTTTTCAAGGCCCACGCCCATACCAACTATGCCAACTTTAGCTGTATCGCCTTCCAAAAGTGCATTTACGGCCTGTGTCGTGCTATGAGATATCAGCTCGATTTCGGAATTTTCTATGGAATGCGATTTCATCAGCGATCCAAGTGCCTGAACGATGCCTGTTGAGACGCCTTCGCTTGAAGAATGGGTTGTCGGTACTGTCGTCTTGCCGATTATCCTGCCTTGCAGCATGTCAATAGCAACGGCTTTTGTGAACGTACCTCCCACATCGATTCCGACCCTGATTCTTCTCTGCATTAGTTAGGCAAACCTAATTGTCAGGATGAAGCAATTTAAACTATTTCGCTCAGGGCTCTGTTAACTTAAAGAACAAGTGGATGACGGTCATTCAGAACGCAAGCAAACTTTCTTGAATTTGCCTGAGCTCCGCATGGATGTCTGACATCTCTGAATTGAAAAGGTCGTTCCCTAACTCTAGCGAAGAAATATTTTCTGTACGGATGATTATCTCATCAAGCTCTGCATGTATTGATTCAAAGTTGGCTTTTTCGGGCGACCACCAAAAGACAGAACCACGCTCAGGCAGCACTGCCTTAGCGACTGTCACGTGATGTAGTACTTCTTCAGGGGTTTGTGCTGTTTCAGCCCTTACGAGCTGACCCAATGCCACATCTACCTCTGCGTTACGAGGGATAAGGGCATAAGCAATGTTGGAAACACCCACATAAGCGATGGAGAATCCAAGGATTATCACGAGCAAAGCGATTTTAGTCCTTGTCTGCACATTCCCTCTGATTGCGTCGATAGGCGTTATGACTTTTGAACTTTGTGGATGTAGCAAACGACCGTTAACATGCACAGAATTTTTGACCCGAGCAAAAGATAAGTTACCAGAACCTCGCTCAGGTTCTGGTCTGGGCAGTCCGGAATCCATACGCGATTGAAGGAAACCGAATACACCATTTGGCCGCCTAGTTACTGTCCATTAGAGCACTGCAAAAACACAGGTGCTTTAATTCAGAGTCTTTTTGCATAAGCATTAAAAATGATCAGTTTTGCGAAGAACCTGAGTTGTAAAATGAATGAAGGATCTAGAACAAAATTTGGCAAGATATCAGTGGGAATTTCCCTCTGTATGTTACTGGCGGCTTCCGTTGTCTCGCCTGTCTTCGCAGCAGAAACGTTCAGGCATTTTGACGGCAATGATAAGATAGACATTGCTTCGAAGTGGTCACTTGAGCTCAACCACTTTGTTTTAGAAACAAAAATCAGGATTGCAAGCGAACCTTCGGAGCGAGGATATCTGATAAGTAAAGGATCAGCTGGCGGAAACAACCAAGATGATCAAAATTATGCATTGTTCATAGAGCCGAACAGAAAGGTCGGGGGAGGCTTTGAGGCCGCCGATGGTACCAGTCACTATGTTTTCTCAAGCGCTATCTCGCTGAACGCGTGGCATACCGCCAAACTAGTCTTCGACGGCACAAAACTACGACTGATAATCGACGGAGTCACGAAGGCGTCAAAATCCGTTACAAAGAATCCTGACAGCGGACTTTCAGGCGTACTGAGGATAGGCGCCAATGCAAAAGTTCTAAATAATTTCTTTGTCGGCGACATGGATTATGCCAAAGTGATGAACCAAGATACTTGGAAAGTTGGCTATTATGACAACTATGGCGGTGGAACGACTTCGCCTCCCTCAACATCTCCCGCCGGCAGCTCAGATTGTGACTCGAAACCGATGAATCAGCTGCGCGGAGTGGCATTTATGGACCCCGTCCTCACAAGAAGCGAAAAGGGCAGGTCGTTTAATGCGCCGACTGACTACGTCAAGGAGAGCCTGCAGCGCTTGAATTCGTACGGGTTCAACCTGATAAGGGTACCCTACTTTTGGGAATCCTACGCATACAATCCAACGCAGTTCATGAACGAACTTGAATTGGTTGCAAAGACTGCGCAAGCCAATAATATTTGTGTCATCTTCGACAACCACCACTGGTTTACGTCCAGTTACTGGAACACGGACATTGGTAAGAGCGGCCAGGCCATTGGATTTCCATCATTCGTCGTAAAGAGCTTCCCATCAAAGGCGACATACTATGACACTGCAGGACCTTTCTGGGAGGGTTTGCTCAGCAACACCATCGTCATAAATGGCAAGAAGGTTTGGGAAGTCCAGGCTGACTTTTTGCAAAAAGTTGTAAACAAAGTCGACGGGTACAGTAGTGTCGCCGGCTATGAAATACTGAACGAGCCTCACCTGTGGTCGAAATCACAGTACGAGAAGCTGGGTAATTACAATACGTACATGGCACAAAAGATCAGGGCGATCTCTGACAAGAAGATAGTCTTTGACAGGGAAACCACAAAGGAGTTCGTGCGTGATCCCAATATGGAACACAAGATAGTTCCACGCGGCGTGACAAAGCTCGTGTATGGTCCACATCTTTATTCTGTTCCGTCGGGCGGCGGAGGGCTGAAGCAGCTCAACAATTTCAAAGAGTGGGCTCGTGATTGGAAAGTTGAAATCATGATAGGCGAGTTCTCTGCCCACAGCCAGGCCGACATGAATGCATTCCTCAAAGCATGGAAGAACGCAGGATTCGGATGGACGTACTGGAAATGGAGCAAAGCGACGAGCACCGGAGCGGGTCATTTGGGCAATGTAGTGTTCGAGAGCGACACCACGGCCAAGACACAAGCTCTCAAGCAACTGCTCAGCGCCCACACTCAGGTGTACTGAGCGCGGCTTTCTTCTTTTTTCAAATTATTGCTCGGGCGTTGATATGGGCGAAGAATCAGTGTTATTCAAATAATCAGCTGAAATTCTGACCGTATGAAGAAAAATCCCCATAATGATTTATCGTTTTCAGAACCTCGCGGCTATCAAAAAATCATCGGGCAGTTCACAGAACATTGTTACTTCACTACAGTGACGGATCTAATTGACCTACGCACACTACCAACTATTTCACAAGTGTTTTATGAGATGCGTCTGATCGATAGCAAAGATATGAATAAATCCATAAGTTTGATACTTGTTGTTGCGTCGATTGTTTCGACGCTGCCGATCCTCGCCCCGTCAACTGCTATTGCTGCAGTAGATCCAGACGACGCGTGCAATGTTCCGGGAGTAATTCAGGTTCCTGCAAGCGGACAAAAATGGGGGACCAATGGCGATGACGTTATCAGAGGGACTGAAGGTAATGACAGGATATTTGGCAAGAGCGGAAATGACATAATTTGTGGTCTAGGGGGACACGACTACATAGTTTCAGCAAACGGTGATGATACCGTCTATGGCGGACCCGGAAATGATGACATCTATACAGGCAACCAGGACGATACGGTTTACGCCGGTGAGGGGGACGACCAAGCTTGGGGTGGCTTTGGAACAGACATTTTTTTCGGTGAGGAGGGTAATGATGTTCTCTACCTTGGGGACAGCACCAACACCGCCGTTGTGATCCCGCCAGACGAGGGCTACGGCGGTCCGGGCGATGACTTTGTCCATGGCGGCGACGGCAACGACGTTGAATTCGGCGGTCCCGGCAATGACATCTTGTTTGGCGGCGCGGGTGAAAATGACCTGGACGGCGAAAGTGACAACGACTTTGTCGAGGGCGGCCGCAACGATGACGTATTAACGGGCAGTTCTGGAAACGACAGGCTGTTTGGAACCAATGCACGTGACGAGATCTTTAGCAACGACGGCGTGAACTTTAACGACTTTGTGCATGGCGGCGGAGGGACAAACGACGACTGCACCACAGACCCGGACCGCGCACTCGGATGTGAGATGCTGGTAGGCACCGGAAATCCGCCACCAGGTCTGACGACTGATTCGGTTCCAGGGGCATGTGCGAATCCGACCATCGTTGGTTCGAACAATTCTATCAAGGGTACTGCCGGCAACGATGTCATACTTGGGTCACACCGCAGCGAGAATATCTTTGGACTTGGCGGGAATGATGTAATTTGCGCCATGGGCGGAGACGACAAGATTTTTGGCAGCAACGGCGACGATGAAATCCACGCGGGGTCGGGAAATGATCTTGTACTTGGCGGCGCAGGAACCGAGGTAGTATTCGGTCAGGAGGGAGATGACACTATTTTTACCGATGCGAATGGTGAAGGTGCAGAAATCATATCAGCCGGTCCGGGAGACGACTACGTCAACGACGGTAAGGATGACGCAAGTATTTCAGGCGATGATGGCGATGACGTATTCAGAGGAGGATCCGGGAACGAAGACATGTTTGGCGGCGAAGGTAATGATTTCTTGGAGGGCGGCATCGGCAGCGAAGACATGTTTGGCAACGAAGGCAACGATTTCCTGATCGGCGCTGGCGGCAACGAGAACATGGATGGGGGCGAAGGTAACGACTTCCTGATAGGCGAAGCGGGGTTTGATAACATGGAAGGTGGGCCAGGAGGCGACATCTTTAACGGCGGCTGGGACGACGATGTACTGACAGACCAAGATGGAATATCTGGCAATGATTTTCTAGACGGGAATGGTGAAGGGACTGGCAATACCGCGGCGCCCGTAACTGCACTCCTTGCTGACGTCTGTATCAGCGACCCAGGTGATGTAGAGGAAGACTGCGAACTGGATAGCACTATCAGCGAAGATAACTGCAACGACCCAGACGCAATAACAGGAAGCGGTACATTTGACGGCACTTCAGGCGATGACATCATCAGAGGAAGCGCTGGAGTCGACACGATAAACGGCCTTGGCGGAGATGACATCATATGTGGCGCTGACGGGGGCGACACAATTAACGGCGGTCCGGGAAACGACTTTCTCTTTGGCCAGGACGGCGATGACAACCTGAACGGAGACGGCAACGACGATGTCATATACGGTGGCCCCAACAACGACGACATCCATGGTGATGCCGGAGATGATTCTGTCTTTGGAGATGCGGGCAACGACGACGTAAATGGTGATGCCGGAGTGGACGGTGTCTTTGGTGGCGGCGGGACAGACAACGTTGACGGCGGGCTAAACGATGACAGGGTCTATGGCGGTGACGGTAACGACGAACTATACGGAGGAACAGATGCCGGCGTTGACAAGTTGCTGGCAGGTCCTGGCAATGACTACCTTGAGGCAGGTCCAGGCGACGACACGCTCTATGGTCTGGATGGTAGCGACGAAATGCACGGCAACGACGGCTCGGACAGGCTTTGGGGCGACGGTCCCGGCGATGTGGGCGACGATATAATCGACGGCGGACCAGGAAATGACAGCGCCGTGAACTCGCTCGACGGAGTAGTCGGTAACGACCAAGTCAATGGTGGCGCGGGTACTGAGAAGTGTGTGACCGATCCAGATCCAACGGTGAACTGTGAATAGACGGATCTACCACCTCCTTTTTTTCATTGTCCAGCCGAGCGTCCACTTCAACAGAACCTCTCTCTAGCTTCGTATCGGCTGGGTGTACATCAATTGGCGTTAAGGGCTGATGGTCATCTGTCCCAAGTGGCGGTAGAATCATCTGGAAGCCAGCCCTTCCCGTTGCACATATAACATTTCGAATCGGGCTGAGGAGGCAGAGCCTGTGGGATGAAAGTGCCAGTTTCGCTCAATCCCGTTCCCATGCATCTGGGGCACATCTTTGTCATATCTCACCCTTTTTCTTGGTCGACGGTACTCTTTAGGGTAGCTGCCAGTGGGGCCTCACTATTCTTTCGAGAAAATAGCTCAGGGCGGTGTTGAGTTACTATCCGCCCGCCGACTCTATCAGGCCTGCAACCTTCAGTTTCTTTTTCGAGTGAATCAGCTGGAAGTGGTGCTTGTATTCCTTGTCGTCATAGAATGCCAGATGGCAGTTTGGGCAACCGAGCCATAATTCTTCCATAGTGTCAGGAATGGACAGGAATTATAAATAAAATCTTGGCTATGGTTATATTATCTACTGCGACCTTGCCTTGAGCCACTGGCCAACTTTTGGCAGCACGTTGTTCTGAGAATACAGGCTCGCTATCAGGCCAACGTGTCCTGTGTGGAAGCGCATCAGCCGCTTGTCGACGCTGGAAACCATGTCGTTGAGCGGCGCGCTACACTGCGGCGAGACAAGGTGGTCCTCGTCAGCGACGATGTTCAGCAGGGGAACCTTGATCTTTGACAGATCGATTGTTTCGTCTCCCAGCTTGAGCTCGTTCTTGACAAACAAATTCTTTTGATAGATATCAGCTATCCACTGCCGGAACGTCTCCCCGGCAATCGGAGGAGTATCGTAAAGCCACTTTTCGATTCGCAAAAAGTTGCCGACAAACGATTCATTGTCGATATTCTGCACCAGGTTAAAGTACTTGTTAACGCCCTGCTTGAATGGCTTCAGGATAGAGTAGCAGGCGTAGAGCTGCTCAGCGGGCAGGTTTCCGACGATGTTTACCATCTTCTCGACATCCATGTGTTTTGCGATGTTTCCGATTACCGTCGTGTCTTTTTCAGTGTCAACCACCGGGGCAATTACCGCCAGGTTCCGCACTTTTTCCTGGTGCAGCGTCGTATACATTGCCGACATGCTTGCGCCCATGCAGTAACCGTGAAGCGTCACCTGGTCGACCTTGTTTTTCTTTAGGAGGATATCGACGCAGTGGTCTATGTCGCAGTTTACATAATCATCAAATGAGGCATACTTGTCGGCCGTGGTCGGAGTCTTCCAGTCGATAAGGAAGACGTCAAATCCCTGGTTCAGCAGGCTTTTCACCCAGCTCTTGTCCGGCTGCAGGTCGAGTACGTATGACTTGTTTATCAGAGCATAGGCAACGAGAATCGGAGTCTTTGCAGTCTTGTTAACCATCTGTTGGTAGTGCAAAAGCCTGTATGTCCGCGTCTCCTCGAGTATCTCGTGTGGGGTCTGACCTACCTCTACGTCGCCGGCAGCGTGAAGGATCGACCTCGTCTTCTCGAGCTTTCTGTAGAGTTCCTGAATCTCTTTTGCCCTGTCTGCTTCCTCTTTGGTGACTTTGGGCTGCTGCTCCTGCTGCTGGGGCTGTGCCGGCGGAGGTGAGTGATCCTCTTGCTTCTGGTCAGGTTGCAACTCTTCTTGCTTGGTCATTCTTTAATATCTCTATTTCCTTTTTCAACTCGCGCACTGATTTGCGCAGTTCGTGTATGTCTTTAAGCATCTCGTCGATCTCGCCCCTTGCCGGCAGGTTGAGAACCTTAAAGTTCTTTTCGGCGATGCCCTGCAGCGCCTTTGAGAAGTCAAGTTGAGAGCTGAAAACCTTTCCGTAAACAACGGAAAATTCTGAAGAAGCAAAAAGTTCGGTGAACGCGTCCTCAAAAGCCTCGATGGCTCCGCGTCTGTAATTCTCAAAATCCTCTTTTGTGACAAGCTGCTTCGGGGCTTTGTCTGCGGTCCCCCTGGTTGCCTTGGCATATGCGGCAGTAACGAGGGCCCAGTAATTGTCATTGTGGGTCTTTAGGTCTGCCATTATCTTGCCCAGGTTTACAAAGTCGTTTGCATATGCACCAAAATCCTTCGAAAAAGCGTACATCGGGCCTATCGTCGGCAGCTTCATGACGTTGGCCCAAAAATTATAGATCGCATCAGGAGAAAAGTTGGGTTGCGATTTGTTTTCGTTCTGCGTCATGTATCATCGCTTTATTTTTATCAATCTACATTTCACCGTCTAGCTATTATAGTTTGTCGATATAGAAATTACACTATATTAACAGGCGTTATATAAGATATACAATATGACCTGAAAATTCTGCATTCTTTCCTATCCGTAATATCAGAATAGAATCAGCCGCGCCGACGTTGATCAGGGGAAATATTCCCCATACTCAAATAAACATTTTATAAAGGAAAGCATCGCCTTTTTGCTGCCATGCGAATTGCCTTTTGCCCGCGCAAAGGACGATTTACTAGAGCGGGCTCGTAGCTCAGCATGGATAGAGCGCCTGCCTTCTAAGTTCTATTGGAGAGAGCCGGAAGTCGTGGGATCGAAGCCCACCGGGCCCGCCTTTGTTCCCATTAGCGCAAACAGGCCGCCTGCTCCGTACGCCACTGCGATCAGAATTCTGGAAAGCATGACGGCAATATCCTGAGCCGAAGAAAAGAGCGTGGTATCGATCGCGATTGCTGCAGGTATAGCGGCAAGTGAAATGACCGCGACTATCGACTGCTCGCGGTTGTCCTTCCCACTATACCTTCTGACCAACAAGTATGTTGACAGGTTTCCCAGTCCGATCCCAAGCAGTATAAGGTACTGGTAGAGTGAAGGGATGGCAGCAATTGCGACAAAAGGCCCTGCCCAGCACAGACCGTTCAGGATCTTGGCAGGACCCGACCATTTGATGCTGGTCTTCATCCTGCCCTTGATGGATGGTGCTACTCTTCGCAGAGTCGGAGCCGCTGCCCCAAAGACGGCACCAAAGCTTCCAATCCAGATAATTGCATAGTAGAAGAAAGGTGCGCCATTGAGATATGCCAGCTCGCTAACTATTGCGGCCGCCGCAACTGCTATCGATACGCATATGAAAAGAAGCCCAAAGGCACGCCGCGTCTCCAGCGCTGCGCTCTCCAACAAAAAGGCGATCCTAGAGCAAGCTAATTTAAATCAAATCAAAAATGAAAAGTAGTACGGGACTACTTTGGCTTGCCCTTTACCTTGGCCCACTTTGTCAGCGCGCCTGCCGCAGTCACCCATTCTATTACGGAAAAGTAGACAGGCACGTTCGCGTCTTCGATCCTTTCGGAAATCTTTTTGGTGAATGGCCCTCCCATGGCGCCCACAAGTATGGGTTTTTTCTTTTGCTTCTGCAAGTCTGCCAGCACATCGACTATGGTTTCTTCAAGAGGGTCGTCCTGGAACACGAACCAGGGCATAACGATGTCAACGTTCGGATCATCAAGGAATGCCTGCATCGCAAACCTATAGTCATCAGCGTTGGCCGAGCCGGTGATGTCACACGGATTGCCTATCACATAAGTTGCCGGGTAATGTTCCTTGAATGCCTTCTTTGTCTGCTCGCTTAGTTCGGCTACTGAGAGTCCGAGTCTCTCAAAGTTGTCTATTGCAGCAATTATCGGTCCGGCACCGTTTGTAACCATTGCGACTCGGCCCCCCTTTGGAACGGGCTGCCACGAAAGTGCCTTGAGCGATGCGGTCAATTCCTCATAGCTATCTACGGCAATTACGCCAGCCTGATCGAGGGCGCCCTTTACCACCCCGTATGAGCCTCCAAGGGACCCGGTATGGGACGCGGCCTGTTTTGCACCCCTGGCAGATCTGCCGTTTTTGAATACCACTATTGGCTTCTGCTTTTCTATCATGACTCTTTTTGCGGTGTTCATGAACTTGCGGCCGTCACCAAGCCCTTCGACGTATAGTCCAATCACTCCCGTCAGCGGATCTTCGGAGAGGTACCATATCATGTCGGCTTCATCGACGTCAGACCTGTTGCCGTAGGATATCATCTTGCTCATGCCAAATGCATCCGCAGTCTCCATGAAGGCAATTCCCACCGTTCCGCTCTGCGACAGGAAGGCGACATTTCCGTTCTTTGGACGAATCATTCTTGCATGGCCCTGGAAAGCGCAGTCAAGTCTGTTCTGCCCGTTGAACATCCCGATGCAGTTTGGCCCGATAATCCTGATTCGCAGCTGCTTTGACAGATCCTTTACCTGGGCCTCTATGTCTGCTCGTTCGCCACCCAGTTCCTTCCCGCCGCCAGATATTACGACAAAGTTGTGTATGCCTTTCTTGGACGCAGACTTTAGGAGGTCCGGAACAAATTTCAAGTCCACCGTTACCACGACGATATCGACCTTGTCGGGGATATCCTCGACGCTCTTGTACGCCTTTACTCCCATTATCTCGGGGTAGCCCTTTGCGTTCACGGGGAATACTTTGCCCTTGTACTCGTGTTTTACCAGGCTCTCAAGAACCGAGTTGCCCACCTTGCCTGGCTCGGGCGAAGCTCCGATCAGCGCAACAGACTTTGCATTGAAAAAGAGGTCCATGAATTCAGAATCCGGCTGGGCCTTTGACAGTATTTCAAGGTCAGGCTTGTCCCGCAGGAGTATCTTGGCGTCAACAACTACATAGTCCTTCTCGTAGAAAATTACAGGGTTAAAGTCAATGCTTTCATAGTATGGTGCCATGTCGGTTCCAAACTTGCTGATGCTCACAAGCGCGTCGGCCAGCATGTCCATGTTCACAGGAGCCATGCCTCTAAAGCCCTTGAGGATCTGTTTGCCCTTCAGGTCCTCTATCATGCTGAGCGCGTCTTCCTTTGCTATCGGAAGAACTCTGAATGAAACGTCCTTGAACACCTCCGTGTAGATGCCGCCTATTCCGGCCATAATGACGGGGCCGAACTGTGGATCGTTTTGCAGTCCGACGATGAGTTCTATTCCCCCAGGCGCGGCCATCCTTTCAAATAATACTCCTTTGACATTGTACTTTTTTGACAGCCTGCCGTACATGTCGTCAAAAGTTTCCTTTGCCTGTGCCTCCGTTGTAATGCCAACTTTGACTCCCTTTACATCCGTCTTGTGCAGAATCTGAGGCGATACTATCTTGGCTACCAGAGGAAATCCAAGTTCTTTTGCCTTCTTTTCGGCTTCCGCCGCGCTCTTGACAAGAGCATATTTGGGCACCTTTACACCGTACTCCGTCAGAACCTGCTTGGCAAGCTCCTCTGTGATTACTTTTTCCTTGCTCGAATAAACGTCATTAAAGATTTTCTGGACTTTCTCATTGGCCATGCTAAGTCTAGTCAAAAAGCTGTCAAGCTTCTTTTATAGTTTAGGTTCGCTTGCAAAAAACCGTCCACATGAAGGACTAGTTGAGCTTAAGTTTGTTTATTAACGAATCTTGTTTAGAATCGAAGTCTGTTGTTTATTAACTTGCATAGTTGTTTAGAAACAATGCTTTCTGAAGTACCGTGACTAACTGCATAGGCGTCAATCGATGGCGTGAGCTCTTTCATAAAGATTGAACCCTCGTATCAAACGAGCTTTTTCTTATCATGACATCGGAGTGCGACCTATCGTCTGGGCTGTTCCACTTCTAGAACACCATGAATTTTTTCTCGTCGGTACCTAAAGCTCAAAAGCAACAGGGCAGAAGACTCTGATTATGCGTGGCGGGCTCGCCATTCCAGTCGCTCTTGGCATCAGTCTTGGCATCCTTTTGATTACAATTTTCTTCCTGTTTCCGCGATCACATAACCCAGATGATACCACATTTGTTGAAATCGCACACGCAAACGCAACAGTAAGGGAAATCTTTCAGGGCAAGGAACAGATCGTCACGAGCAAGTATGAGGGGGTCATGTCAATTCCAGATTACGAGTGTCATATCGGAAGGTGTGTTTCACTCGTTTTCTCGCCCGCAGGAGACCCTGAAAAGCAAACAGTTACTGTTTTTGTCAACAAGGATACAATGACAGTGGCAGACATTAGGGGCTCAGAACACTATTTGATAATGAAGGCAACTGAATCTCCTGAAGGGAGGCTGTTCCTGTTAAAATTCCCCAACACCGATGTACACGCGGGTCTAGGGCACTGGCATCCAGACGTCACCTTTTCAGTCTCTAATTCATTATACAGTCTGAGCATGTTTGTCAACATGACCTATACTGGAGAAGTCACCGGAATTTCAGCAAGGTGCGACGGACACTACGGCTCTGTGAAACAAATCACCAGCGACGTTATCACATACATCGAAGAAGGAAGTTGTGTTCCTGCACATCAGAAAATCGAGAGTCCAAGCTGAAGGCTTCGGTGCCGTTATAGGTTCGAAAAGCAGACCCAACCGATGTTTAGAAACTATGTCAAATGTTTGGAAACTCGTTTGGACGTTTAGAAACTAGGAGAGTGTTAGTCTTTACTAAACAAGGCCAGTTGAGCTAATAGTCTTGCTAGCATTCCGCCTGAGACGCTCGCAGGTCTTGACGAGCTCTACCGTCTCTCTTTTATCAACCTTGAAAAATTGGAGTATAGGAGTGTGCACTCTTGTTCCAGCGCATTAATGTCGTCTGGTCTTGGAAGGATGTCGTCCATCCGCAGATCTTCACGTTCAAGATCGGCTCTATACTCCTGCATCCAGCGCTTTATCAGCGCCTCGTCTACTTCAAGGTGGAACTGGATACCAATTGCCGAGCCGACCCGGAATGCCTGTGGATAAAATTCCGATCGAGCAAGGACCGTCGCATCTGGAGGGAGGTCGTACGTGTCTCCGTGCCACTGGAACACTCTAACCCGACTGCCCAGCCCGCGGAATATATCGGAACTGCCGGCGGTGGTTAGCGAGACATCCTGCCATCCTATCTCTTTCTTCGGCCCCTTGTACACTCTTCCGCCCGCGGCCTGTGCTATCAGCTGCGAGCCAAGACATACGCCCAGCAAGGGTATTCGATTCTTGATCGCTTTCTTGATGAGGTCTTGTTCCTCCACCAGGTAGCTGTGATCCTCGTAAACTGCCATGGGTCCTCCCAATATGACTACACCAGCAAATCGTTCGACGTGGTCAGGAACCGCATCTTTTTGTGCATTGACCGATTCGATTGTAAACCCGTCGGCAAGGAACATCTTTTCCAGAGTCCCCAGAGTTTCACATTCAATATTCTGGACCGACAGTATCTTCAAGCGCAGCTAGCTTGGGCGTTTCAATGTATTTACCTTGCGCATTAAGAGCAAAAATGTTAAATCCTGAAGCTATGCATGTACAGCTGCGCCGATGGGCTACCAATCGAGTTTTGACGATAAAACAGTCGAGCGCCTTAAGGGCTTTGTCGGTATGCTCAACGAAGAGTCCGAGAAGGGTTCCATCATAGTCGTTGAAGGAAAGCGCGATGCCTCCGCGCTGGCAAGCATCGGATTTTCAGGCAGGCCTGTAGTATTTCACAATTTCAAAGGAATCGCCGACTTTATAGACACCCACGGCAGCGGGCACAAAAAGATGATCCTCCTGCTTGACATGGACAGGACCGGCAAATACATTACTAGCAGGCTGGTTTCGCAACTGCAATCCAGAAGGCGGAGCATAAGTCTCTTTTACAAAAAAGAGCTTGCCAGGATAACGAACGGTAGGGTGAGACACGTAGAAGACCTTGTGATCTTTGCGCCGCAGGTCTCGGGCGTCACAGGCACGCGAAAAGATCTCTACTTCTATACGTAATTTTTCAAACTTCACAAAGCACTTATATTCAAGCAAAGAAAAGTCTGTGATATAGTAGTAAAACTACGAGGTTATGAAAGAATTGCCTAGCACAGGAATCGTGAAATATCACGTCAAGTTAAAATTTGAAGTTGATGGTTTGGTTGAGAAGGCCGATATCATCGGTGCAATTTTTGGACAGACCGAAGGTCTTCTCGGCCCGGAGATGAATCTCAACGAACTGCAAAAAGTCTCCAAGGTCGGACGAATCGAAGTAAATGTAGAAACAAAGGGTAGTGTCGCAAAGGGTGACGCCTTGATACCCATGAGTACGGACATCTCTACCGCGGCGCTTATCGCTGCGGCAATAGAGAGCATCGACAAGGTCGGACCGTTTCAGGCCAAGTTCAACCTCATGGGCATCGACGACATTAGAGCTATAAAGAAGAAGGTGATAGTTGACCGCGCCAAGAAAATAGTGCAGGACTGGGCGACCAGAACCATAAGCGAGGGAGACGAGATGCTAAAAGATGTGTACGACGCAAGCAAGCCCGGCAAGCTGACGAGTTTCGGCAAGGCACAACTCGCGTGCGGCACCGGAGTGTTCGAGTCCGACTGGATCATCCTGGTGGAAGGCAGGGCGGACGTTATCAACCTGCTTCGAGCCGGTTTTGATAATTCGATCGCTATTGAAGGCGCCAGAATAGACGAGACCGTGACAAAGCTCACGGATGGCAAGAAGGTCGTGGCCTTTCTGGACGGCGACAGGGCCGGTGACCTGATACTAAAAGAGCTTCAGGGAGTGGTAAAGATAGACAAAGTGCTTCGAGCTCCCCCGGGCAGAGAAGTCGAGGAATGCACTCCGCTGGAAATTTCAGAGATTCTGAAGGACGCGGTGGCAGTTCTAGGAGAACCTACTTCCCAGCCCGTGCATCAGCCGGTGCATCAACCCGAGCGCAGACACACGCGCAGGTACGAGAGAGAGCCTCGTGACGAAATCCCGCAGCAGCGGCAGCAGATGGTGCAGCCATCAGAGGTGACCGCGCAGGACAAGCCCGAAATACTCACCGCAATCAGAGACGTCTATCCCCAGATTAATGAGACTCTCGAGGCAATTGTGCTTGACGGCTCTATGAACCAGCTATTGAAGGTACCGGTTTCCGAGGTAATCAAGAGGCTGGACAGCGCCGAAGGCGCAAAGCTGCTCGTGCTCGACGGGATCGTGACCCAGAGGCTAGTTGACGCCGCTGACAAGGCCGGCATAGAGTACGTGATTGGGCACCGCATGGCCGATCTCAAAAAACCAGCAGACGTAAGGGTAAGGACATTCGGCGACATCGGGATTAACAACTAGAGGATAATGCCGACCGAAGAGATAAAGCTGCAGCACATCCTAACTATCGTAGAGCTGCTCTCAAAAGGGGCGCGCCACAATTTTGTAGAAGTCACCACTACGGAGCTTGGTAAGAGGATTGGCCGGTCGCAGCAGGCCGCATCAAAACACCTGCTAGAGCTCGAAACCTCGGGCTACATCGAAAGGATAAAACGCGGCCAGAAATTTGCCGTGCGCGTGACAGCTAGGGGATTCACAGAAATCCAGAACCTTTCTGCATCGCTTCGCGCATCGCTTGAGTCATCTCCTTCAGCCGTGGTTTTCGAAGGCAACGTGATTTCTGGTATGGGCGAGGGCGCGTACTACATGTCACTTGAAGGCTACCGTCGACAGTTCAGGGAAAAACTGGGGTACGAGCCGTTTCCCGGAACACTGAATGTCCGGCTAGTGGATCAGTTGTACATGAACGCGAGGCGTGAACTAGGAATGCACCAGCCATCTGCTTTTATCGATGGATTCAGCGATGGCACGCGCACGTACGGCTGGGTCAAGTGTTATCGTGCCAAGATAAATGACGGTTCCTCAATTGAAAACGCTGCAGTTCTGGTGCTGGAGCGAACACATTACGACGATAGCATGCTTGAAGTCATATCGCCGGTCGCGATCAAGCAGGTTGCCGGAATAAAGAATGGCGACAAGGTCAGAGTTCGCGTGGAACTGCCTTCTGCCTAAATGCCGTAGAACGAGTCTCCCAAATCTTCCTTCATCCTCGAGCTCTTGGAGCCCGGAATGGGAGTGGACAGTCGTACCACGTGAATGTTCAAGTTGCGCTTTTTGCAATTCTCCGCGATCTCTTTTTCACTGTGCGCCTGGTCGTACCCCAGGGCAATCACGTCTGGCTTCACATGTTCTACCGTGTCATAGAGCGTGCCTTCGCGTCCGACGATCGCAATGTCCACAAAGTTGAGCGAAGCTACCAATTCTTTTCGGAGGTCTTCATCGTGGTAGATCTTTCTGCCCTGCTTTATCTTCTGAGCCGTGGAAGTTCTGGCGACCACCACTACCAGAACATCTCCCTGTTCCTTCGCTGCCTTTAAGGTGTGGATATGCCCGGGGTGAATAAGGTCAAAGACGCCTCCGACGAGTACTACCCTCAAGGCGTCGCGCCCGATGAACGTCAGTTTTTCAGGGTCGTCCTTTTCGACAAACCCAAGTTTGCCCAGGTGGCTTAACCGCGTTCTGAAAAATTCCTGGCTTACCGGCAGCCTTGCTTTCACTCTGTCGTAGGCAGAAATCGAAGGGTCAAGGTTGCTGGCATACAACGAAGCAAGAACTGACTTGTCTACAGGATCCATTATTCTATGCAGGCATCTGCGAATTCGATCTACTAATGCTATAAATGCTACGTCATGCTCTCGTACAGGTTCTTGTCTTCGACCGCCGAGATCAAGAAGCAGCTAGAGCGGAACTGGATTCAGTTTCTAAGGGAAAATTCTGCAAGGCTATCAGTCGATCACATTGACGGCGCTAGCCCACCGTCTGTGTTCGTCGGCAGCTACGGCTACCCGAAGGTCAGAGTTGGACCAATGATCCCGCCTATTCACGGTGACACTTCGATAATGGACAAGAGCGAAATGTGGGCTGGTAAGGGCCTGGTAGAAATAGCCAACTACAGACTGTCCTTGGTCAGAGGTGTTACACCAATGAATGTTCATGACACCACTGGCCGATACGTAGAAAATCTTCAGGAACTCGCAATGTCCAACAGGCCTGTGGAGAGTGAGGCGACATTTGAAAGGCAGCCGATCGCGGAAATCGAACACGACAAAGAAGTGAGGCTGAACGCAGAAGCTGCCCCGTTCGGACCAGCCGCTCCTATCAAGAGCTTCAAGACATCTTCCATGTCCGCAGATCAACGGATTGAATCCGCCTACTATGACAAAGACCTGACAGCAGGCAACGCGATCATTGGTCTGTACGGGAGCGGCATAGAAACCAGCAGGATACATCGAATACTTAGCATCGGTATGCTCGGGATGAAAAAAAGCCGCAAGCTCGTACCCACGCGCTGGAGCATCACAGCGACAGACGACATAATATCAAAGAAACTTGCGTGGGAAAATGAAGAAAGCAAATCCATAGATCTTTTCGAAGTTACAAAGTACTCTCACCTCTCGAACTATTATTCAGTCATCCTTTTACCCGATGATGTTTGGAGTTTTGAAATGATGGAAGCTTGGTTCGCTGCAAGTGGTGAGTTGGGAACAGGTGTCGACTATGAGGACGCAAGGGGACTTGACCACTACCCAACCATTGCCGGTGCTTATTTCGCGGCAAGACTTGCGATTGCAGAACACCTTTCGCGTCGCCGCCGCAAGGCAGCCGCACTAGTCATACGCGAAATCCATCCAGAGTACATCATGCCTTTAGGCGTATGGCAAATAAGAGAAGGTGTTCGAGAAGCCTTGAAAACGCCTGCTGCAACTTTTGAAACGTTTGCCAATGCGCTTTCATTCGCATGCTCGTGTCTCTCTATTTCTGAAGCAGAGATACTGAGAAAGAGCCGGCTGTGGAGAAAGCGTCACGACCAATTGCGGATAACGGATTTTGCCGAATTCCCAAAGGGTCATATATCCGCGCGTTGATGATTGTTGTCGAGAATGAGCGAGGCTCCACCGGAAGAAGCAAGACAGGCCGGAGTAAAGTACCTGGTGCCTATAAGGCAGGTCGAAAAATCTGTCAAGCTGACAGACCAATCCAAGGCAGAGCTGCAGGCTTCTGGAATGATGGATGAAAAAGGCAAGCTCAAAATCAAAGGAGTCAGCGCCAAGATGCTCAAGCGCATGAAGCTTGAAGCTGTCGACTGCCCGGTGCTGAATCAGGAGGTCGGCTTTCTGCAGTGCTACGTCTGCAAGAACTTTTTCAGCAGGACAATGGGCAAGACCTACTGCAAGGGCGATCCGTTCTAGCAGCAGACAAAACTTCATAAATCCTGCTCGATTTGCCAATGCTCGTTGAGCCAGCCAAAGGAGACCGGAATTACCGCTCAAAAGGACAAGGACTTTAGCGAGTGGTACACCCAGGTGGTTCTCAAGGCTGCTCTTGCAGACTACGCTCCTGTAAAGGGATTCATTGTGCTGCGTCCTTATGGTTATGCGATCTGGGAGTCAATACGAGATATTCTTGACAAGCGATTCAAAGAAACCGGCCACCAGAACGGATTTCTGCCTGTACTCATACCAGAAAGTCTGTTGGCAAGAGAAGAAGACCATTTCGCCGGATTCACCCCAGAAGTCTTTTGGGTAACAAAGGCGGGCGACAACGAAATCGGAGAGCGGCTGGCCTTGCGCCCGACTTCTGAAACACTAGCTTACTCTATATTTTCAAAGTGGATAACCAGCTATAGAGACCTGCCGCTAAAGATCAATTTCTGGAACACTGCTCTCAGAGCGGAAATCAAGGCCACAAAGCCTTTCATCCGAACATCTGAATTCCTGTGGCAGGAAGGCCACACCGTGCACGCCACGAAAGAAGAGGCAGAGCAGGAAGTAATGATGATACTTGACATCTACCGGCAGATGATTGAAGATTACATTGCAGTGCCTACGATCACCGGGTTGAAGACCGACAGGGAGAAATTCGTTGGCGCAGAGTACACCACGACTATCGAAGGCATGATGGCCGACGGAAAGGCTCTACAGATGGGAACCTCGCACCACCTGGGCCAGAATTTCTCCAAGCCTTTCGAAATAAAGTATCTTGGCAAGGATACTCTTGAACACTTTGCGTGGCAGACTTCCTGGGGAGTCTCATGGCGCCTCATAGGAGCACTGATAATGGTGCATGGCGACGACAAGGGACTGGTTCTGCCGCCCAAAATAGCGCCTGTTCAGGTGGTAATTGTTCCGATATTCAAGGACAAGGATGCGAAGCAAGTGAAGGAGCACGCAAGTGAAGTAGAGATGGAACTGAAACGGGCTGGCATCAGATCGCACATGGACGGGCGGGACGAGTATACTTCGGGATGGAAGTTCAATGAATGGGAGATGAAGGGTGTTCCACTACGGATTAACTTAGGTCCAAGAGACATCGAGAAAGGTCAGCTGGAATTTGTTAGGCGCGATACAAAGGAAAAGTCCTTTTCTGACAGAAAGCAACTCGTTGATACGGCGACGACGATGCTGGAACGAATCCAAAGGAACTTGCTTGAAAAGGCAGCGCGAATGCTTCGCGACAAGATTGTCAGTCCTGCCAGTTATGACGAGCTCAGATCGATCATCGAAAAAGCCGGCGGGTTCGCGCGGGCCGGATGGTGTGGCCGCGAAGAGTGCGAAGAAAAAATAAAAGAAGAGACAGGCGCAGACATCAGGGTCATACCTTTCGAGCAGAGTGAAATGCCTTCCAAGTGCATCTATTGCGGTCAGCCGTCCAAGAAGGTTGCAATGTTTGCCAGAGCATACTAGAGAGTCCTGCTGATTGGTAAGCCTCGAAGATCTCTTTCCGTTCGATCCCGAGCTGGGGTATCTGGGGATCCTTGTGCTCAGCTTTGTCTTTAGCATAATCCCGTTTATACCAGTTCCTTACTTTCCCATTTTAATCACCGCCGCTTTCAATCCAAACTTTAACCCGCACCTTATCGCTCTTTTCAGCGCCGCAGGTATTGTGGCGGCAAAGACCATCATTTTTTTTATCAGCTATTACGGCCGAGCAGTGCTGAGCGATGATACAAAGAAGAGGATGCGGCCCCTGCAGCGGGTGGTGAGCAGGTATGGCTGGCCCGGCGCATTTGTCGCGGCGGCAACTCCGATTCCTGACGACATCGTCTACATTCCCCTGGGTCTCGCCAAATACAGCCCATGGAAGTTTGCGACGGCGACTTTTGCAGGCAAGATGGTCATGAATGAGGCAATAGTGTGGAGTTCGATATTTCTCGGCAGGCCCTTTGTTGAGAGCGTGTTGTCTGACACAACAGACACAACCGGACTCATCATCGCAGCAGTGGTAAGCATAGCGGTACTGGGAGTAATAGTCTACTATTCTCTCAGGATAGATTGGGCTCGAATAATCGGCAGGTGGTTTCCATGGGCAGTCGAGGATGACGATGATGGAAAGAAAGACAATGATAATGGCAAAAAAGACAAGGACGTAAAGCCTTAATCCATCTTTCTTTCGGACCGTATTCCGCGGTCGAGTTCCACGTCGATATAGTCCTCATTTATTCCCATCACGCAGTCAGTGGCCACGGTCTTGACTGATTCGAATCTTATTCTGCCCTTTGGTATTTTTTCTGCCTTCTGCATCAGGGTCAGCTTTTCCTCGAGATCGGTCCTGTGATCGTCGCAAACAACGGCCAGCATGTATTCTCCCTCTTCTGATGTTACAGAGACGACATAGGAAGGGGGTAGCTGGCATCCCTTTCCGTCCGCTCTAATCGAGCAGTGGTCGGGCAAGAGCACTCCTCGTGCTGGGCTTTAATGCAATATAAAACTTGCAAGCTGAACTTTGGTTTATAAAACGGGAATGACGCTGCTGGTGTGTATGGGTAGTAGAAGAAGAAAGACTTTGGCGAGGCCGGCGAGGAAGAGTCGCAGAGTCGATGGCCGTTGCCCGAAATGCATCACCATAGTAAAGTTCAATGTATCGGGACCGGTTGGCGACGAGATCTACGAATGCACCGGCTGTATGTCAAAGTGGCATATCGACCAGCTATAACCGGACGATATAATCGCGCCGAAATCTAGGGTTGCCTTCTCGATAGCGCAAGAGAGGTGATGTCAATTTGGTAAGTCCTTCTACTTTTCAGTGTTCGCCGTCCGCTTGAAGGAGACTTCCTGTTCATGCTCCAGTTGTATCGTCGTGTGGCTGATGTTAAATTTCGACAGCGCGCTGTTTACCTGCTGGAGAACCCTGCCTGACTGGCTCAGCATCTGGTCTTTGACGACAATGTGGCCACTCAGGGCATCCATGCCAGTCGATATGGTCCAGACATGAAGGTCGTGGACGTCTACAACTCCCTCCAGCCCTATGAGAGTATCAGTTATCTCCTTGATGTTCAGCTGCTTCGGCGCTCCTTCAAGTAGAATGTGCGTGCTGCTCCGGACGATGCCATACGCGCTCCTTGCTATGAGTCCGGCAATCAAGAACGCGGCGAGCGGGTCAACTATGGTGAGGCCGGAATAGTACGCGACGACGGCGGTAATTATCACCGCGATAGAAGATAGAGTGTCGTAAATGACATGGACAAACGCGCTGTGGATATTGATGCTCTTGCCAGCCTGACCACGCAAGAGAATCATTACGAATATGTTGCCTGCGAGGCCAATAGCCGCCACGGCAAGCATTACCGGAGCATCGATCTGGCGGGGCGTGACCACGCGCTGAAATGCCTCGAAAAGAATCCAGACAGAAAGCACCGAAAGAGTGACCCCGTTGGCAAGCGCCGCCAGTACCTCGGCCCGGTGATATCCAAAAGTCATGATTCCGGAATGGCTCTTCATAGCAAGAGTTACAGCAAGGAGGCTCAATGCTATCGCCAATACGTCCGTGAAGACATGTACGGCGTCGCTGATCAGCGAGATGCTGTTGCTGTAGACGCCGCCGGCAAACTCTACTGCTGCAATGGTTGCCGTGATTACTAGCGCAAATTTCAGCAACGTTTTGGGCTGCTGCACAGCCGCATTCAATGCGGATTATAGCCAAAGACTATGTTTTTACAGTTGCTACTGCTTGTCTTCTGATGAGCTTATCTCAGCGAGTGGAACCTGCGCAGGATTCTTGTATTTGACCACCTGGGAGACTCCTTCCCGGGGATAAACGCCATAGATTAGGCTGGCCTTGGCCACCGTCGAATCCTTTAGCGTCACCATTATTATCTGATTGTCCTTCGAGCGCTCGAGCAGGACTTTGGACAGGCGTTCTGTATTCTGCGCGTCCAGGTGAGCGTCTACTTCGTCCATCAGATAGAACGGCGAGGGTTTCAGCGATTGGAGCGCCAAGAGGAACACCGTCGCTGCAATGGTTTTCTCCCCACCGGAAAGTGCGGTTGATTCGCGGGGGACTGTTTTGTTGGGGAACCGCACAAGTAGCATGACGCCGCTGGAAAATATGTCGTCCTGGTTTTCTATTTCAAGCCACGCAGCGCCACCTGTCATCCTTTCAAAGGTGGCCCGAATGTCTTCATCAACTCGCTGGAACGCTTCCATAAAGACATCCCTCTTTTCCTTCTCGATGTGCTGGATGAATGCAACTATGGAGCTCCGCTCGTTCTCAAGCTGGTTTCGCCGCCCGGACATGCCCCTGTAGCCATCCACGACCTGAACGTAAGATTCGTCAGCCCGCAAGTTGATCATTTTCTTGACAGCTTCGTCTTCTGCTGCAAGCTCCTTGATGGCAGTCGCCACATCCATTTCGTCAAGCAGGTCCTTGTAGCCAAGCCACGCCAAATCGTTTGTCAGGCGTAACTCTTCTGAAGTTAGATCGGTGACATCCTTGCGAAGAAGGGCAGACTCGCGCTCTATCAGGTTGTGCTCCTTGGAGAGTTTACGTTCCGATTCTGACAAACCCTTGATCTTGCGCTCGTATTCTTGTAACACGCTGTAGGAATCCCCGGAAGAATCTATGACCTCCTGTTCCTGGTCCCTGAGCGCCCTGAGCTCTGTTTCAAGTGACAAAGACTTTGTCCGCATCTCTTCGCTCTGTTTCCTCTTTTGTTCGAGCTCGGCAGTCAGCCGCTGCCTTTCCTCATCCAGTTCGAGAAGCTGACGAGACTCGAGCTCGGTTCGGCTTTCTATTCCTCCGAGCACCGCGGTCGACTGACTCAGGGCAATGTTCAGGTCGTCCAGCGCCTTGACTAGCTGACTCCGTTCAAGGTTCTTTGCTGCAAGTTCTGACTTGCTTGACGGCTCGTCGCCAATGCTGCTCAGTCTGGAACTGTGCGCCGCTAACGAAGGTCCCAAGAGTGTCAGTCTTCTTGCCAGTTTGCCAAGTTCGGCCGACAACATTTCATACTCTGACTGGAAATCACTGGAGCGCTTGACGGCTTGTTCGATTAGGGCCTGTTTGGCGCGAAGGGATTGTCGCTCCGATTCGATTCGTTCTTGCTGGCTCTTGAGCCGGAGATCGAGCTTTACGCGTTCCGATTCAGATGTAGCGGCCTGCTCGGCTATCCCACTGATCTTTGCTTGTTTTTCATTTATCGTTGCTGAGAACTTTGAAAGCATTTCGCGCAGGTCATCTACAGAATCGCCCAAGAGAATTGCATCGGTCAGGTCAGTTATTCGGCTTCCAAAGTCCAGCGACATGGATCCTCCGGTAGGCTCGAACAGCTCTCCTTCGACCGAGACTGCCCTGTATCCCTGCCTGGCAAGGGCGTATGCACTTGAAGACGATCTGGTGACTATAGTGTCAGAGAACAGGAAGGAAGCCAGTTTCTTATCATAGTCAGAAAAGACGAAATCTGACAGCCTTCCGATGATGCTCACGTCGTCATTAGGCATTTCAAGTCTGGGCTTGTACCGAGCAGCAATGTCACGTGGTATGATGCGCAGGCGCGGAAGCCTGCGCTCCTTTGCATAGGCCGCAATCAGGATCATTGACTCCACGCTATCAACTACAAAAGCCTTCATCCATTCTGAAGCTGCCGCCAGGACGGCTCGCTCATAATTGCCGTCCCATCGTATCAGGTCATGAACCAGGCCGTCTATTCCGAATTTTTCGGCATCTTTCATTAGCTCCGCTATCGCCAAGTCCTCGTTCATGGCGTTCTTTGCAATGCTGGCTCGCTCTTCGAACTTTGTTGCAAGAGTGTCGGCCCGGGACAAGAGTAATGAAGAATCAGAGAGCTCGCTTTCAAGATCCCTCTTTGTTTCTGCCAGCTGCTCCAATACGCTGATTATGCCACGATGGCTTGCCGCGTCTGCGTCAATAGTCATCGAGGTTTCTGAAATTATCTTTGCTGAGGCCTCGATCTCGCGTTTCAGCTCATCCAGCGACTGTTCATTTGCATTCTTTTTGTACTCTGATGTCTTGAGTTTTTCTTCCAGAGTTGCTGCCGCAAGCTCGATCCTTCCCCTGAGCGACGACATTTTAGCCAGCCGCTTCTCTAGCCTTTGCCTGAAAGATGCATACCTTGCTATCGCAGCCCCTATTCTTTCCACTTCTGCGTCAACTGCATCGAGTCTTGTCCTCAACCCCGCGATGTCCCTTCTTTTGCTGTCTACTGCCGTCTTCAGCTGCTCTGCTTCTGCTCGCATACTTTGGGAGCGTTCTGCTAGAGACTGTTTGTTCGCATCGATAACTGGAAGCCTCCTTTCGATCTCTACTATTCGCCGTTCAGCCTCTCCGAGCATCGCCTTGGCTCTTTCCGACTCGTGAACTATGACCGAGAGCCTGCTGGCCACCTGAGCCTTGGCCTTATTCGCTGCATCCACTTCCTGAATGAATTTTGTTTTTTCGGCGTCAAGTTTCTCGATCTCTTGCCGTGCTTGATCCAGCTGGCCTGACAGCAATGTAGAGCGTTGCGAATTGCCGTCCAGTATTTCATTGCTGGTTGACAGTTTCTGCCTGACCTTCCTGATGATGTTTGAAGTCTGGACGGCCCGAAATCTCTTTAGCTCGGAACTGATCTGTTCGTACCTGAGCTGATCGTTCCTTTCAGCTTCAAGCTCGTCGATCCTCTTTCTGATCTCGCCCATTCTGGCAAAGGCCACCTCGAGCCTTCGATCGGCCTCATCGAGTTGCTTGATGGACTCGGCCTTTTTCTCGTCAAAGTAAGACAGGCCCACGATTTCCTCAATAATTTTCCTGCGCTCTTCGGAGTTAAGTTCCGAGATTCTGGTTATCATTCCCTGCTGGACGATATTGAGCTTGCTTGGCGCCGCGAGAACCACCTCAAGAAGTTCCATGATTGCCGCCTTGGCGACGGGCCTGCCGTTTAGCGAGTATTTGCTCTCGCCGGTCTCGCCCTCCATCTGCCTCGTGAGGGTAACGGTGTCAGAGTCGACGGGTATTCCCCTGTCGTCGTTCTCAAACGTCAGGCTCACCCTGATAAGCCGGTGGCTGCTGTTCTGGCTGTCGTGGAACAGCGACTGCATCTTGTCGACCCGAAGGGTCTTGGTGCTGTTCTCGCCTATAGCGAACATTATAGCGTCAAGGATGTTGCTCTTACCAGAGCCGTTTGGACCTGTTACTGCGACCAGGCCCTTGTCAAAGTTCACCACTGTATTCTTGAAGCCAAATGACTTGAAACCGTACACTTCGAGCTTCTTTATGTGAACCAACTAAAGCTATCGGGTTGAGTTTTCGATTGGATTAATTATGCGTTGTAGCGTTCAATCCAGCTCCTTTTGGTGAAAAGTTTTTTATCTGTTCCGGTGTTGAGAGTGTGTCCGGTGCTGCAGGTTATCGTTCGCGCTTGCCTTCAACGAACTCTATGAAATTCGCTTTTGCTGCAGAATACGGCATCTGGATCGGGGGATGCTTGAAGCAATATGCCGAGATGCTCTCAAGGGGGCCGCTAATTCCACGTTCAATGCCGATCTTGGCCGCCCTCACGGCGTCTATCATGACACCCGCACTGTTGTAGGCATCAACCACCTTTAGCTTCACGTCGAGCTCGACGGGGATGCCTCCAAAGTACTGGCCCTTTATTGAGATATAACAGACCTTGTCGTTTTCCAGGAACGAAACAAAGTCTGAGGGTCCTATTCGCATCGGTATTTCATAGGGAACCATCGCTGCGACGGCGCTCGTCTTGCTTATCCGCTTGTCTTCAAGACGTTCCTCGTCAAGCATGTTGTAAAAGTCCATGTCGCCTCCGATGTTCAGCTGGTACGTCTCGTCCACTTTTACCCCTCGGTCCACAAATAGCTTGACAAGCGTCTTGTGCACCACGGTGGCGCCGAGCTGGCTCATGACATCGTCTCCCGCACAAACAAGGCCCTTTCCTTCAAATGCCTGCTGCCACTTTGGAGTCGACGCTATGAATACCGGGATCGCATTGACAAACGCGCAACCCGCATCGAGACACGACTCTGCATAGTATTGGGTTCCTCTCCTGCTTCCGACAGGGAGATAGTTCAGAAGAATTTCTGCACCGGTATCCTTCAGAATCTGCGGAACGTTTGCTGCGGGTCCGCTTGCCACCTTTACCTTTTCGGACAGGTGCCGGCCGACACCGTCATGAACTTCGCCCTTTAGTACCTTGACATCAGTCCTATCCATTTCTTTTATTATTTTGACCGTATTATTTGGTTTGGCGAAAATGGCCTCGGAAAGGTCTTTGCCCACTTTGGTATCAGAGACATCAAACGCTGCCACGAATTCGATATCTCCCGGTTCTATGCCGCCAATGTTGTATGCAGTGAGCCCTATCCAATCGTTCGCGGTTTTTCGAGCATCCGGATTGTCGCGGTAATAACGCGTCCCCTGCACTAGCGCGGACGCACAGTTGCCCACTCCGGCGATGGCAACCTTTACCTTCTTGCCCATGACCAGAAGATGTGCATTAGAGCCTTCTTAATATTCGTATAACCATACCAGAAACAGTCTTTCTTGTTGCGCTGCGAGGTACTATTTCATTTCTTGCCGGTAAGCCCCCCTGGTCTTGCATCCCCAGCTTTAAACGGAACCACTAAGCTCGGGTCTGTGCTGGCCTATGATTTTCGAAAGCCCGCGCATATAGTTCCTCGCAAATGTCGTAACGGGTTGCGAGGAATACCAAATGCAGCCTAGCACTTCGCAATCGTGGCAGGTTCTTGCAATGTCCCATTCCGGCGCGCTCCATATTTCGTCCACGCTTTTTTCAAGCAGGCTGAACGTGTTTTCCGGCTTGTTGAACTTCCAGCACGGGACCATGACTGTTCCGTTTCCATTCACAAAAACGCTCTTCCAGACTCCGCATTCGTTAAAGACGCCCCGACCGTGCTCAATAATCTGCTGGAAGTACTCTGAAGGTATCATTACCTGGGGCGACTCGTGTCTGGCGGTGTAGTCAAGAATGCTCTTGCAGACCTCAACCATAGTTTCTCTGTCGGGAAGGAGCGAGTAGTCCACGTCAGATCTGTCTTCAACGAAGGTAAATGAAACTGCGTTGGCGCCCAATTCAAGAGCTTTTTCGAAATACGTCTGATCGATAAATTCCTGCGTATTGTACTTGGTTATCACGCTGTTGAAGTAATGCGGAACATTGTGTTCGCTTAAAAGCCGGAGATTATCCATCACTCTCTGGTAAATCAGCGGCGTGACTCCGCGCACTTTGCAGTACGATTCTTCAAACACCGAATCGATGCTACAGGTGATAAACTGAATGTGGCGCTTCAGTTCTTCAAGGTCGATCGTATGCAGGAGCGAACAATTCGTGATCAGGGTTATTGGCATCTTTAGGCCATCGAGATATTTCACGAGTTCCATAAAGTCCGGTCTGCTTGTCGGCTCTCCTCCCTCGATTATCGCCCAGACGCAGTATCGCGAAACCTTTTCAAAAATACTCTTCCACTGGTTTGTCGTAAGGTCGTCTGTCCGGACCTGCCGCATCTGGCCCTCCTTGTCAGAGTTTCCGAATGGACACATGGGGCAGTAAAAATTGCAGTAATGAGTCATGCTAAAGACCGCGACAATCGGTCTACGTCTGCCGATGGCCCTGTTAGCTCCCCACTTGCTGATGAGCTTCAGAGTTCGGATCGTGTCAACCATTGCCAGTTTCACTTCAAAACGGATTGTAATAAGCGATTCGTAAAGACTTAACAGCGCATGCCGCCGCTAAAGTAGTTCATGGAGGTCTGGGGTTTCGGCCTAGAAGTTATCGCTATTTCGGCCTCAGGCGTCCTTGCGCCCGGTCCGCTGTTCTTTGCTAACCTGCTCTACGGCACGAAGCAGGGCGCTTCGGCAGGGCTGAAGATGGCATACGGGCACACAGCAGTCGAGCTTCCTTTGATTGTTGTACTTGCCGCGGGCCTGTTCTCATCCTCCGTGGCTACTCAATATGGAGATGCCATAGGGGTAATCGGTGGCATCGCGATTCTGGTTTTTGCAGGGTTGCAAATCGCGGGCTTGATCAGAAGGAAGAAGCAATCTACGCCTATCGAAAGGAGCAGCAAAAGTCCTTTGCTTGCCGGAATCGCACTTTCCGCGCTCAATCCCTTTTTTCTTGTATGGTGGTTCACTGTAGGATTGAAGCTGGTGGCGGACTCGCAAGCATTCGGGTTGGTGTTTGGAATAGGATTATTGTTTGGCTTTCATATCTGGATGGATTACGCGTGGCTCGCCGGGACAGCTTATCTGGCCTCAAAGAGTAGTTCAGTGCTAAAATCCAGGTATTATCCAATGCTGATACTCGCGCTGGTTGTCGTGCTAGCATACTATGGCATTTACTTTCTGCTTCAATCTCTTGGCAGCTAGACACGACCGGAGAACACTCAGGTAGCGATTCGAGACAAAACATTTTCGGACGTCGTGTTTTTCAATGCTATGCAAGAGAGCGTGAGCGCATCAAGAGCTTCCGCACTGAGGGCTCTGAAGATATTGATTGCAGCAACAAATCCAAGTTTCGGTGGTTGTTGAAGCGCAGGATGTTGTCCACCAGCCTGAGCAATGATCCGGAATCCCTCATGTGTCTCGCAGCATTGTGCCCTGCGTCCTTTACCTCATAGATGTGGAAGGGTTGGTTTAGGCCGATCATTCTCATTGCGTGGACCCTGTCTAACCTATCTCCGCCGCCAAAGAACAACAAATACGTGCATGATTTGCCGTTAGGGAGGTCGTCTGACGAAAGGAAATATCTCTTGAGGTCATAGAACTGGGATGTCGCGTTTGCCTGAGATTTGTAAAGCCGACCAATCTCCTCTTTGAACCTGTCATCAGCATAGATCGCTCTGTTCTCAGGATCCAGAAATGTCTTAGGAGAAATACCAATGCAAATGTCAGATTTAATTTTCGACGCAAAAAGCAAAGAGGCATAGCCCCCCATGCTGTGACCGAGCGTGATTACGAGCTTGTATTGCCGTTCCGCGATTTTCCGGTTTAGGAACTCTGCCACCTCGTCTACGTTGCCGCCAACTCCTTTCACTCCAAAGTGATAGTATGCCCTATGCCTGTCTCGCAAGAACAGCACGTCACAGTTCTTGTCCTGAAGGGAATGAACGAATTCAAATGGACGTGTCTCAATGCCAAGTTTCTGCCTAATCCTTGCGAATGTCTTTAGAATGCCAGCCATTCCTGCAAACGTTACGAATAATACCTCATTGCCACCAGAATTGAACTCAAGATCGTCGACAAGCAGGTTATTTACGTAATTGACGCACCTTCTTGCGCTTCGCGGGAGGAGCATCGGTGCCGATCGGATCTGCTAGGTACTAATTATGTAAGTATAGACATAATGCCAAGTTATTCTGACGTCCGGAAGATAGTCGCCGGATCCTATGTCGCCACTCTATGTCTGCAAATCTGCCTTAATACTCATCTCAGTGCAGAGGCACTACTTTGATCTAGAAATTGGCACATCTATGGTTGAAACGTTGCGGACTCTGCCATCCTCGGACTGCACGGTCTCGGAGCCAAGCCTGATCGGCCCAATCTTGTATCCGAGTGTGTCCATACGTTTGACAATGATTTGGGCCACATCTACTGCCCTTGTGATGCTTTTTCCCCTTGCCTTGATTACCACAGTTGGTTCGTTTGCCAGCTGAACCAATGTTGCAGTGACGTATGTCATGAGCGGCTTTTTGCCAATGAATATCTCATTACTTGGCTTGCTCTGTCTGAATGTGTTGGTGTTTGTAGACATGGGTGCGAGATGATTCCGCATAGTGGCATATAACGTTTATTATCGAACGAAAAAATATTTGTTAATGAAAATTTACCGACTGCAAAATGCAAAACGTAAATGATCGGCCGGTCGAAGACTTGATCGTTGTTGTAATATCGCCCTTATTCAATCGGCTAGTCCTACTGCCAGAATTCTCATTAATTAATCAGACTTGATTCACAACGGGCAGTTGTTTCGCATTGCAAACGACTGCCTAACGCCTAACGTGGCACTACGTTTTATAGTCGAACGTTGAATGGAAACTTGTGACCACACCAGTTCCGAAACAAAAAAGTCTTGCAGTGACTATCATATTGGCGATAATCATCTATGGTTTAGGGCATATCTATCTTGGCTTTGTAAGGAAAGGTGTAGTTATTCTCATTGTTGGTTTTGCTATCAATATTGTGCTGAGCTATTTGTTTGGCTGGTGGGGTTCGCTTCTTGTTCTCCCTTTTTGGGGTTGGCAATTATTCGATGCATACAAGACCTATCGAGGCATCTACAAGCCAAAACAGTGACTAAGGAAAAGTTTATCAGGTAATCTAAGGCGGGCCTGCAGTCAGGAGCACATTGCTTTTCTTTATCTCTTGTAATTCGCCGATCTTTCACAATACAGAGTTGCGGCAGACACGTCGACTGAGTTGATGGTATGTCTTGGCAGCTTCATCATGGATATGAATGTCTGATATCTTGTGTTGTGGTACAACTATCTAATTGAGCCTAGCTACTTGTAACTAGAGATAGTCTTTCATTTAGCCTCCTGCACCGGAATTATTATTATCTATTTTGGGCCTATGCTGAATATGAACAAGAAAACGACGATAATCTTGGCGGCAACTATTCTGTCAACTATGCTCGCAGGCGTATTTGTGAGCGGTCAGTTCGCAGCGGCCGGCGAAGGTTCAAAGAAGAACGAGCAAAAGGGGGATTCAGATACCGTAATCCCGCTGAAGGAGGCAAAGCTGAATATCGAGCACAATGCGAAGGACTTGGACACCGGATTCCAGGGATTCCTTGATAGCGAAGGTTGGAAGCGGATGACGGTTACTGGTCCAGACGGGAAGGTGTTGAAATTTGAAGGCAAGGGCGAGCTAGGGCAGCTTGGCTTGACCGAACTGTTCTTCGAGACTGTCGAGCCGGAAAATGCCGATGTGCCTATCGACGAGCTGCTGGAAACTCTGCCAGAAGGCGATTACGAGTTCAAAGGATCCGGAATTGAAGTCGGAGAAAAGACAGGCAAGACGATGGGAACCGCCTGGCTGACTCATGACATTCCTGAAGGCCCTGAGCTTTTGACGCCAGCAGAAGATGCCGAAGTTCCTGAGGACGAAGACCTTGTGGTGAGCTGGAGTAAAGTTGAGAAAACCATTGATGGAGATGATGTCAACATCATTGCTTACCAGCTCATTGTCGAGAAGGATGAAGCACCACATCAGCATATGATCGGTAAGATGGGACTCAGTATGTATCTGCCACCTGATGTGACCCAGATAAGGATTCCAGCGGAATTTCTTGAGCCTGGGACAGATTATGAGTGGGAAGTGCTCGCCATCGAAGAGAGTGGAAACCAGACTCTGAATTCAAGTGCGTTCAGCACTAGCGACTGACCTGGACGCAGGAATTCGAGATCCATTCGGAGAAGAAAGCGATTCGCAGACGGGGGCAGAATGAGCCCTCAAGTCTGCTGCCGACCTCCCCACAACATTTCTTGTCACTTGTTCTGATCGGCATACTTTTTCAGAATGTTTTCAAGCTCTGAAGGATTTTCAGTTATCTCCTTCACTGCGCGCGGATCTTCAACTTCATAACAGTGGAGAAGGTCTTGCTCGTCTTTGTAAAAAAGAAAGACCTTGTTCTGGTAGACACAGTGATAGAGTTGTTCCGCTACCATCTTCTCTGTCTTCAACTTGATCCCATCCTCCTCAATAACGACGGGGTACTCGCCATCAGCTGCGTCCATTCAGAATACGATGGTGGAGACTCTATTTAATCAGTTAATCATGCGAAGATACTGGCGTCACCTTGATGAATCTCGAAATCCTTAAGCAATGCGTCAGAGTATGAGGTTCAATTGATCACAGCTGGTACACAGAATAACAGGACTCCTAGAATAGTGATGCATATCGATTTTGACTATTTCTTTGCCCAATGCGAAGAGATCCGCAACCTTTCACTGAAGACAAAGCCAGTTGTAGTCTGTGTCTTTTCTGGACGGACTGAAGACAGCGGTGTTGTAAGCACTGCGAACTATGTCGCACGGAAATATGGAGTCAAGTCCGGAATTCCAATCAAGCTGGCAAAGGCAAGGCTGGCGGCTGTTGCAGACGCGATATTCCTACCACTCGACTCATCATACTACTCCAAAGTCTCTGACGCTGCGATGTCCATTATAGAATCACACGTCGAGAAAATGGAACATGTGGGGATCGATGAATGTTACATCGAAGTTTCTGAAGCGAAGCGGGATATGGGAGCTGCGATAGCTCTCGCGCAGGAGATCAGGGCCGAGGTGCGCAGCGAAACAAAGCTGACGTGCTCAGTCGGAGTGGCGCCGAACAAGCTCGTTGCCAAGATAGCATCTGACATGAACAAGCCCGATGGGCTTACGGTCGTCGAACCCGATACTGCCGCATTCGCTATTTCTGCACTCAAAGTTGACGCGATACCCGGAATTGGCCCAAAGACTGCCGCAAGGCTACTAGAAATGCGAATAGAGACTGTAGGCCAGCTTGCCAGCCTAGATCTGTTCAAACTAGTAGAAATGTTTGGGAGAAAAACAGGAACTTATATCTACAACGCTGCAAGGGGCGACGACGACTCGCCAGTGATCGACTCCGGAGAAAGAAAACAGATTAGCCGGATAGTGACTCTGAAAAACGACGCGGACATTAGCGCAGAAATGTACGACGAGCTCTATTCCTTATGCCAATCTGTTCTGGAGAAGGCCGCAGGCAAGTCACTTTCATTCAGGACAGTTGGCGTGATGCTGATTCTTGACAATCTAAATCAAGTGTCAAGATCAAAGAGCCTGAAATTTCATTCGACCGATCTCGAATCATTGCGCTCCACTGCCAGGTCGCTTTTGGACGAGGCTATGGCAGGCCCAGACAAAGTCAAGGTAAGAAGACTCGGCGTGCATCTTTCCGATCTTCAAGAGAGCACTGGACAGAACACAATGTCAGAATTCATGAGCGGCTAGCTGGGTTCGGACTTGGCTTCACGCTGATCGCGTGCAGGCGACGCATCCTTTGGCTTCACGCTGATCGCGTGCAGGCGACGCATCCTCTTGTTTTCAGTATACATAACTATGGCCAAGTATATGCCAAGCCAGGGAAGGAACATTATCTCACCTGCGACAGAGTGAAAAGCCTCCCAGTCCGCAACATTGGTAGTCACCACGAGAGCATAGAGCGATAACGAAATTATTCTTATTACATTCACAGAAACCGTGCCAAACGTTCCAATTGCAAAATAAATCAACTTGCGCCTAATCGGGATGTCCATTTTTAGAAGAAACGCCAGCATTACCAGAGTATAGATTATCATGCTATGCACGCCAGCCGAGGGCCAAAAAACTTGGAGTGCAAACGGACCGTGAAGCCCGTTAAGGATAAGGAGGTTGCCCCGCGCTACCGCGGGATCGGAGGGGCTGCTGGGATTCTCGGGGCCAATGTTCATTATGTAATCATCAATAAAATTGACTACTCCCTGATCTATTTGCAGGTAGATAGGTACGATAAACTGCAGTGGACCAAGGCTGTCATATGGAAAGAACGCATCAAGCGAGAGTATCGCGGCGCTGCCAATAAGGTAAATCGCCCCGGCCGGGGCAATCTTGTACCACTTTTTGCCAAAGAATATGATTAGAGAACCGACTACAAAGAGCGACATTACGATAAAGTCCCACATCCAAATCCAGCTATCGACAAGTTCGACGTTGTAGGATGGAGCGGCACCTTCGATAGAATCGCGCAGGCCCAGAGGAAGAGCAACAAAATATCCAATAGTGATGGCTGCCAGACCAACGACGACCAAGAATCTTTTCTGGCTGATCGGATATCTGAGGCCTATCAGCTCGGCCGCAATGAACGCCATCGCAAAGAGAAAACCGCCTCTCCCTTCGTTCCAAGAAAGGCTGAACGTGTCAGGATATGCCACAAGTGTAAAGATTATCGGAGTTATCAGGATGATGGTCGCAGCGATGCTAGAGTTTATGCCGAAAATAGTATGATTGGAAATCTGGCTCGAAGGAACGGGAACGTCGCCGGACAAATCGCTATACGCCTTCTCGTTTGCTGTAATGGTGATAAAAATGTTCTATGCCTGCACTATTGCTTCAGTGAACCATTTGGGGACTAGATTCTGCGAACTCTTTAGCAGATATGAAATACTGCTGTCAAGCAAGTAAGTCGTTGCATGATCATCCCGACTTCTAACGGAGCGGCCGTACGCCTGGACGAGGCGAAGCACAGTGTTCCAGGTGTACCACTTTGGATCACGTTCCTTCATTTTTGACACCCTCTTGTCCGTCAGGTCCGGATACGGCACCTTGACTACGACTTGGAACCTTGACAGGTCGTCCTTCAAATCGACTCCGAGATGGAGCGACGGCGAAATGAGAACTGTAGGCTTTTTGCTCGTGTAGTGCTTTTCCAGCACTTCATTTCTGTCCAAGAGCGCGCCTGTCTCGATGAGTCTTGATGCATTTTCCTGTTTGATGTTATCGCGTATGAATTGCAACTGCGAATAAGATGTCGTGTGAATTATGCCCTTTTCGTTTCTGTGTATCGACATAATATTGTCTATAGCATTCACAATTTTGGGCATGCTTTCGCCCATTGTCTTTGCGTTAAGCCAGGCCACATTCATCAGATGAATCGGCCTGTTTTCTATCGGAAAGTCGGACTCTTCGATTCTCACAAACTTCACTTTTTCTGGCTCGAGCCCTGCTGTCCTGCAGAGGTACTCCTTGCTCAGTATGGTCGCGCTCATGAAGAGCGAAATCGAACCTTTATCGAGGATCGGCTCAAAGTATCCTGAAACATCAAGCGGCATGAGCGTGACTTTTAGGAGCTGATTTGTATCCTGATCGCGCTGAATGTTTGAAACTATCCAGTTGTCCTTGTTTTTCTGTATGTCCTCTATAACTGCCGCAATATTGCTTTCGCGCTCGAGAGCGTCGATAATGTTTTTTTCTGTGTAAGGTTCGATCGATGTCTTTTGATTGCTTCTTTCAATGATGTCGTTTGCCTTTTCGATAAAGGTGGAAAGCCTGTCGCGGAGGATTGAGCAGAATTCTATCCAAGTTTCAACCTCGTCAACCTTTTTTTCAGGCATCTGGATCTTCAGTGTCCTCAGGGAATTCCTGTGAATAGTGAAACTCCTAAAATCACCAACCTGTGATTCCAGCTGGTGCGCCTCGTCGAGGACAAGGAGATTGCGCTTTTGGGCAGATCCAGCATAGAAAACGTCAGACAGGAAATACCTATAGTTGTAGACGGTGTGGCTGGACCTGAGCCCGATCCACTTTTGGTGGAAGTAATGGCATGGCCTCCAATCTAGATCGACAAGTTTGGAGCTGGATTTCAGCTTGTTGGCGTACTTTTCTTCTGTAAAGGGATCAAGTTTCACCAACTCCTGTCTCGTACCCTCGGCTTCGACCTTGTAGTCCGTTAGCCGGGTCTTGTATAGGCAATCGTACCCATCGTCCTTCACGCACGGCCCGTAGTCGCAGCTCTCGACCAATCCCATATCCTCCTTGACTATACAGGGAAAGTTTCCTCTTCCCTTCACCTCCGCCACAAACGGAAAATCGCGCCTGTACTGGGCCTGCAAGTCTTTCGTGGCCGTGCAGACGTGCGAGCTGCCCAGGTACCGCGCAAGTGCAATCGCCACCGGAGTCTTGCCAAAACCTGTTGGCGCTTCGAGAAAAATCTGGCGGTAGCCTGACTTTATCGCTGCCTCGATCTCTACAAGGACATTCTTTTGCCGCTCCCGGATCTCTGGAAGTGGAAAATGGCCGAGAATCGTACTCGACACTAGCAATCACTCTTGTTCTGGCTTTGCAACTAAAGACGAACCGGAACTTGTGACTACCCGCTTTTTAAGTTTCAGATTTCTTTTCGTAGAGCCAGCAGTGAACATAGCCTGTTTTCCTTTCAAACGCGGGTGGGTTCTTTTTGCAGATATCCATTGCATGTGGGCAGCGGTCGTAGAAACGACAGCCTTCCGGAGGGTCGATCAACGAGGGAGGCCTTCCCGCTACGAATTGAATCTGTTTCTCGGAGGATCGCAGCTTGGGAACTGAGGCGATTAACGCCTGGGTGTACGGATGTTTTGGATCCCTGTAGACCTCTTCTGCCGAACCCATCTCGACTAACTGGCCGGCGTACATTATCGCTATGCTATCGGCGATCTGCGACACGATCGCAAGGTCGTGGGTTATCAGAATGACGGATATGCCCTTTTCCTGCCTAAGCTTCTTGAGCAGATCGATTATTTGTGACTGCACGAGAACGTCGAGCGCGGTAGTAGGTTCATCAGCGATCAGCAATTCAGGATCCATCAAGAGCGCCATGGCGATGACAACCCTCTGTTTCATGCCTCCTGACAGCTCGTGCGGATAGCGCTTTGCAACAGAATCGTCAAGCCCAACTGACTTTAGTGATTCCGATATCTTGCGTGCGATATCTCCCTGGAATTCGTGTTCATGCAGAATCTCACGAAGTTGGCTCCCGATCGTGTAAACGGGATCAAGGGCGTTCATCGCACCCTGGAACACCATCGCGATCCTTTTCCATCTGACAGATCCGTCGAATTCCTTCGCTGGCATTTTGGAAAGATCTCGATTGTCAAGGACCATACTGCCATCAACTATTCTGCCAGGAAACTGCAAGGAGCGCATCAAGGAAGCACCCAGGGTGCTCTTGCCGCAGGCTGACTCGCCAACAATACCAAGGGATTCGTTTCCCAAAATCTGAAAATTCACGCCGTCCACTGCCCGGAGGGTGCCGCCGTCAGTAAAGTAATACGCCTTAAGGTCAGAGACTGACAGTTTTGGGGATGCCTTTTCCTGCATAGGCGAAGGAACATGCAGCTGTGTTATTATTTGAGGGTTCTGGCGCTCATAGAGGTTATATAACCCGCGCATCGTACAATGGAAGTTTATAACGAATTGAAGTCCCCCATCTGTTCCTTTGACGCCAAGAGCGGAGTTCTTTGCTCAAAATGCGAAGCAAGGCTGGGGTCTGAGGCGATAAGCCAGGACGATGTCGATGCTTCAATCAAGTTGACAAGGATTGCAGATCACAGTCAGGAGGTCAACAAGTTTTCCCTAATTCGCGGCGTGCGAGTCGATAGGGATTTTGTCCTGGTGCTACGAAGTCCCGACGTGAGTGTCGTGAGGGGCAGTTCCCAGATCACCGACAGCATCGAATCGGAATTCGGGCAGAAGGTCTGGTTTGTTGAATCCGAAGCGTCTGACCGGCGCTTCATCGAAAACCTGTTCCACCCGGTCAAAGTTCTGTCCATCAACCTGGTATGGCTTCCTGACGGAAGCAAGTTCACCAAAGTCGTAATTGCCGGTGATCCAAAGTCGCGCCTTGACATAGAAAAAGTTCAAAAGATTGCCAACACCGTCAGGAACATTGAGCTGCTAGTCGAGTTTGAAAGTCGCAAGTAGGTGGTAAGATGGTCAACATCAAGAGGACTCATTACGCTCGCCAGCTAGACGAGGGTTTGGTGGGCACTCCTGTCAGGATTGGGGGCTGGATAGAAGATGTGCGCGACATTGGCAAGCTGGCGTTTGTAACTGTTAGGGACGTCACCGGGGCATGCCAGCTTATCGTAACCGGAGAAAACGTACAGCTAGCCGTGCAGACGCCGAGGCAGAGTGCCATAGTTGTTGCCGGCGTGGTGCAAAAGAGCAAGGCAAAGGATTTTCCGGTGGAGGTAAAGGTCGACGAGTTTACGGTACTAACAAAAGCGATTAGCCCGCTTCCAATAGATCCAACAGGGCGCGTTGAATCCGCGCTTGACAAGAGGCTCGACGCCAGAGCGCTTGACATGCGCAATCCGGGCATTGCGGCCATTTTCAGGTTGAGGTCTGCTGGCCTGAAAATCATACGGAATTGCCTGCGATCAGAAGGGTATACTGAGGTGAACACACCCAAAGTCATCGGTAGCGCCAGCGAAGGAGGCGCGAATCTTTTCGGCTTTGACTATTTCAAGCGAAAAGCGTACCTTGCCCAGAGTCCACAGCTGTACAAGGAACAGCTAACACTCGGACTTGATCGAGTCTTTGAGATAGGACCGTATTTCCGCGCTGAAAATTCTCACACGGTAAGACACCTTACCGAGTTCACCAGTGTAGACGTTGAAGCTGCTTTTCTGGACTACGAAGATGTAATGGACCTAGTGGAAAAGGTCATCGGAAATGTGATCGAAGATTTCAAACAAAACCATCGCCTAGAACTGGAGCTGGCAGGCGCAAAGGACGGACCGTCTTACACAAAGATCGATCGCCTTACCTACGAGCAGTGTCTTGATGAACTCGCGAAGGAAGGTGAGAAGCTGCAATTCGGAGACGATCTGTCAGACTCCGCTCTCAGAAAGCTAGGAGAAATCCACCGGGGCTTTTACTTTATCATGGATTGGCCGCTCAAGCTGAAACCATTTTACATTCATGAAAAGGAGGACAACCCAAAGTTATCAAAGTCGTTTGATCTTCAGTACGGCTATCTGGAGCTTGTCTCCGGTGGCCGCAGGCTGCATGATTCGGCAAGGCTGAAGACAAGACTTGCGGAACAGGGTTTGAATCCTGCGAATTTTGAAGAGCATCTGAAGGCATTTGACTGGGGCATGCCGCCACATTCCGGGTGGGGTCTCGGATACGACAGGCTGATGATGGTGTTGACGGGGCAGCAAAACGTCCGCGATGTAGTTCTGTATCCGCGCGATACCGACAGGCTTACTCCCTGATATCTATTTGGACATGCTCAAGGGTGTCGCCAATCAAGAATGCCTCGAACCTATTCTCTGTAGTCGAATAAATAAGCCATACGACTGGATTCAGTTCCATGAATTTTCTGTCGGTGCTGGAGGGAACAGGCTTGCCTGGATGTGAATGAAAAATCCCTATTACCTGCAGTCCCCTGCTCTCCGCGTTCGTGTACGCCGCGAGCACGTCATCGGGCGCAATCGTGAAGGAAAAAGCAGATCTGTCGGAATTATTCATTGGCATTACTTCGGCGACCTCCAGTTCATTTCCGTCGCCAAGCAGAAAAGCGCACGATTCGTTTGGCAGTGTGCTCTTTGCAATACTGGCGAGCTGGATCAGTTGAGCGTTAGTCAAAACTATTGCAGTCGTCATTTAGTTTACGGTTATTTTGCCTGTCATGAACGGGTGCAGCGTGCAGTAATAGTCGTACGCCCCCGCGCTGTCGAACACAAACGAAAAGCTCTGGCCTTTGTTAAGGAAACCCGAATCAAACGCGCCGTCCGGTTTCGGAGCGTTGTTCTCGACAACTCCTGACGTGGCAGTATGCGGCACGCTATCCTCGTTTGTCCAGGTCACCATGCTCCCAACGGTTGTGTCCACAACCTCTGGAACAAAGAATTCGTTGTTGGTTGGAACCGAGGCTCCAACTGGCATCGTAACCGTAGTTACTGTTGCCGCAGTAGAACCGGTCTGGTTAACGACAGGCCCGGGCTGGGTGCCGGTCGTTTGACCTGTTGCGTTGGAGGTTGTATCGGGTACTGTCGTCTGCCCGCTCTGACCAGCCGTAATTTTTAGCATGGCGACCATGTGGGGATGGAGAGTGCAGAAGTATTCGTAGTCGCCTTCTGCTATGGGCGCGGTGTCAAGAATGTATGTCGCGTTAACTGCGATGATAGGAGAATCAAACAAGGTTTCGTTGCGACTTGTCACGGTGTGCGGAGCATTGTCTTCATTGAACCACGCGACGCCATCGCCCCTGTTCACTGTAAGCGTTTCTGGTGCGTAATCGGGATTTCCCTGAGCGGATGCTCCGGCCAGTATCGTTGCATTAATGATGTTTGCAGGGACCTCTGGTGCAGGCGCCTCAGGTTCCTCCTCTGGAGCCGGCGGCTTTGGAGCCACGAGACCAAACGCATAGAATGTAGTTCCGGCCACAACGGAAGCCGCCACAAAGATCACGGCCAGTGCCTTGATGTACGTAACGCCTTTGTATGATGCAAAGGCGAGAACCGAGGCAGGAATCCCAATAATTATCATCAAGCCAATGTAAGCAAAAATGCTGGGCACCTGCGCGCTCACAGTAATGGCAGCGGCTACGCCAAAAGTGACAAGAAACCCAAGCGTTATGAAAGTCGCGGACTTTGCGCGGCCAGTTGACGGAAAGCCGTCTTTGAAGAGTCCTGAAGCAAGAAAAATCATGCCAATAAACATCGTCAGGAGAGAAACTGCATGCATTCCGTCAATGAATGTCTTGGCAACTCCTGCCAAAGATATGCCAACACCGACAATGCCTATGGAAGTAAGACCTATGCCCGGGGTCAGGAGATCCCAGTCACTCATTTCTCGATACGATTAAGCTGGGCTGTTTCCGCATACTTAATCGTTTCTAGTTTTCCAGATACAACGGGATTCAAAGTTCAGCCGCGGTTGGGAGTCCGAGTCGAGCGCTAGAATTGTCATTTGTCTAAAAATTGCCGCGTTTGATGTTCGATCGCCTCATAGACTTGTAGTTCATCTTACCCAAAAAGGCGTCCGAAAATCCTTGCACAGGCTCGGTAGAGGCATCAGGACGATCATAAATCTCCAGCCTGACATGGGCGCCGCTCTGCTTGCAACGGAAACACATTGGCTCATCGCTTTCAGAATAGATGGTATCGCCACACATTACGCAAGTCTTCATGGAGGGTCAATCTTTTCTCGACGTGAAAGTTAATCTCATGTATGTAATGCTTTCCCATTACATCTTGGCTCCTCAAGATCTTCAGCTAGTGACGAAGAAATGGCTATCCCGGAGAAAACTGAACAACTGGAGAGAGCATAATTCGTCTCGCCTCCCGGGTACATATTAGTTGATTAGTTGTCTTAATACGGAATACCCCTACGGGTTGGCGGGAATGTCCGTTTCGGAGCTATTCGAGGTCAATGAAGACGACACGGTCTGGGATGCCTGGCTGACTTCAGTAAACCTGCTGGACATGCTTGAGCACACCCACAGGATAGGTGAGGTGTACGATTTTGGCCAGGCACGAAGTAAGATAGCAAAAATATGCACTGTAGCTGAAAACCATAAACTGGACAAGGACGGCGCAGACTGCAAATGCGGACTTTCTGCAGCAGAGCATGCGATGCTAAAACGCAAGATCCTGACATTTTTCAGCATGCAGGTATCTAGTTTGAAACATTTTATTCATTGATCCCGCTAGAACGAATAAATTAAATGCAAGCCCAGCCAAGCTCTCCCGAGGCAAACGCTTCTGTGACTGCGCGCGATTACGTCGAGGTCTCTAAGCCGAGAATAGTGGTGGTCCTGGTTATCACGGCAGTGACTTCGCTTCTTGCCGCCACAAGATTTGATGCGACGCCAGCGGTAGCATGGGACACAACTGCCTGGAATCTTGGATTCCTGACTCTGGCAGGCGCCCTCGCGTCGATGGGTGCAAGTGCTCTCAATCATTATTATGACAGAGATATCG
>DADA01000113.1 GCA_002494895.1 Nitrososphaera sp. UBA210
ATATCCCCGGGCGTATGCCTACCTTCAAATTCTTTTTCGGCCCAGATCCGTGTTTGCCCGCTACGTCTCCAACAGACCTGCCCACCTTGGCGGGGTCGATATCGTATGCAGCGACGACTTTGACATTCGATGGCTTAAAGCCCGCTACTTTTTCATGCCAGAGCCCTACTGTATTCTTGCCGCTACTGTAGTGTTCAATGCCCCTGACAAAAGTAGAACCCACGTTGCCGACTCCGATAACTGCAACTCTGACATCCGCCATACCCATTGCTATGCAATAAAAAATATAGATTTAATCGTTGTGCATTTGCGCATATGCATTGGTCGTCATAGGAACTGACAGGTGTGTCATTGCTTCTTTTGTTTGTCAGCCCATGCAAAGTAATCATTCAAGAGATGCCTTGCTTCTGGGGTCAATCTTTTGCTTGGCGCTCCCCACTGCATCGCCTTGACAAGCGTTCTGGCTCCCATCAGCCCACCTTCCACCGAAAACAAGTTGGGCCAAGGATTGAGAACCTTTCTTCGTTCTGGATGATCTTCCACGTCTAAAATGAAATGGCAAGCATCGAATTAATGGGTTGCTGTAACTTGTTCAGTGGTGCTTTATTCATGTTCTTGAGGCGAGCGCTTTGGCACGCCTCTGCTTGCGGTCTTAGTCCTTTGCAGGTTGCTGCCTGCTGGCGACGCCGCTTCCAAGTTTGTGATCTATCTTTGAAATTAGGTCTACCAGATCCGACTTGTGCGCGTTAAGGTATTCCTGGCCTTTATCGTGAAGCCTTATTTTGTAAAGCCGCAAATCCCTGTGATCGTCAAAGAACTGCTCAACCATTGCGCTCCCATGTTTTGTCGGGCTCACGAGCTGATCAAAGTATTCCAAAGTGCCGGCCAAGTCTCCTTTTTCGATCGACTCTCTGGCATTTCCAAGCACTTCACGGATGTCCTTGAGCTGCTGTACGGGAGCCGAGACCTCTTTGGTTGTGCCCAAGAGACCGGATCGCTTGATCGTTCCAACCTTATCCGCCAGCTCTTTATCAAGTTCGTAGTATTGCTCCTTGCCCGTGATTTTTCGCGATTCGTGCTCTTTCACGAGCCCCTTCATTCCAAGACGCATCAGTGCATCTTCGACTTCGGCCCTGTCCATGCCGGTGACCCATACTATCTTGCCCACATAGTCATAGCCCTGTCTTATCGATTCTAGAACGACCACTTCGACTATTCTGCGGAATCCTTCTTCTGCGCGGGCACTTTCAAAGTCCCTGTCTCGTACGGCTTTGCGAGCGTTCTGAATGTCTATCTCGATGGAACGGCGTAGCGCATCAAGGCCTTCGTCTACTTTGCCATTCAGTGTAAGGTAGCACGCCTTGTTGTACCACGACATGCCGTCGCTCGGGTTAATGTCAATTGCCTTCTCACACGACTCTATGGCCTTCTCGTAATTCTTCATCTTGTAGTAGGCGAGCCCCTTTAGGTTCCAGGCCGAAGCGTTCTCGACGTCCATTTCAATGGCCCTGTTGTAGGAAGAAATCGCGACGCTGTATTCGCCCATGTGGAAATGTGCATAGCCCTTCTCGACCCAGGCTTCCACGAATTGTGGGTCGATTCTGATGGCTAACTCGAAACTTCGGATTGCATCAAGGAACTTCTCGTTTGACATCTGGTTGCGGCCCTTACTGTAGAGGTCGCGCTTTTGAAAATCAGAATCGTTGTAATCCGGCTCTCTTTTAGTCTCGGAATCCTTAGCAGTATCGTCTTTACCAAACAACCTGCCCATCATCGTGATCTGGCCGGATCGCAGATAAATAGATTATGATATTGCAGATTTTGTTGTCACGAGGCTTTTATACTCACAACTACAATTTCTTGTGTATGAGTGAGGGCAATTCTCGCAATCCGGACAAGATAGAATTCAAGATGCTGGATTACTCTGTTCTCGACAGCGACACGGTATCATTCAAGCTTGAGGACGGCACGATAGTCAAGGTGAGGGTTGGAATCGAAAGGGCCGGGGTGGCAACCAACTATCGCAACCCCGATGGCTCTCTCCACTACGCAGTTAACACTTCGGTAAAGGTCTACGTGGTGCCATACGACAAGCGATTTACGCTTTCAAGAAGTCAGGTAAAGGGGAATACTCAAGAACAGCCACAAGACCGCCGCGGTTCACAGAGCCACATAACTTAAGGTTCCTGCCACAGCATGAACAAGGACCAATTGCCATAAAGATATAAGCGAATCAGGAACATCACAAATGTTGATCAGCCGGCCTGCGATGATAGGAATCATAGCTGGAGTGATTCTTGCGGCAATCGGAGTCTGGTATGCAGTTTCACTATCCTCGAACCAATCCGAAAATTCTTCTCAGGGCGTCTTTGAGGACGCAATGCGACACACCAGAGAACCTGTGCAGATTGACCAGCAGAAAGGCTATTCGGTAATCGAGATCGCGGACGGGATTTACTGGCTCGTCGGAAGCGGCTACCAGACGATGTTCTTGACCACGGGCCAAGGCGTTATTGTAATCGATGCACCGCAACCTATTGGAGAAAAATACGTTCAGGCAATTCGAGAAAAGACAGACGAGCCTATAACTCACATGGTCTATTCACATCCGCATCAGGACCACACAGGGGTCGCAGGACAGATCTTTCCCGATGGGATCACTTACATTGCACACAAAGAAACTGCTGATGCCCTCGTAGCAGAAAACGATACAAACCGACCAATCCCGACCGTAACATTCGAAGATAGATATACCCTGTCAGTGGGTACGCAGACACTGGAACTTTTCCATATTGGAAACTATCACTCTAGCGGGGACCTTGTAATCTACGCAGCGAAACAGAAAGTCGCGATGGTAGTGGATTTGCTTCGTCCCGGGATCACGCCGTTCAGGGCATTTGCCGTGACGCCGGACATTGATCGATACATAGCGACGCACGACACTTTGGTCAAGGATTTTGATTTTGACGTTCTGATTTCAGGCCACACACAACTCCTCGCAACAAAAGAACACGTTAATACGAATAAGCAGTTCACGCTGGACGTCATGGAAAACGCAAGAACTGCACTCCAAACATCGGATACGGATCCAGCTCAAACCTGTGCGGAGGCTACCATCAATCAGTGGGAAGGAAGACTTGGGAACCTTGACGAGTTCATGGTCGAGCACTGCAACGCAATGATCAGTTATTTGTCGGACTGATGGCAGGCCATGAGCTACTCGCTACCGTGAAGTAAGTCACCACGAAGCCTTTAAATCCGCAGCGAGGCGCATGCCAATTTGCCGATGAACCTTGCTCTGATCAAGCTGGGCGGATCCGTGGTAACCTTCAAGGATAGACCACTTGCCGCAAACACGGACGCAATTGAAAATATTTCAAAGGTTCTAGCAGCGCTCGATACTCCGATGATACTAGTTCACGGCGGCGGCTCTTTTGGGCACTATTGGTCTGTGCAATACGACATGCATACCAAGCCTGGCCACTATGATCCTCATGGAGTGTCCGTGGTTCATGAATCAATGATCGCTCTAAATCAGATAATTGTAAATTCCCTGATAAGGGCGGGTCTTAATCCGTACGGGGTGCCTCCTTCTGTGTTTGCTGCCGATCATACTCCTCTGGCTGCCAGGATAAAACAAATCTACTCGATGGCAAAAGCCAGGGTTACCCCCTTGACCTTTGGCGACGTAGTTCATTCGGAGGGCTCGAAATATTCGATACTTTCCGGCGATTCTTTGATGACAATGCTGGCCAAGGCGTTGAGGCCTTCTCGGGTGATCTTTGCGATTGACGTGGACGGAATCTACAGGGACGTCAGGACAAGAGACCTCCTGAGCGAGATCAATGCAAGTTCAAACAACGTCAGGTTCTCAAAGGGGGCCGTTGGGGACGTCACAGGAGGAATGCAGAGGAAGGTCACAGAAGCATTTAAGATTGCATCCTACGGCATGGACGTATTGATGGTAAGTGGCTTGCGACCGGAGCGGATCGCCGAAGCCGTGCGCGGTAGATTATCAGTGGGAACTGTGGTAAAGGGGAAAAGAGGGAAAAAGTAGTTGCCGGACACATCTGAAGTCGCATCCGACATTGAAATAATAAAGCAGCGCAAGAAAGACGGCATAGACATTCCGCTGAACAAGAATGTCCAGGCAAGGTCAACCTCTACGTTTCTCGAACACGTCAGACTCGTCCATAACGCATTGCCGGAGATTGATTACGACGACATCGATACATCGACCAGCTTTTTGGGCCACAAATTCTCTGCTCCTTTCGTGATCGACTCGATGACGGGGGGCACCGACGAGGCGACAGTCATCAACGGCAGGCTGGGAGAGCTCGCAGAAAAATACGGATTTGGAATGGGCCTCGGGAGCCAGAGGGCAGGTCTCAAGAGCGAAGAGCTCGCGGCAACTTATTCTATAGCCCGCAAGAACGCCCCGCATGCTTTTCTGGTCGCAAACATCGGCGGCGCACAGCTCGCCAAGGGATTGACGATCGATGAAGCGCGAAAAATCGTAAGAATGATACAGGCCAACGCCTTGGTGGTGCACCTGAACCCGCTTCAAGAGCTCATTCAGCCGGAAGGCGAGCCCCGCTACAAGGGAGTCCTCGAAAAGATAAGCGACCTTGCAAAGACAATAGACGTGCCCGTAATAGTAAAGGAAGTAGGCGCCGGAATTTCCCGGGAAGTCGCCGCCAGGCTTGAAGCTGCGGGCGTTGCCGCAATAAACGTTGCCGGGTCAGGCGGCACGAGCTGGGCCGGCGTTGAAAAATTGCGCGCCGACACATCTCACAATGCGCTGAAATCCCGGCTGGGCGAAATGTTCTGGGACTGGGGAATTCCGACCGCTGCGAGCTTGATAGAGGTGAGGCGAGCAGTAAAGATCCCGCTCATCGCATCGGGTGGATTGCGAAATGGCCTTGAAGCCGCAAAGTGCGTGGTACTTGGGGCCAGCATGGCCGCCATGGCCTACCCGTTCCTCCGGGCTGCGGCGCAGTCAAAGGAAAGTCTGTTTGCTTTCGCGGACACGCTGCTCGCAGAATTGAAAAGCACGATGTTTCTAGTGGGCGCAAGCAAAATTGCGTCACTGGCCAGCTCTAGGTATATATTGACAGGACCTTTAGCTCTGGAGGTCAGTAGCCACAAATGAAGGCGAGCAGCATCAAGGGAGAGCTGGAATCCTACGCCTCAACAGTAAACCAATACATCCTGTCATGCCTTGACGGCAAGCCAAAAGAACTCTACCAGGCTTCCTCTCATCTAATCCGAACGGGCGGCAAGCGACTCCGTCCCTTCATGGTAATCAAGAGCTGCGAAATGCTTGGCGGGACAGTAAAGCGCGCGATTCCGGCAGCCGCATCAATCGAGCTAGTGCACAACTTTACTCTCGTGCATGATGACATCATGGACAATGACGAAATGCGGCACGGTACGGCCACCGTGCATAGATCGTATGGCATGCCTCTGGCGATACTTGCCGGTGACATCCTCTTTTCGAAATCATTCGAGTTGCTTACATACAACTGCCGCAAGGTGGGAATCGCGGACAAGGCTATTAGCCAGATGGTAGGTCGGATGTCTATCGCATGTACCGAAATATGCGAAGGGCAGGCTATAGACATCGGATTTGCGTCAAGCAGCAGGCTGCCGTCAGAATCCGATTACATCGAAATGATTGGCAAGAAAACAGCGGCGCTTTTCAAGATGTCATGCGCGCTGGGGGCTCTGTCTGCGCCAAACTATACGGACCGTGACATCAAGAACCTGTCTTCATTTGGACATAATATCGGAATAGCCTTCCAGCTCGTAGACGACCTGATAGGGGTGGTGGGCGACCCGAAACTGACTGGAAAAGCCGCGGGAAACGACCTTCGGGAAGGAAAAAAGACGTATCCCATCCTACTTGCCCTTGAAAACGCCAGGGAAAAGGACAGAGACAAGCTGCGGCAGGTATTTGGCGCAAGGGACAGGGCAACGTCGGCTGATATCAGAGAAGCGGTCAGGATAATCTCTGACATTGGCATAGAACGGGAAGTACGGGACGCTGCAAAGAAATACATGGTTGACGCGCTGAGGGCGATAGAGAACTATGAGGATTCTGACGCCAAGCGCTCCCTGAAATTCTCGGCAGATTTCGTAGTCGGCAGGAGTCTGTAAAATACGCGTGACGGTTGACGCTGACACCGAGAAGTTCATCAAGGTTCTCGCGCTGAAAAACGCTGTCGAACACGGCGGCAAGGCGCAGGCGGATGCCGTGGTATCAAAGTTTCTTGGCTCGCGGTCAGATCTTCGCAAGACAATCAAGGACATCTTGCCTGACATCAAGGCAATCATGCAGGATGTCAACTCACTTTCGCCAGAGAGGCAAAAGTCTATGCTTCAAGAGCTCGCTCCCGAAGAAACAAAGAAAAAAGAAGTCATCGCACCCTCGGGGCCGCAGCTGCCTCCGCTGGAGGGGGCAGAGCAGGGCAAGGTGGTAACACGGTTTCCTCCAGAACCAAACGGCTATCCGCATATAGGTCATGCCAAGGCAGCTATAATTGACGAGGAATACGCGAAGATGTACGGTGGAAGGCTCATCCTGCGATTCGACGACACGAACCCGCTCAAGGAAAAGCTCGAATACTATGACGCCATAAGCGAAGGACTCCAGTGGCTTGGCGTAAAGCCTGACCTGACAAAGAACACTTCTGATGATATCAGTCTGCTGCAAAGCTACGGTCGCAAGCTGGTCGAACTGGGTGGCGGCTACGTCTGCACCTGCGCCCAGGACAAGATGCGCGATCTAAGGGGAAAGGGGTTGCCATGCGAGTGCAGGGCCGACCATGCGACTGCTCTTGACAGACTAAAGGGATTCTTTGGAACTTCATACGACCAGAATCAGGCGGTAATACGGTTCAAGGGAGACATGGCCGATCAGAACACCGCGATGCGCGATCCCACGCTATTCAGGATAATAGAAGGCGACCATCCCAAGCTGGGAAGGAGTGTAAGAATCTGGCCCACCTATGATTTTGCAGCACCGATTGAAGACAGCGTAGACGGGGTAACACATGCAATGAGGACAAAGGAATACGAGCTGCGAAATGCGCTGTATTTCGCAATACTGGACAGGCTCGGTCTTCGCAAGCCCGCAATGCTCGAATTCTCAAGACTCGAGTTCGAGGGTGTCCCCGTGTCGAAGCGAAAGTTAAGACCTCTGATAGACGACGGGACTATCAAGAGCTGGGACGATCCGAGGCTTCCTACCCTTGCTGCATTCAAGAAGAGAGGCTTCCTGCCAGAAGCAATTCGCAAATTCGTGCTTTCCCTTGGAATAACTCTGGCCGACACCAAGCCGCCATTTGAGACCCTCGAAGCATTCAACCGAAAGATAATTGACCCGATTTCGCCAAGGCTGTTCTTTGTGAAGGACCCAGTCGAAGTCCGGGTGAGCGGCGCGAGAGAACAGCAAGTCACGCTCAAGAACCACCCCACTGATGCGACCCTTGGATCAAGAAGTGTGCGAGCTGGCAATACCTTTTTCATCGCCGGAGAGGACGCGGCTCACCTGAAGGTAGGCGACGAAATCAGATTAATAGAACTCTATAACATCAAGATGGCAGAGGTCGGGAACTCTGGCGGTGGACCACTGGTTGCCGAAATAGGAAGCGATGAAATAAGACAGCCGATGCCAAAGATCCAGTGGATCGCAAAGAGTGACATGGTTGACTATAGCATAATGATTCCAAAGCAACTCTACATTGGCGATAATTACAATGCAAACAGCCTGGAGGTGGCAAAAGGCTTTGCGGAATCCTATGCTTCAACTCTAAAGCCCGATTCCCACGTCCAGTTCGTCAGGTTCGGATTCTGCCGCATCGATGACAATCATACCGCCATTATGAGCCACAGGTGATAGACTGATGAAGATAGCAAGAATACGTGACAGCAAGGTAAAAGAGTCGTACGGCATCATCTCCGAGGATGGCAAGCGTGTCGTCATAAGAACCGAGATCCAGCAGCAGACTGGCATCCCGGTGCCTCCAAACATCAAGGATTTCATGTTCGGCGGCTGGCTCGACGAGGTGAAGAAGCACAAGGCGAGGCTAAAGTACAATCACAAGATGGATCCTGCCGAACTTCTGGTGCCTCTGCCAAACCCTCCAAAGATAATCTGTCTCGCATTCAATTATTATGACCACGCGCGTGACGCCGGGCTTGCCCCTTCCGACGAGCCCGTGATATTCATGAAGCCCAGAACAGCGCTTAACGAGCCCTTCAAGGACGTGATCTGCCCATCATTTGTGACCCGGCTTGATTATGAAGCAGAGCTCGCGGTGGTCCTTGGAAGGCGCACCAAGAAAGTTGCCGAGGAGAAGGCTTCAGAATCTATTTTTGGTTACATGATAATGCACGATGTATCCGCAAGGGACATCCAGTTCAAGGACAAGCAGTTCACGCGTGGCAAAGGCATTGACACCTTTGCTCCGTGCGGTCCGTGGATAACGACCAAGGACGAAGTTGCGGATCCGCAGAACCTGAAAATTACGACAAGGGTTAACGGCGAGCTGCGTCAGGACTCTTCTAGCGCCAACATGGTGATCCCCATCCCCCGGATAATATCAGCGCTCAGCGCCACAATGACCCTTGAGCCTGGCGACATAATTTCGACAGGCACCCCGGCCGGCGTCGCAATGTCTATGAAAGAGCCAAAGTACCTGAAGAACGGCGATATCGTAGAAATAGCCATTGAGAAGCTGGGCGCAATAAAGAACCGCATAGTCTTCCAGTAAACAAACTTATACGCCAAGTTGAACACTTGATTTAATTGAGCAGCAGGCGCATGATTTCGCCAAGAACTTATTTTGCGCGAATGAACGAGGGCCGGAGCAATTGGATGACCGAAGAGCAGCTCGTTAAAGAGTGCGAAAAATTCTTCAAGTCAAACGGATACGAGCATCTGGAGCACGACAGGATGTTTGACGAGGGAAGCCAGGTGTTCAACTCTCTTCTTGTTGGCACAAGGGGCGATGGCGATGAAAAGGAATCGATCGCAACTTATTTTCGGCCGAGGCTTGACAAACACGACATCTCACTTTCAGGCATGCTTGAATCGATTCTCTATGACATTACTGACAATTATGAAAACACGAGCCTGATGCTTGTTACGGACTCACTGTCATACCTGCCCATTACAAAGACAGAGGAATTGGGAGTCACGATAGAAAACCTCATGGAAGAGGGGATGTTCGTGCTTTTCCTAAATGGCAGGTCCGGCTATGCGCTCTTTGAGGATTTCGAAAAGCTAACGATGCCGATTCCGGTGCAGGACTAGGATCCGCCGGATCTGCTCATTCTTGTGATTTCGCGCTCGAGCAATCTTGCATAATATTCGTAAGATTCCGCGAGCTTGCCTCTGATATTTGCGAGCTGCATTGCAAGGTTGAGCGCATCTAGGCAGGTCTCTAGCGACCTATCTGTCGCAAAGTTGTTCATTGCCCTATTGAACTGATCAGTGATTTTTCTCTGCTCAGAACTCTGGTCACTAATGGTGCTGGTCAGCTGGTCTATTTCGTTTGATCCTGAACCTCCGCTGCGCTTCAACCAGTCCGGCACACTGTTAGCACTACCTCAAACGGATTAAAACTTGCCTCCGAGTCCCATAGAAAAAACGATCGCTAAGCACCGTCTATTAACAATGTATTTATTTAACGTTCTGGAATTCTCACAAATATGGTCGTTGACAACAAGGCCAAGATCACATACGTTCAGGTTCTAAAGGAAGACCTTGCAATTTTCCACATTACTCCTGAGAGCGGCCCCATCCCTGACTTTAAAGCGGGGCAGTTTGTCACGCTCGGCCTGCATGTTCCAAGCGAAGGCAAGATAATAAGAAGGGCGTATTCGATCGCTTCCCCTCCTGAGCAGAAAAAGCGCTTTGAACTCGTTATTCGCTGGGTCCGAAAGCCGGTTCCCGGCCGGCTCACGACAGAGCTGTTTAACAAGAAGGAGGGAGACGATATCGCGTGGGTAAAGCCCACCGGAATTTTTACGATTAACGACAAGATGCATGACGGCACTCCCGACAACAGGAGAATGGTCCTGATCGGCGGCGGAACTGGTCTTGCACCGTTCATTTCTTATTCAATGCACCTGAAGTCAATTGGAAGCAAGCGCGAAATAGTCGTGCTGCACGGCGCAAGCTACGTCGATGAGCTGAGCTACAAGGATCTCTTGAATTCGCTGGAGGAGCAAAGCCTTGACGTGGGTAAGGACAAATGGAACTTTCGCTACAGGGCAAGCGTCAGTAGACCACAAGAATGGTTCAACAGGACCTGGTCGGGACAGAAGGGAAGGGTCGAGTCATTCCTCAGACCAAAAGCCGGCAGAGACCTCTCGCCTCTTGAAGAACTTGTGGGTGAAAAGGTTATTCCCGAGAATACGTCCTTCTACATTTGCGGCTGGCAGGGCACTGTCGACGGAGCACTGGACTACCTTGTTCCAAAGGGCTTTGTGACTGAACGCAACAAAAGAAAGGACGGAAGCTACGACGTAAAGTTCGAGTCTTACGGCTAGACTAGCCTATTTGTTTAAAGCCTTTTATTTCCCTCCGAGGTCATCGAAATATATGAAGTTTGAATATGAGGAATTTGCAACGATAGAAGACGTTCTTCTCTATCTCTGCTCTGTTGCGCCATATATGAAACAGGTGATGCCAATCAGCTCGTACAAGGGATACGTCTTTTCCATTGTGCCGCTGACGCCGCTGACTGGCGAAATACTGATGATGATCTACGCCAAGGGCAAGCTCGAGCCGGGCCTCATCGAATTCGATATTTCGACAAAGAAATTCAAGACCGTCAACGTCGTAGAGCGCGCGGACAGGAACTACTTCATAGTTCTGACGCCAAACATCGCGACTCTGGCGGACGAGGCGATAGCAAAACTAAAGGGCTAGTCCTACAGGCGCGGAGCTGCCGTTGCCGTGACCGACCTCTTGCCAGAGTATCTCGCAACAATGTCTTCCGGGACCTGACCGTTGAACAGCTCCTTTGACAGCCCGCGAAGGTACCTCAATATGGCCCAGGTTCCTGCCTTGATAAGGGCAGCCATGAACACCTTCATTGCTGGGCCATAGGTCTTGTTCCTGATTATTATAGGTATGATGTCGTTGATGACCCTCAGGTTGTGTTCCCAGCATCTCCAGAAAAGTGTGAACTGTGCTTCATTCAGGTTGCCAAAGTGCATCGAGTTCTTTTCTGAAAAGTCCTGGTAGAGCAGCGGTGCAACCAGGCCGCGCATGTTCATCTGCTTAAAGTCGTCTATCAGATCAATCGTGTACTGGGTTTCGTCAGGAGTTTCATCCGGCCATCCTATAATGAGCGTCAGAGCCGGGAACCAGTGGTTGTCATTCAGGACCCTGCAACCTTCCCTCACCACCGCGCCCCATTCCTCAGGCTGGAACGGCTTGGTCTTTACTCCCAGATGTTTCTTGACCATCCTTGGAGCAACTGTTTCGATCCCCAGGTTCGTCGCGAGCCACCTGCCGTTGGTTACGTCCATACCGTTAATTTCAGACATCTTTTTGATAAGGTCAGGAGACGAAGCGACGGCTGAAAGCGTCATGTGGGTAGTGCCTACAAAACGGGCGCCAGTGGACTTTAGCCCGCTCCAGAGTTCCGTAATGGCGTCTGCGTTTGGAATAAAGTCCTTGTTGTCGCAGCCATAAAGAAGCATTTCATCAGACTGCAGCCAGATGGAGTCAAACCCATAGTCAAGATTGAGCTTTGCTTCTTTCTGGAGGCGCTCAAGCGGAAAGTCCTTCTTTGATCTCTTGTTGACATCGCAAAAGTCGCAGCCCCTCCCGCAGCCCCTCATGGCTTCAATAAGAGAATTGACCGTCGGGCCCTGCATCATTGGAACATTCTCGATGTTTCTGACAAACGTGTGTAACAGCTCTGGCGCCTCGCCGGCCTCAAGGTCTCTGAAAAGATCAAGCGCAAGTTCATCCGCCTCTCCAATGACCACAGTATCTATGCCGTGTATCTTCATCCTGTCAGGCTTTGCCAGTTCCCACGAGCCGTTTCCACCCACCACGACTTTAAAGTTGTATTTTTTCTTTAGCTGAATAATCGAAGCGCACATCTTTTTGAATTTCATGGCGACGTAGGATAATTTCTCTGGAGACATTGTGGTGGTAACTGGGGCCATTCCAAGCGGATCCATTACGTTGATGCCGACCACCTTTGTGTCCGGCCCTATGCATTTATCGAGCATTTCAGGATGCGCAAGAAATATTTCGTCGCGCTTGTATTCTCTCAAGAGTGCGCCTTCTACTCTCCTCAATCCACACTGCGCAACCTTTACCCCTCCAGTGCTCTTGTCGGTCTCGACGCTCGGGCAAAAGATCTTGTCAAAGACGAATTCGGGCAAGAGCTCGTAAGGCCCGCACGCAATAAAGCCATACAGGAAATTT
>DADA01000025.1 GCA_002494895.1 Nitrososphaera sp. UBA210
TGGAAGCAGGCAAAGGCCGGCGACGTTGTGGGAATAGAAACGATAAAGACCAGGATAGGCGAAGAACACCAGTTCTTCGGATACGGCTTTACGCACTCGACCGATTCGCTGACGACAAAGCAGCAGCGAAGCGCCTACTCTACGCTGAACACGATGGAAGAAAAGCTAAAGATGCAATTCGATACTGCAAAGCTGATCAGCGCGGTAGACCCTGATGAGGTGGCAGCGATGGTCCTCACCACCCACATACTGCCGGACATTATGGGAAACATGAGATCGTATTCATCACAGATGTTCCGCTGCACTTCATGCGGCTCGAGGTTTCGCCGGATGCCACTTATGGCCAAGTGCACGGAATGCCAGAGCGAGCTCATACAGACCGTGACAAGGGGCGCCGTGCAAAAATACCTTGGAATAGCGACGGGAATGTGCAGCGAATACAACATCAACGAATATCTAAAGAGCCGGGTCCAGTCGCTTTCACTAGAACTGAAATTGATCTTTAAGGAAGAAAAAAAATCTCAGTCAAGCATGATGGAATTCATGGACAGCGGCTAGCCTGATGAAGAGCCGTCCACAAACGTGTTGTAAATCTTTATGGCGTCGTCTTCGTCCTTTGCGCCCACTATGGTGGCAGCGCCACTTGAGAGAAAGCTGACAGACATCCTTCCAGAGTTGACCGCCGTTATCCCGAGATTGCCCCTTGTCCTGACTTCATAGCCAAGCGACTCGGCGTTTTTCATGATCCCCGGCAGGCTTACCGGAACCGGCTCTGAAGGCGTAACTGTCCACGTCCTCTTGCCCCTGTCCCTGCCGCAGAGCTCTTCAATAAGTAGCTTTGAAACCACCAGATCGCTTTGCTTTCTGTCAATCCCACAAGAGGGGCACTCTTGCTGCCGGTGCATCTGCACCTTGTCAAATGAGAGCTGGCTCAGGTCGATGTAGAGGAGCTTGTTCACCAGCGTCGGCTCTTCGCCTTTTATTATTTTCACCGCTTCAGAGACCTGTATTCCTGCCACCAGGTACAGAATTGAAGGGTGAACCCCTTCGGTGCTGCACGCCGGCATTTCTTCTTCGTTCAGCTCGGGAAACATGCAGCGCAGGCATGCAGACTTGTTTGGCAGTATTGTGGACACAGAGCCGGTTACGCCGATTGCTCCGGCGTAGATCAATGGTATGCTGTTCTTGATGCAGGCGTCATTGAGGGCGTAACGCGCGTCAACGCTGTCCAGAGCATCGATGACAACGTCAAAGCCCTTGACGATGCTTTCTGCCGTGAATTTTGTAACCGATGTCGGAACCGCTTCTATCTGGACGCCGGGGTTGAGCTTGCGAAGCCGCTCTGCTGCGGCCTCTACTTTGACCCGGCCGATGTCCTCGTCCGTGTAAAGGTGCTGCCTGTGCAGGTTGGTAACTTCAATTACGTCCCTATCCACTATGCGGAGGCTGCCTATGCCCATTGCGACGAGCTGGGTTATCACCGGGTTGCCTATTCCGCCGGCCCCGACGACGCAGATCCTGGCACTTCTTATTTTCTCCATGCCTTCAAAGCCGATCTCCTCGAGCATCACTTGCCTTGAGTAGCGCTGCATCTCCTCGCTCGTCAGCTCCGCTCCTCCCGCGACTGCGGGAAGGATGTAGACAGAGTCGCCGTCCTTTAGCTGGGTAGTCAAGCCGCTGCTAAAGCGCATGTTCTTGCCATTGATGTAGATGTTGATAAGAGACCTGGGCTTGCCGTTGTGGTCAAACACTCTGCGCTTGAAGTCATCTCCCATCTGCTCGGACACCTTGCCGAATGCGTCCTGCAGATCTAGGGCTTCCAGCGGGATCTTTTTCTCTCCCTGGCCCCTGTTCAGCACTGAAGGAACGACAAATTCAACCTTGGCCAGTGTCATATCACCTTATCATTGCCGCGACCTGCGCGGCGTCCGGCTTGACTGCGGTGAGTTTCGGCAGCAGACCAACAATTGCTTCAGTAGACTTTAGTCCGTTGCCAGTCACGTAGCAGACCGTGCGTTCGTCCTTTGCCACCTTGCCATCCTCTATCAGCTTTCTAAGAACCGCTACCGACACGCCACCGGCCGGCTCTGTGAAAATCCCCTCCGTCCGCGCAAGCAACAGTATGCTGTCGGCGATCTCTCCGTCGTTTGCTTCTTCGGCAATCCCGTTGTACTGCTTTAGCCTCCTTATCACATAGACGCCGTCTCCAGGATCTCCTATGGCAAGGCTCTTTGCTATTGTTTCGGGCCGCTCCACAGGGATCACTTCTTCGCTGTTGCGCCTGTACGCGTCAACAATGGGGGCGCATCCATGCGGCTGAGCAGCAATGACCTTCATGCTGCGTGGGCTGTCGATGAGCCCCAGAGAATGCAGCTCCTCAAAGCCTTTGCAGATGGCATTGAGCATCGCGCCGCTGCCCACCGGGATTACTAGGTTGTCAGGAACCTCCCAGCCCAGCTGCTCCGCGACTTCATATGCAAGAGTCTTGGAGCCTTCCACATAATACGGCCTCATGTTAATGTTGACTATTCCGATCCCCTTGGAATCGCCGATTATGGAGGCTATCCTGTTGGCATCGTCATATGTGCCATCGACTGCGACAAACTCTGCGCCATACGAGAGTGCCTGGGCGATCTTTACGTGCTCTATGTCAGAGGGCGCGAAAATGTAACAGGGAAGGCCGGCCTTTGCCGCGTGGGCCGCAGTTGCCGACGCAAGATTTCCAGTTGACGCGCATCCAACCGCTTTCAACTTTGTTTCCTTTGCCCTTGAAACTGCAACTCCCGCCGGCCTGTCTTTGAATGAAAAAGTGGGATTGACGGAATCGTTCTTTACATACAGAGACTTTAGCCCGAGCTTCCCACCCAGCTTGTCCGCATGCTGCAGGGGCGTGAGTCCAGCGTTCAGGCTTACCACGTTGCTCTTGTCAGCAATGGGAAGGAGCTCGAAATAGCGCCAGTAGGTTTTCTCTCTCAGCTCAAATGTATGCCTGTCCACCTTCACATCTTTGTAAAGAACATCGAGAGGGCCAAAGCATTCCTCGCAGACGTAGCGAAATTGCGGCTCGTACTCTTTGCCGCACTCCCTGCACTTTAACGATCTGATGCTGCCCATGATTTTCTACTCTCCATCAAAAAGAATGTGATTAAAACCTCTCTAATCACATTTTAGTATTACTAAACTTTTACGACCACATATATTGTATTGCTAAACTCTGCCTTTCCTCCAAAAATCTCAATAAAATGCTACCTGCTTGAAAATCGTCCGCAGGCGAGGAGTCATTTTAGCACGTTATGGAAACATGACCTGTTGCCCGTGTGGCACGCCGGTTTGTCCGAGTCGACGATGTACAGCAAGGCGTCAGAATCACAGTCGACGAGGATCTCATGCACAGGCTGCACGTTGCCGGATTCCTCACCCTTCATCCATAGCTTATTGCGCGACGTACTCCAGAACCAGGCATTTCCGGTCTTTACAGTGCTGGCCAGGGCCTCCTTGTTTGCGTATGCCATCATGAGGATGTCCTTGGTTTTCCTGTCCTGCACGATGACAGGCAAGAGCCCGTCGCGCTTCCCAAAGTCGATGTCCTTGAGAGTCTTTGAGTTCATTTGTCTGTGCCTCTATTGAGGGACGGGCCGAAATAAATCTATATCAATTCTCAGCGCCCGGGCTCTTTGCATTCATAGGGAACAGCTACATGCAGGACTTTCATTTCATGAAAAAGTTAGACAAGGCCTCACCAGTGCTGATGCAAGCATGCGCACAAGGCGAGCACTTCAAGATGGCAACGCTGGTAGCGATAAAGGAAGGCCAGGGAAGGCAGGAATTCCTGAAAGTCACGCTGACTGATGTGCTGATAAGCTCTTATCGCACAGGAGGGAGCTCTGGCGCAGTCCCTACAGAACAGTTTAGCATGAACTTTGCCAAGATCGAATACGAATACATGCCAATGAATCCGGACGGAAGCCTAGGCGAAGCAGTCAAGGCGAGCTGGGATCTGAAAGCAAACAAGCGGGTCTAATCGACCTCTTTTTTTCTTTTTTCAATTTTTCTCTTGTACATTTTATTCCGCCCACTTTTGCTTAAGATTCATTATCGCGTATTTTCAGACAGAGATATATTCCCCCTGTGCAAACATGCAGTCAGCGGGGTGGGGAAGCCAGATCCTAACCCTGAAAAGGAGGCTAGGTTATCCCGGCGGGCTCATAACCCGCAGAGCGGTGGTTCAACAGAATTAAAAATTCGGAAAGTCCACCCCCCGCTACGTCTTTCCGCAGCTGAAAATTCTTTTTTTCAAGGCCGTATCTTTGCAAAGGCTTTGTCAGGTGGCGGTGCGCCTTTGGCGTAGGAAGATACAGGCCGGCTTTCAGCTCGCGCTCAACAGGGATCAAAACCTTGTTCGCCTTCGGATCTCTGAACTTGCATTTGTCGCACTGGTAGCCCTTGCCTAATCCCTCTGATTTCATCCGCTTGCCGCACATTCTGCAAAGTGGATTTCGGGATTCGAAAGCTGGTGCGACCTCCAGCACCGATAGGTATTCGATGTTGAGGATCTTTGGGTGTTTCGTTGTTCCTTTCCTGACCCCGCATCCGATTTCGACAAGATCTCCGGGTTCCAGTTTTACGGCAAGATTTGCAAGGCCGGTCGGCTCATAGATTGCGGCAGGCATCTGCGTTCCATCTTGCTCGACAATGAAAATGACATGCCCACCTTCCATAGCCCGGGGTTTGGTCTTTACTTTGCATCGAGCAAAGCCGGCCGTGTAAGCCTTGATCCCGGAGAACATCAGTTCGTTTCGGAGGTGCATGTTTGTTCCCTGATTTGAGCGAAAGATCATCCAGCCGTCAAGCTCTTCTTCAGGCTGCAAGGACTGTAAGGCGGACATCAACACTTCCGGGTTCTCTCCTCGTACTCCAAAAAATACAGGGTCAGGGCCGTGGGGAGCTAAAAGCACGCGACGATGCTTACTGTCGTAATTGTTGAACGTGTTGGGATAGGTGTCCATGCTGAACCTGACAACCTTTTCTTCATCCACCAAGCGGGGCCTTCCGCAATTCTCTGGCTTTCTATATGCGATGAGCTCAAAGGTGTAATCGGAATCAGTCATCAAAAGTCCCATTGCTCCAATAGATCCCACTAGGCCTTGGCCATTGCCAAAAGTATGGTACTGAACGCCGGCGGCCCCGGCTATCTTTTCTGCCATCTGTCTGCTCAATACTTCGAAAAGCGCGCGCCTGCCAAACTCTTCGAGTTCCTTTGGAACACTCTCGCCAACAAGAAATGCGACGCCCGGATTCGCGCCACATCCTATGGCAGAGCCTTCTTCAACTGCGTGGCTGACATAATCTATCGCTCTGGCCGGGTCTTGCACTTTGACGCGAAGGCAGACAGCACCGTTGCCTCTGGTTTTCCAGGGGATATTCGGGTTGAGCCGTACGAGCAGCGGATAATCCACCAGCGCCGCTCCCATGCCTTTCAAACGCTCCATCACCTTGTACGCAAGATGGGTCGTGCACCTTCCCGCGCGCGAGTCGGTGTCGTCAAAGGCGATATGCAGCGTCTGCACGTGCCAATGTTGCCGCAGTCAGTATATAGCCGGTTCCAAGACCATGCGAATTATATCGCTGTTATAAAATAGCCATAGGGTTTAAATAGATTCAGCATGGATCGTTTTGTTAAGTGAATTAGATGCCAGTCGCAATACTTCCGGATATTAGCGAACAACACTGCATAGGCTGTGCACTCTGCGTAGAGATTTGCACCGCTCTTGGTCCAGATGTACTGAGAGTAAAGCCAGTGGAAGGCTGGAAGAGAGGTAAGGCATTCGTCTTTTACCCAGAGAGATGCATCTCTGACGGAGCATGCATCGGTGTTTGCCCAACAAAGGCAATCTTCTGGATGAGGCCAATGGACTACACTCCAGGACAGCCAGTCCCACTAAAGAAGCACGGCCTCTTTACGAAAGGCTGGGAAGAAGGCTAAGTCCTTCATCACTCCTTTTTTCCATTTTTATTATTCGATAAATTTTTAATAACAGGATCTGTACGATTAATCTGGCTTGGTTGGTTGGGACGAACAGATCAAGGCTCATTTGTTCTGGATCTGGGGAGAAGAGGAAGGCTTTCTAAAGCGCGGCAAGGAGGGCATGCTGGTAATAACCGACAAGAGGCTCGTCTTTATCACAAAGACAGAGATGACTTTTAGGATGCACGACACTCACAACACCAGGCAATTCAACAGGTTCAAGGCCAAGGAAAACGTGTTTCGACCCGCTGAAGGCTACAAGCTCGAGCATCTGGAAAAGGATCTGGACAAGAGCCCCGACAACTTGGAGATACCCTTCAGCCAGATCCTCGACATAATGTCTGAGGAAAAGAGGTGGGGCACGCTTCTCAAGGTAAAGGTGAACCTGGGCGACAGATCAAAACTGCACAAGTTCTCGATAGTGAAGGGTTGGGTTAAATACCCGGCAAAGGACCCGCTCGAGTTCCAGCGGATGGACTGGAGCCCGCTTATAAGCCTTGTGAAGACGGCCTCTCCGTAACTTTATATGGCATTGTCTGGAAGTTGCAACAACCGGACATTTATGGCAAAGACAAAGGCATTCGTGTTTATCAACACGGATGCAGGAATCGAAAAGCTCTTGCACGATGAGATAAAAAAGCTTCAGGGCGTAAAGGAAGTGTATCCGCTGTACGGCGAATACGACCTTATGGCAATAGTCGAGGAGGAGACAGACAAGGACGTTGCCAAGATTATTTCATGGGAGCTCCGAAAGATAAAGGGAATCAGAAGCACCAATACCATGGTCGTTGCAAAGTAAGATTACAGCAGCATTACCCGCACTCTTTTTCCGGCCCAGCTGCGAGGAACCACTATCTGGCCTTTCTTACCCGCAACGTCGACGGTTCTCTCCAGGTTATTTTCGGCCGGCCTTGCTTTCTTTTCTTGAGGCTCTGGCGCGCAGGTCACTTCCTGCTTTGCTTCGCTCCCGAAATGTGGCTGACAGAACTTGCATGACTGGTCGAGCTGCTTGAATTGTCCATACCCGGACATGTGCTCGGTCCTGTGCAGGTCTATCAGCGCGATTTCTTCATGGATCGCAATGATCTCTCTCGGAATTATCGAAGAATTTTTCTCTGGTGAAAAATATGGCGACATCATGGCTATTCCATCACGGCTCATCGATAATCGTTAATTAGACCATGGTCAAATTATGTTTACACTGCGATAGACTTGTGCTAGAAAAATCGATAGTAATAGAGCAGCATTTAACATAAATATCACTGTTTTATGAGATTGGGGAGGAGAACATTCGGGATGCCAGCAGCAGCTATCAACAAATTCGTTCGTCAAAGCGAAATAGATGAAGTTCATCGCGCTCTTTCGCCGTCACTGGGAGGCAAGAAGGAGAATTATTTTGGAGTTCTTTACCTTTCCAAAAAATTCAACATCCCTGAAGGCGAAGCAGCATCGTTTGTCGCACTGGACGATACTACGGACGCGGGAATTGACGCATACTACCATGACAAGGAAAAGAAAACGCTATACATGTACGTGTTCCGCTGGTCAGAAGACCACATCTTGTTCCGGGAACCTCTGGAAAAACTGGGCAAGCATGGAATAAGCAAGATTTTCTTTGATGCCAGCAAGTCGGAAAACGATCACCCGCTGATAGTATCTCTAAAGACCTGTCTGTTCGAAAACTGGAAGACCATTGATCGGGTGGTGATCGATTTTGTATTCAACGGCGACCCCGTCGATGCCGAACAGAGCAGGGTGCTGGGCTTTCTGAGAGAGGCGGTGGAAGACAAGCGGAGCTTTATCGAAAGCTACCTGAGCCGGATCGGCGAATCGCCTGGAATGCACGACATGATCTTCCACTACATCTCCAACATCAACACCCTTGGCAGCATCACCTCGTCCAGGGTGACCGCGGAATACGTGATCAACTTTGACGGCTCACTGAGCGTGCCCCCAGCGCGGGGCGAAGGCGAAAATCAGATGACGGTCACTTTTCTTTCGCTTGGCGACCTCTACAAGATGTACAGCGATCTGGGGGAGAGGTTCTTTGAAAAGAACCTGCGCTCCGGGCTGGACGAAGGCAAGATGACAAACGTACAGATAAGGAATTCCCTGCGGACCATAATAGATGGCCAGGAGGAGCCGCAGAACTTTGCCCTATACCACAACGGGATTACCCTGACTGCGCAGGATCTTGAAGTGAACGGGCCTTCGACGGTCAGGATGGTCGAGCCCAGGATCCTCAACGGCGCCCAGACGGTAAAGATACTGAAACATTTTGTTGACGAAGAATCGCAAAAGCAGCGGCGCTCTTCTCGGAAAAAGAAAAGCAGCGAATCATCAGCTGAAAGTGCAGGCGGTGCTGACAAGACAATAGACAGCAGCGGAGGGCTGCTTACAACCACAACTATTGCTCCGGCGTCGCTGCAAAAGAAACTTTCAGAAACAAAGGTGATGG
>DADA01000017.1 GCA_002494895.1 Nitrososphaera sp. UBA210
AACAACAACAGGCAAAATCCAATCATGCCGTGGAACCTGAGGGCCAATGACCTTGTGCAGATAAGCTTTGAAGAAATGTTCGCCAAGCTCGGGATCTATTACGAGCGGAGGGAGAACGCCTACAGAAACATAATGGAAGAAGATATTGAAGGAACCCTGGACAGCGAGAAGGGAGTGATCGAGGTCCGCAAGCTGGCCCAGACGGTGCTTGCCGCAAGAGGCCAGATAGACAGAATTTCAGAAATGAAGGACGTCTTTGAGGGCGAGGCCTGGTACCGGGATACTTTTAGAGAGCAGTACCTCGACATTGATCCGAGAAAGCTGGTTCTGCTCTACAAGGTCCAGTTCAGGCTGCAGAGTGTCATAAGGGAGATCAGAAGCGCGGGAGCGGAAAAATACGGCTATGCGCCAAAGGCAAAGAACCTCATCTGGTGCCTGACGCTCCAGGGCCTGATGAACGACAACAAGTTCGACAGGCTAGTCGAAAACTATGGCAACTCTACGGGAGTGGAAGCCGGTCTCACCGAGATCCTGAAGAAAATGGCCAGCTCAAAGATCCGGTTCATACTGAGCGACGCATTTGATGCCAAGAAGTACCGCGACCACATGAACGAAGGCAAGTTCGCGTTCCTGAGGTCAAAATCGACTCTCGCAGACTGCATGAAAGTCGCGCACTCCAGGTTCGGCTGGGAAAAGAAGACGCTCTAGCCAGTGCGCGCCTTGTCCTCATCGCTTGCCACCGGGGCCACACTGTCGACGCGGCGTTCGACCGGAATCTTGGAAGAGGTCCACTTTAGGCCGCCGTTACCCCTAAAGATCACGTCAAAGACGCCCTTTAGTATGATAAAGTCCACGAGATGCTTGTAGCCTATCACCATCAGGGGCGAATACAAGGTCATCTTCCAGTCGTCCTCTTCGTCTATGAGCAAGGCCATTGAAGAGAGGACGAATTGCAGGCAGGTGAAGAGCAGAAACGAAAACAGGACAAACAGCCACATCCCTTCAAGTACCGCAAGGATCCCTGCGGCTCCGATAACGACGCCGAGAACCGGCAAAAGCAGCATGTTAAGCACTGTCATTGGGTAGCCGTACTGGCGCAGCATGGCAAAGCGGGAATTCGTGGCGACATCTTGGTGTTTGATAAATGTCTGCATGTTGCCCCTGTACCACCGAATCCGCTGTTTGTAAAAATCTGACAATGATGAAGGCGCTTCGGTATATGCCATTGCACGGGAGCTTGCCTGGACGACCTTGCCGCACTTTAGCGCCTTTACCGTAACGTCAAAATCCTCCGTCAGCGTATCCTTGTCATAGTTTCCCGCCTGCTGGAGAATTTTCCTGTTAAACGCCCCGAGTGCCCCGGGGACGACCATCACCACTCCAAAGATGTCAAACGCCCTTCTCCAGAGGTTAATGCCCACGAGATATTCGAGCGCCTGACATCTCGTAAGCAGGTTCCTGCGGTTCAGGACCTTGATGTTGCCTCCAACCCCAGCGACTGACGGATTCTGGAAATACTTTACAATCATTTTCAACGAGTCCCTTCCAGCTATCGAATCGGCGTCCATGATCACCACATATTCTCCTTTTGCAAAAAGTAGGCCGTGGTTTATGGCCGAGGACTTGCCGCCGTTCTGTGGTTTTCTGACTACTGAAAACAAGACCTCCTTGCCGAATTTCTTTGAATAGTTGCTCGCCACTGTGTAGGTGCTGTCAATCGAGCCGTCGTCAACGACAATGATTTCCTTCCTCGGATAATCGGCCTCTGCAAGCGAATCAAGAGCCTTGGCTATGGTGCCCTCTTCATTGTAAGCAGGGATTATCACAGTGATCAGGGGGAATTCTGCAGGCGCCCTTACGCTGTCTTCAAGCTTTTTGTGGTAAATAGTCAGAGGGACGTTGAGGAAATTATACATGAACGTTATCGCCAGGCTGAACGAAAGGATCGCAGAGTAGACAGAGAACCTGCCAAGAAAGCTGGATGCTTCCAGCGAATATACGGCGCTGACGACCAAAGGGATGACAAAAACACAGGCATAGATAGCAAAAACTGATACCCTTTTTCCCGGTCTGCCTTCCTTCCTCTTCCACGATGCAAGGAGGTAAAGACAAAAGATGCTTACAGAAATCATGGAAGCAAGGAATACCATCGAGCCCATCACCAGAGTGATGGCCGCCGCGGCAAGAAATGGAAGAACTGCCAGAGCAATCAGTTTTGCGAACAGCGATCTCTTGCCGCCCGTCTGTCAGCTCACGCCCTGACTGTTCCCCTCATCCTGCGCAGCGCCTGTGACAGCCCTGATCATTTTCTCAAGGCTGGCCCCTTCGCTCTGTGAGGTCTGGCTCTGGGAATCTCTATCAGCCACGCCGGTAATCGATTGCAACATTTGTTCCAGGTGGCCATCGACCTGACCTGTGCTCTGTTCACCCACCACATGCCCAATTATCATTCCAGCTATCTCTTCAGGATCTGTACCATCAGACTCTAGAACTGCAATACCATACGAGTCTGCCAATTTTTGCGCTTCCTCTGTCGCCTTGGATACCGCGATCAGGATTTTCTTTGGCACCTTTACATCAACGCATCTGGCAAAGAAATTCAGGACGGCCTCGGGACCGACGGGGCTTTCAGACTTTACGATATCTGCGGCGACTACCGGATCATGGCTGCCGGTCTGGTAGGCTATTATGTCAAACTTGTGTTCCACCTGAGAAGATCCGATTAGAGCCGCATCGACTGACGCCTTTACGCCGCGCTTCTCCAGGGCACCCACTATAGAGTTCTCCAACTCGCGATCGCTGTCATCCAGATACCGTGACAGTCCCTGCGGTTCGACGACAAATGCAAACAGCGGCTCGACTTTCAATTCGTCAGCCGCAAGAGATCTCGCGCAGTTGAGGCAGATGGGCTGCGTCCTTCCCTCGGGAGAGAGCTTGTGGCATGACATGCAGATGCAGTATGATCCCGGCTTTACATAATCCACGCCAATCGCCTTTAGCCGCTTTTTGCATTTCCTGCATACCAGCCCGCCTCCGTCGGCGCTGATAAAATGCGACTCAAGATCAATGTTGCCGCAGTTGAGGTGCTCTATCACCTTGCCCTGGTCCGTGTTTGTCGATCCGCATAGAGGGCACGATATCTTTAACAGCAGCCCGTGATGGCCGCAGTAACTGCATTTCCTGATGTAATCAACCGGCTCCTGCCTTACTATTCCCAGATCCTGCAGGGACTTTAGGATGTCCAGCTGAAGGGGGAGATCGTTATCCGAAAAGCCGGTGTAGGTCAGACCTCCTTCGGGCCTGATTACCGGTTCAAACCTCGTTATCTTTTTTTCTATTATCTCTGTCAGCTTTGCGCTTACAGCTTCGCTGACGGGTCTTGCAGGAGCAGTCGTAGCAATCACCTCAAAATTGCGTACCTCATCTATTAAGTTATGGTGACTCTTGCGACTCTGCCACGCCATTGAAAACGCTAACCATTTAATTAAAGCCATTACTACGCGTAAATGTTGGCCCGGAAACTCTATGTCGTTGGCGTCGGTCCCGGCTCACCAAAGTATCTGACTGACGCAGCCAAGGAAGCCATCAAAAAGTCGCGGTACATCGTGGGCTACGCCTACACGCTGTCAACCATAGAAGGCATCATTGACAGGACTAGGCAGGAAGTACACACAGTCACAATGAAGAGTCAGGAAACAGTCTATCATGATATCTATGGCAAGATGAAGGACGGCGACTATTGCACCGTTCCGTTCACCGGCGATGTCAACTTTTCCGAGTCCGAGGTAGTCGACAGGCTCCTCCAGATTTTTGGCGAAGGAAATGTGGAAATAATTCCAGGCATAAGTTCCATCCAGGCGGCAGCGGCCATATCGCGTGTTCCGATCGACAAAGCTCTTGTTGTCACATTCCATGTGACAGGCGATATCGAACAGAAAAAAGCAGACATCCTGCAAGCTGTCAAAAAAGGAATGAGCGTGATCCTCTTGCCGAGGCCCTGGCCACGCGATCCTGCTAAACATTTCATGCAGTCCGAGATTGCGAAATTCCTCCGCGGAAACGGCGTTGACACGTCAAAATTAAAAGCGTGGGTTTTTGAACACCTGACTACTGATAAGGAGACCCGCTTTACGGGGATGGCATCAGACCTTGAGGGAAAGGAATTCAGCGACCTGTCTGTGATGGTGATCGACCAATCAAGGCCACAAACATACCTAGATTTCTAGAAAAAATCCGAATGACTTTAAATATCCAGAAGCGCATCTTCAATTCATGTCAATAGATAACAAATCTGTTGGCATCGCAGAGGGCAGAGGTTCCATCAAACTGTGCGCCGAATGTGGCGCCAAGATGACCAGATCTCTGAGAGTATGTCCCTCCTGCGGTGAGAGCCAGGCGTAAAACTCTCCCCTTTTTATTGCAAGATTTAAAATCCTGGTCAACAATCTCAGCGCATGAGCGAAGTCAAATACCCGGTCTCACAAACCTACACAGTTCTCGACGGCTATGACATTTACCGGAGCAGCAACTTGATAGTGGCCTTGGTTGTTGTGCAGAGCCAGTTTGGCAAGGACCTGAGGCTTTACCGCTGGATGAAAAGAAAGGACCTCTGGAAAGTTGATCTCTGCAGGATGGGAGTGGGACGATGGAAGTGGGCCGAGATAGCCGCCAAGGCAAACGAGTTCATTGAGAAGTACGGACTCAAGGGCAGACAGCCTTCAGAGTCAGAAGAGACATCAAAAGAATAATCTCAGGCGGCAGGCTCGGGTTCGAGCAGTACAGCCGTGTCGAGACCGCCCAAAAGTTCTATGAGCTGCCATTCTATCACCGCAGCTGCGAACAGGACTGCCGCCGCTATTCCTATTTCTATAAAGGTGGGGATAAGCTGGCTCTCATAAAACGGACGGCCCGCGCCGGCCCGCCAGGGCTTGTCCTTGACGAGACGGACTACAAGCAAGCCACTCCTCGACATTGCCAATCCGTAAATGAACACCTCCATAACACCGAACGGCGTGATGAGAATCGCCAGCGGGGGAATGCCATCTAGCATTGGGTTTGCCGCTGCAATAGCGCTGAATACCGCGCCAGTGCCAAATCCTGCCAGCTCGCCAAATCCAATCCCAACGGCAGGAATAAACATGACAAGCGAGATCTTGAAGTTATTGAGAAAGATCCCGTTCTGATCGATGTCCTCGATCTGCTCCGCGAACTGCTTCCTTACCTCAGCAGCCTCCTCATCCGACAGCGGGATGGCAGCTCCAACCGAATATGCAATGAGAAAGGCTGCGGCGCCAATCGCGACGTAAACGAGACGCCGCTTGATCCTAAAACGCAAGACAAGCAAGCTTGCGGGCAGTATCGTATAATTAGTTTTGTCATCCCTCATTCCGCAAGCTGTTCTTTTTATCCATGACATCCATTACAATAAGAGATTGTGAATCATACCGGGCCAGCTCCAGCAGTAGACTCGATCTTTCCCGAGTTCTTTACCCCCGGTAGTGGGGCCATTGATTTTGTGGTCCAGGACATCGCAATAATCATGGTAGTGGCGGCGATCATGCTCGCCATTACATTCAAGCTAAAGCAGCCGATGGTGATAGGCTATATCATTGCAGGCATGGTCATAGGTCCATACACCCCACCATTCAGCCTTGTGCGCAGCCCTGAAACTCTGAACCTCTTTGCGGAACTGGGGATCATCATGCTTCTTTTTGTCACTGGGACAGAGTTCCCGATAGCAAAGCTACGGTCTGTTGGGAGGATCTCTATTATCACCGCGCTCGCAGAGTCTCTGGGGACGCTGCTGATAGTGTTCTTTATCGCGCAGAACCTGGGGTTCACGTTCAACGATTCGATCTTTCTTGCTCTCGCGCTTTCAGTCACGAGCACCGTCATCACGATGCGAATTTTGGAAGATGTCGGCCTGGTCAGGGACAAGTCATCAACCCTTATCATGGGCATGCTGATAGTCGAGGACATTCTGGTGATTTCTGCTCTGGGTGTAATGCAGTCAGTGAGCACCGTGGGCACGGTTTCGTTCGTGGACACCGGGATCTCGCTTGCAATCGTGGGCGCCTTTATCGGCGGCATAATCATTATCGGAAGCAAGTACGTTCCGAGGCTCGTTGACAGAGCCGGCAGGACAAATGACTACGCGCTTCTTCTGATAACGATCCTGAGCCTTGCGTTTGGGCTTTCGTTTATCGCGAACGGTCTGGGCATGTCTGTGGTGATAGGAGCCTTCCTGGCAGGAGTGCTGGTCGCCGAGTCAAGGAGCGCCGCCGTGGCGAGGATCATTACGATCCCGCTGAGAGACATGTTTGCAGCTCTTTTCTTCATATCGATCGGGGCGCTGATGGACATCACGCTGATCCCGCTGTTCATTGTGCCTGCGATAATCCTCATACTATCGTCATTTGCTTCAAAGTTCCTCATAGTGACGGCCATTCTGACAAAGTCGGGATACGACAACACCACTTCGCTCCGCGCAGGCTTGGGCATATCAGCTACAAAGGGCGAGATGTCGCTTGTTGTAGGAAAGGGAGGGCAGGACGTCGGGGCCATCAGCTTTGCGATACTGCCAATACTTGGTGTCATAACTATAGTGACGACCTTTATCGGCCCCTTTGTCATAAGGGTAGGAAGCAAGTTCAAGCTCGCCGAGCCGACAGAAGCGGATTCCAGGCGCGAAAAAGAAGAGATCTAGCCCTTCCTGAATACTCCGCGCAGGAAAAATGCAGCCATCGCGGTCCCCGCAAATGTGGCTGTGAAGTAGAGCCAGAGATTCCCAAGTGCTCCGGACAACAACGCGGGTGTCAGGGACCTGGCGGGATTCATTGATGCCCCAGAGATAAATGCAAAAAAGAAAATGTCAAGCCCAACGATTCCACCTATAGCAATCCCGCTCAATCCTCTCAAGCCCTTGGTATAGACAACCAGCAGTATCACCGCCATCAAGAGCGCCGAAGCCAGCACTTCAATACCAAAGATGAGGGGCAATGGGAACGAATAATCAGGTGCGTTTGCCCCTAGGTCCGCTTCGGTTCCTATCAGAAGCATGACGAACGCGCTGGCGAGCATCGCGCCGATCAGTTCCGCGGCAAAGTAGACCGCTGCCTGTCTTTTCTTTATGTGATGTGTGATCAGAAAACCCAAAGTCACAGCGGGATTAAAGTGGGCCATTGATATTTTCCCAAACAGGTACACGCCAGCTGCCACGCCAACAAATGGCGCAAATGCGATGAATGTAATTCCCAAAGCGCCGCCGGTCTTGGCGTCTATTACGACAGAGCCGGTAGCAAGCACCACGACTATGAAAGTGCCAATGACCTCGGCAAAGAACTGCTTTTGCGATGGATTCAGCTTAGCTGCCAGCGGATTGGAGGGTTTTTGCAATTGTTCTTACTCTTCTCTCAATTTCGTCTCTTATCTCTCTCACCTTTTCGATGGACTTGCCTTTCGGATCTTCTATGCCCCAATCGATCACGTCGTTGATAAAGAGCATGGGGCATTCTGACTGGTCGATGCAGCCCATGTTGACCGCTCTGACAGAACTCCTTATCATGTCTTCAGTAATTATCTTGGATTTTTGGCCGCTGATGTCAATGCCAACCTCCTTCATCGCCCGAACGGCCAGGGGGTTGATCTCTCCGGCAGGCCTGGTACCGGCGCTCATCGCCCTGTACCCGCCGGGCGCATACTTTTTGAAAAAACCTTCAGCAATCTGGCTCCTGCCCGCATTTTCCACGCAGACAAAAAGGACGGTTTTCACGGCTTGGCTGCTCTTTCCGAGCTTCATACTCACTTCACTGCCTTTATCACAAGGCTTGCTATTTTTCTGCCATCTACATGGTCTCCGTCCACGTACGGTCGCTCTTGCAGGATCTCGACATGTCTAAATCCAGCTTTTCGGATGGTTTCCAGATAATGCTCTTTTGTCAGCGCTCCATCGAGGCAGCTGCACCACTTGTCCGCGTCAACCTGATCAGCTAGGATTTCTCTGTCAGAAACAAGATCGGAAATTACCAACCTTCCACCTTTCTTCAGAATCCTGTGCACTTGTTGGAATGCATTTCCTTTGCTGCTTGTAAGATTGACGACGCAGTTGCTGACGACCAGGTCTACGCTGTTGTTGTTCACGGGGATCTCCTGCTCAATATCGCCTTTCCTGAATTCCACATTGGTGTAGCCGTGTTCGCTAGCATTTTTCTTCGCTCTCTGAAGCATCTCGTCTGTCATGTCGATTCCTATGACCTTTCCCTCTTCCCCGACCTTATTTGCAGATAGAAACACATCGATTCCTGCGCCAGAGCCCAGGTCAACTACCGTTTCACCTTTCTGGATATCCGCAAAATTCAGCGGAGCACCACAGCCTGCGCCGAGAATGGAATCCTCAGGAATCGATCTCAGGTCCTGCGAATCATATCCTACAGACCGAGCCGCATCGCTTGCAGATGAGGTTGTGCAGCACTCGCCCGGCATGCAACAACTGGATCCGCCGAGTGCAATCTTGGCGTACTGCTTTCTCACCTTGTCTTTGATTTCCGCTTTTCTTTTTTGCATACTATAGTTTACTTGGGAAACTATTTAAGTTGTCGAGGCGCAGAGGTTACAGTTGGTGTAGCTATGGAAACCAGCAAACTTCCAATGGTACAGGACTGTTTCTCAGGGTACGATGCTGCTTCATTAATGGAAGAGACGTCCAAGCTCCGCAAGATAATCACAAAAAGGGGGACGCTTGAAATCCTCATACCACTATGCTGCACTACCGAGCCTGTGAGGCACAAGCAGTTCCGGCAGGCACTGAAAGGTGTCAGCAGCAAGACTCTGGCAACCCGGCTCAAAGAGCTTGAAAAAAGCGGCATCTTGGAGAGGCGGGCCTACAACGAGATCCCGCCGCGCGTGGAATACCGGTTGACGGCCAAGGGCCAGGAACTCGTCGAGTCTATAATCAGCCTGCTCCAGTGGATGAAAAAGTGGTCAGGTGCAAAGGGCAATGGACCGGGATAAGAGCAGACGCGCGAAAAAGAACGGTTCTCCGCGCCATGTCCAGCTCCCTCTCTTTTCTTCGCTTCTGTTCAATCAGTAGGCCGGCAATGTTGTGCGATCTTTCAAGGTGATCAAATGTTATTGTGCACTTGATCCTTGCTAGAAGCTTGCCGATTGCTGCCGATATTCGGCGCATCAGAGAATCCCTTATAGTGGAGCGCCCAAGCAGCTGATCCACGGTAGACTTCGAATCGCTTCTAACGGCAATTGCAACGCGTTTTTCACGCCGCACCGCCTTTCTGATCTCCGTGAGGTTATCTGAGAGTGCAAAGTATACTGCAAGCATTTCCATTCGCTGCACTCCGAATCGCTCGTTCCTAAGAGCAGGACGGACCCTCCTGAGCTTAGGAATGTCGGTGTAATGGTTGTACCATGCAACATAGCCAGAAGGCGAAGCATCAGCATCTATCACAATGCTGCGAGGTCGCAACTGATCATTATAGGTAAATCAACTATATGAGCATATCCTAAAGCAAATAACTGGCATCTATAGATCATAAGCTCGGATGAGAAACAAAAGAGGCTGATGGTGTGGCCCCGCAGCGTCATCCCGATCAGCCTTTCAGCCATCGGAGTTTCCAGTCAACCTCTGCAAATGGCGCCGGCACAAGTTAATTCGCCGCAAAGAAAAACCTATCCAATGTAGACACCATAGTCCGACATAGATTCAGGGGAGCTATCTAGTGAACTTGGAGTACAAAGAATAACTCGAAGCGCCTGATCAATTGCGTGCCGGACGCAAGTTGCAGGATATGCGGCGCTCAGCTGAAAGTCATGGCTGTATGCATCAGGTGTAGCAGGCCGGTTCTCCATGGATGTGCCGGGTGCTCCGCGGTCTCTGAGACTAGGATTCATATCGACTGCTTGAGTCAACTTTCTATGGTTCAGCAGGAAGCCTGATTTGCATCAGTTGCGTACTTGACAAATTCATCGTACAGCTGCTTTCGTACAGAAGCCTCCATTGAAGCGAGCTCCCCTGCCATCTTGGACTTCGACGTTTTCAGGTATTGCAGCGTTATGTCACTGTCGCGTATTTCGCCCAGCATGTCCTGCAATTTTTGTAGCGATATCGAGCTGCCTAGCTTACCAATTGCGTCTGCGGCCTTTTTCTCATAATTCTTCGCTATTCCGGCCGGCAGCGCCTCGATAACATATCTAAGCTTTTTACAGTCTTTTCTAAGTTTGTGCAGCCCTTCAACTTTGCCGCTATCCGACAACACTTCAGGAAGCGTTTGTTCTATCCTGGCGCTCAGCCTGTCGGTTATCTTGTCTATCCTGGCCTCCAGCTTGCGCGGTTGTACATTATATACGCGCATGAGACGTATGTTCCTTATTTTGCGTCCTGCCTGGATCGCATGCTTTAGCTCCGCATCTCTCTTTCTCCGAAGCTGAAGATCCAGCATGCCTGCATTAGGCGATAGCGCAGCGACTCTACCGCGGATGACATCAAGGTCGCGTACCACGCTATTGGCCTTGAAGAATTCCGTGTACTCCTTGATTTTCTTGCGGTTCCGCTTCCGCATTTTTTTTGGGAGAAGAGAGAACATAACTTCTAACCTGCGGATTGCGGTGCGAACGTCGTGGACATTCTTCTGACCTTCGGGGTCGTCAAGATATGTTGCAAGCTTTTCCCTCAACTTCTCGCTGCCTCTGCTGAACCTTTCTTCATAAAACGAGGATTGCTTCACGGCGCCTTCCTGCCACTAGCGGCTCTGGATCGAACCTAGAAAGTGGCCTATCTTCATCTGAAGGTCAGCATTTGTTTCATGAACCGGCCTGTCGCCACTTATTATGAGCAAGTTGTAGCGCCTTTGCATCCTGCGGAATTCCCGTGCGATCATTTTCTGGTAAATGATGAACGATTCGTACATGTCGTCGGAAAGCCCGAGGTCGGCACCCGACTCATAATAGTCCAGGAAGGTATTTTTCTGGAAGACCCTGTGCACAAGCTCGTTTGGATTGACATCAAGGTAAAAGACGAGATCAGGAACTATGGCAAAGCCAAAGAGCTGATGTGACCATCTCCTGCTCGCTCCTCTGACAGCATCCCTTGCCATCAGTGTATAGATGTACCTGTCTGCAAGCACGATATAGCCGGCCCTCAGCGCGGGTATTATCTTGTTCTCTAGCTGGTCGGCAAAATCCGCGGCATAAAAGAGGCTCATGGTCCTCCTCCCCAGCATGTGCTCTCTCTTTGCCTCCATTATTCCCTCGCTGGCCAGCTCGGAGCGCTTTAGCCCGGTATTGAGCACTGCATGCCCATCGGCCTCCAGCTTGGCGGTTATCAACCCAATTTGCGTACTCCTTCCGGAGGCGTCAGGCCCCTCGATGACGATGAGCCTGCCCTTTACTTCATCGTCCTCAAGGTACGGTATCCCCTTGCCATAGTATCGCAGAGGCCGCGGTTGGATCCTGATCTGAACACGCTTCAAAGTCCCGTCGCTCCTTCCTCTTCGCCGCCAATCGTTTGTGTCGCGCGCCTAGGCAACAGCTTCATCATCTTGTCCCTGACCTGCTTTTGCTGTTCTTCAATGTCAGCGGTACCATCAATTACCGTAAAGCCCTCCTCCTCTGCCATCGATTCATATTGCTCGACTATTCTCCCCTGAAAAATCCTATAGCTTTCAAATGGGTCGTTGCTCAGGTTAAGGTCCATTCCCGCCTCGTAATATTTCAGCTTGGGCCTCCCCTTGACTATCCTGTCAAAGGAGGTCTCGACTGGAACCCTGAAGTAAAATGCAATGTCTGGCTTGATAGCAAAGCTGTAGACGTGACGCACCCATTCGGGGCTACAGCCCCGGACGACGTCCCTGGCAAATGCGGTGTAGATGTACCTGTCAGCAAGCACGATATATCCGGCGCGCAAGAGCGGAAAGACGTTGCGCTCGTACCTTGCGGCAAAGTCAGTCGCATGCAGCAGGCTGAAGGTCGTAGGAGTGAGCAGGTTCTTCTTCTTGCCTTTCGAGATTATTTCCTTGACCTGCTCTGAAGAATTCCATTCAGTGAAAAAGACCGGCACGCCGATGTAGCGCAGCCATTTTTCGAGGAGTGTGATTTGAGTCGATTTACCCGATCCGTCGACTCCTTCAACGATGATCAGTTTGCCCGGTACGGAAAACTTGCTCTTCTTTTCCATGCGCTTCATCTTGCGACGACTTTCTCCTTTATTTTTCCGACAAGCAGTTTCGTCTCCTTTTCAGTTGCCACCGAGCAGCTAAGAGAAATATCAAAAGCCTCCTCGAATCTTTTCAATGCCTCGGCAAGCAAGATTGATGGAACGAATTGCCTGAGGGATGAAGGCGTTATTTTCATGTCAACTTTGCTCTCCCTTGCAGAGAGCCTGACATTCATCCTGCCTCTTTCAAGGATTGGTGACAGCGCAAGGCACGCGGCAATCTTTTCCACCGATTTCTTGTTCTGTGGCTCGAGGATGGGTCGATATCTGGAGAATAACCAGTCCGCAGCCTTTGCCTTCCGTGTGTGGATTATCGATAGCGCAAGTATCAGCTGTTCCCTGTGGCTGAGGAAGGCACTATCCTCGTCAATCATCAGATAAAAGAGGTTGTTCAGGTTCGTGATTATCGGAAGGGTTTCGAGTTGCTTTAGTGCATGGGTAAGGATCATCTTTTCCTTTTCACGCAGCAGCCCAAGAGTAACAAGAGGACGGACCAGAGTAACAGTGTGCTGCGGCAGCATCTCTACCTGGCAAGCGAACGTTACGAACGCCTTGGCCCTGTCACCGCTTATGGTGCCCCGGTAAAAGGTCTTTGAGTCGCGGACAAACACTGCTAGAATGCCTTCACGCAGGCCCTGAGCGCTTATGACAATTCTTTCAAAATCAAATTTTTTCATGAGAGACTCGATTATCGCAGACCCTGCGGTGATTGTCTCAACTCTGTTGCTTCCTACTGCCTGTGTCTCTGAAAGCTCGTCTGCATCCATGCCGTACAGCTCGTCTGCCACTGAAGATACGGCTGAATAGTCCATCTGGTAATTGTGGATCTTGTCAAGAGCATAGTCGCGATTTTCTTGATCGTACCTTGCCATTGCCCGCAGAGTTCCACCGACTCCGACCAGCACGGTATCGGGACTCACATCAAATTCCTTATGCGGTAATAACTCGAGTACATGTCGAAGCATTTTGTCGTAGCCTTTTTTTGCAAAAGTGCCATCGGCCCTACCGAACGTTTGCGTCATCCGCAGGGCGCCAAGCGGGTACGACCTGATCTTTTTCACATTGTAGTTTTCGGTATATACGAGTTCCAGGCTGCCACCTCCAAGGTCAAAGAATAGAGTTGTCGGCAGGCAGGTGGCCCTAAGCGCCCCGATATAGGAATACAGCCCTTCCTCCTGTCCAGAAAGCACCTTGAATCTAAAGCCAGTCTCTCGGTAAACTTGCTTGAGGAAATCGATGCTATTGCCTGCCTCTCTTACTGCGCTCGTGGCCACCGGTAGCACGTGTCGTATCGAATCGAAATTGATGATGTCGCGGAACATGGTGAGTGCCTTGATCGTGCGGCGGACCGGTTCTCTTCCTAGGTATCCGGTTTCCTGCAAATCTTCTCCAAGCTTGACCTTTACGCCTTCCTGCTGATACGGCTTGAACGTGCCGTCCCTGTTGACGTCATAGTTGACGAGCTTGGCGGAATTGAAACCAAGATCAATTACTGATACTTTCAAACTATTACTCCCAGCGGCGGCTAAGGTGGAAGATCAGACTGCTACGATAATAACATTCCCTATATAGTTCGCTTTTGTAACATGTGCTCAAAAAACAATTTCCTTATGTTACATGCCTCTAACGGTTCTAAGACTAGATTCTATCTTTCGCCGCGTCGAATGTCAGCAGATGATTCAAGCGATGCGCCAATAGAAGCAATGCTCCCCATGAATGTTCCTTTCACTTCGATGACTTTCGGGTGATCCTGGATCTGCTTCAAAAGTTCATAATCTAGCCTGTGATTTGCCACAAGATGGGTTCCTCTGTCAAAAATCTGAGGCGCGGTTCCAGTCATGCGTATAACTTCCATTCGTATGGCTTCAGTGTCGCCCCCCTCTTCGACCCATGCTTCAACGGTGTACACTGGCTTGTCATTCGGATTCTCACGAAGGCGCAACAGCAAATCGATTACTAGTCGTCGGTCTACTTTTGGGAGGTACTTTTCATGCAGCTGTTCAAACTGCTGCATCGATGACACTATTTCTTCTTTGCCACTCATGTTGTGTCACCTAGCTTGGAGTATCCTTCCTTGTAAACATTTGCGTCGATACTTTTTATTGCAGAAAAAAGAGGGGTGGTGACCATGTCTATCACGCACTTGTGGTTTCTGCGTCACCGGTTTGGATGTCGCCAGATTTCATGCCTTTTCCCATCCAATCACCATGGCCGAATCCCCCGTGGCGTCCACATCCACCTATGCCGCCGTTTCGCAGTGTAAGGTCGCCTGATGTGTACAGAACGTCACCATTGCCAGCGTCGACAATTACGACTTTGTACGTCCCTGCGTCGTAGTTGGCTACCTTGAATACATAGGAGAGGTAACCTTGGACCGCGCTGAGCTGACCTGAGATGACTCTTCCATTCTCAACTTCGCCTAAGGCTGTTTGGGCTGCTGTATTGAATGGGACCTGCACATTTTCCTTCACAAATTCATTCGTTGCATTGTCGATGCTTACCGAGCCCTTGAGCTCAGGGATCTGAGCCGTTGTCTGATTGCTTGTTTGTGCGGACGCTGACTGCACCAGGAATACCGCAGCTATTGACATGGTAACTGCCAGGATTCCAGCCGCTATTGCCTTCTTGTTTTGTAATGATGTTTCCATGCAGGTTTGTATGCTTGAAAATTTGTTATAACCATTGATTACCAATTGCATGTACCAATGGTACTTGATGTTGATTACGAGCTCCCATTATTCGAATTGTCATCGCTTGGATCGCCTAGTTTTTCTTCTGCCCTTCTCTGTTTTTCCTTGTACTTGTCATACCTCTTTGTCCATTTCGAAAGGACGTACCATTGATAAATTCCGACGCCTAGCCATACCGCTGATATTATGAGAGGCAACTGCTTCACGAATGAATAGTACGGGTCCTGATGTCCAGGGCCAGGAGGCGGCCTGCCCATCCCCGGGAATGGCGGTTCATTTACAAACGAAGTTATGAAAAGGGCTACTGGCGGCAGTATCATCACGGTAAGGATCATGACGATAAACATCCTCTTCGTCCTATGGATGTGGTAGACTAGATTATCAATAATCTTGAATAGATTTCCGATTCCTTCATCCTTGTTAGGCTCAGACATGGCTACACTCTCCCTTCTTCAGTTGGGTTAAAAATCGTTCTGTACCATTGGTATCAGTCATTTTGTTCCTCTCCTCTTGGGAATAGTTCTTCATAAGGCTCAAGAAGCTCCCTCAAGATTGTTTTGCCTTTTTCTGAAACCTTGTACTTGATTATTGTCTTGTTTCCCCACGATTCCTCGGCCCTCATTATCAGGTCGCTCTTGACCATCTCGTCAAGGATGCCTTTGTGCCTTACGCTATTTAGGCCGCAATAGCTCAGGAGCTTGCTCTGGTTGAGCTCGCCGTATTCGTACAGCTTTAGGATAATGTCCTTTCTAATGTAGACTCGCTCTCGGTATTCATGAACCATTTCGAATCAATTGCCGAGTGACCGAATAAGCGGGAAGGGGTGAAAGTGTGTTGCAAAAACGTAATACACTGGAACAAAGGCTCTGCAATACACAATTTTTAGCCATGGTGAAGTATTAAGTATTGTCTTTCGATGATGAACATCAAGTACCATTGGTACATGCAATTGGTAATCAATGGTTATAACAAATTTTCAAGCATAATGCATTATGTCTGAACTATCAGAACTTGAAGAAGGATTTGAAGCGCTCAGAAGAAAAAATGAGGCTCTACTACCAAAAGTCGATCCCATACTGGTCCATGACCTCCTCAGGCGTGAAAGAGAAAACCCGGGAATCACGCCTATGTACCTGGTCGAAGTGTTTACGAAGCCTGGGCTGAACACACAGGAGGTCCGTCAGTACATAATGGACAAGACGGGGATGTGCCCTGCGATTTACGACAACGGAACTCATTACGCGACAAACCAGAAACTGACAATCGACATGCTCAAAGAAATTTCGGATTCAGATGATGTACTTGAGGTCACTGGAGAATTCACTGGCGGACTGGGAAGCTATGGTGCTTCTCACGAGCACAGAAATCACTGGAGCATAGCAGGATAACTGCATCATCGAAAGACGAACCAGACTAAGTGGACATGACTTGCCCGTCATTTACTTCTCTTTTTTTGTTGGTGAACGACATGAGGTCGAAGAACAATGGTACACTTTGCTTAAAAGCACGCGAAATCTTAGGAGAAGAGAATTAGATTGACAAATGCAAAGGACGCTTTCTACTACGCCGCTGCCGCCGCAACTGCCGTTGCTGGCGCGCTGCATCTAATGCTCGGTCCTAACAACCTGGGTTTCAACGTCAATCAAGGCATACTATTCATCGTAGGAGGCGTCGCGCAGGTGTTTTGGATTATTCCAGTCATAAGAAAGTGGGGCAGGGTATGGTATTCAATAGGAATCGGCGGGACAGCAGTACTCATGGCACTGTTCTTCATTACGAGATTGCCCGGAAATCCAATAACCGGGAGAGGAGGTGGAACCAATCCGACATCTATTGCAGTCGAAGTCTTTCAAGCCGTATTTATCGCGCTTGCGGCAGCAATCATGGTCTATGAAAGCAGAAGGGTACGACTGGCTGAAAAAACAACCGAAGTTCCTTCAAAGAAAAGCAGGAAGCAGCTGCCAATCCTAGCAGCAATTGTAGTAGCTCTGGTACTCGTAGGAGTATTCGTGCTTCCGGCTGCGATGCCGAGACCTACAGGGGGACCCCCAGGACAAGCCGGAGTTCCTCCCGGTAGCACTGGTCAATCAGGACAACCTCAAGGAGGGTCAGCAAACACGACAAATACATCAACAAGCCAAACATGTACAATCACCCCCTCGCTGATCGAGGTCGAAGGGACACCACAACAGACTGAAGGCCCGTATTTTGTTGATGAGATGCCCAACCGTTCAGACATCAGGTCGGACTCGTCCGACGGCTCGGTACAGCAAGGTATACCGCTGAACCTGGTGATCAACGTGTATGATGTAGACGATGGTTATTGCACTCCACTTGACGGAGTCCAAGTGGACATTTGGCACGCCGATTCACAAGGACTTTACTCGGGCGTTCAGGAAGATGCAACCGCTGGAAAGAACTATCTTCGTGGAAACCAAATGACAGACGACAACGGGACCGTTAGGTTCATCACAATATACCCTGGCTGGTATGAAGGTAGAGCGATCCACATTCACATCAAGGTGCGGAACTTTGAAGGATCGCAGGAAACATTCGATTGGACTTCTCAATTCTATCTGCCTAATTCGACAAATGAGCAAGTACACACTCAGGTTCCCTACAGTAATCATGGACCTGTGAACATGGCAAATGAAGCTGATGGCATTTACACAGGCGGCTCGACAGACGGCCTAATTCAGAGCAATACTGGACAGCACTTGATGCTCAACTTGACCGAGCAAGGAGAAGGCTTCCAGGGAACCTTCAATGTTGTTGTGGACGCGATCTAGATCAAGAAGTCTGTGCAACTGATCTTCTTCGTTTTCCAAGGAGTCGCAATCATCACAGCAAGAATTCTCTGGCCTTTGCAAGATAGTCTATTACATCGTTTTTCTTGGCCAAGTCATTGAGGTATTTATTGTCGCTTTTCTCAGGAGACATTCCTAGTAAAGCAATCGCTTGTTCCATATCCCGCTGCGGGTTACCCTTCAAGAACTTTGCAGAATACAATCTGTTTATTATCAGATCTTCCGGTGCTGCTATCTTTAGCTCGTAGTCCTTCACCCTGAAAGTTCTGATTTTGGAAGCATTTCCGCTGTAAGATTCGGCTATTATTTGAATAACGATGATTAACTCTTGACTGAGCCAGAGCCCGTTAGCTTTTTTCTCGAAGCCGAATTTATTCAATAATTGTTCGGTTATCGCCTTGTTGCTTACCACCAAATCTATGTCTGATGTGGAGAATGTCCCGGCCGTATAGACATCTATTGCCTCTCCTCCTACGAGGACGGCATCAACGTTATTTTGTTTTAGTATTTCTGTGAAAAATGCCAGGAAGCGCAGTCTTCTTCTAAACCGATCGGTCTCTTGCTTTATCTCCCTGTATTCCTGAGATGATTTGAGTCTGGTTCTTGCTCCTGATTTCAATTGGACCACCAATCATGTTTTCAGAATAAATGTACCGCTTCTTTCCTCGAAAAAGTCGTTAAAAGCTATTTGTGAAGACGTGATAAGTGCGGACAGTTCCCCCGGAACTCTCTTAGACATTATTTCATTGATATCTTTCCCTTCGCCCAATTCTCCGGATGTGGAAAGCGGATCCGCATTTAGTCGAACGATTTTTGCCATTCGTTTTGCTTGCATTTCTGGAGACAGCCACTCCTCTAAATCAATTGATTCGGATGTTTTTTGTTTTAGTGAACGCAGAAATGCGGCTGCGGCTCTTCCTGCTCCGCCTGAAAGTCTATAGTATGTTTGATTAGTCTTTTTTTCTTCAGACTCAACAACTTGGAATCTAGAAAATTCCGTCAGACAGCGATATGTTGCCGAAATATCCAGTCCTTTAGTCATAGCAATTTGATATGCTGTCAAGGGCTGATATGCTTCAGCCAACGCTTCTAACACTGCAAAACGAGTCTTTCCTCCAAGCAGTCCTTCTACCTTCATTCTCTAGAACTATTAAGGAATCGACAAATATATAAATACTTGGACTTTAAATCCAAGTCAAACTCGCACAAAGCCACATTTTCCATTTGCCGTACGTAAGCGTCATTTAGCAATCATCTTGAGGTGTCTTGGAGTAAGGAGCCATCTCAGTTCGCCCTTTGGCCTGGGTTGGAGCGCTGTCAAACCGATTTTCGCAAGCCCCGCTTTCTTTAGGACGATACCGCCCGTGTCGTTGCCAAAGACGAGTTCGCTTACCATTGTGCTCAGATATGGTTCGTGTCCCACGACAAGGACCGATGACTCTTGTTTGAACTGCGATAGCTTGCGATACAATTCGGGCCTGCTCCCTTCTGGCTTGAGCTCGTTCCATTCTTCAACCTTACCCTTCTTTACCTTCAGCTCCTTTGTCACTATCTCTGCGGTCTGGACCGCGCGCTTCAGCGGGCTGGTTGCAACAAAATCAAATTTTACATCAAGCTTGGCTAGCGCCCCGGCGATTTGTAGAATTTCTTCCTTTCCTGATACGGTAAGGGCGCGCTCGGAATCCCTTCCTCCGCTCGCCAGTCTTTTCCCTGCCTCCCCATGTCGCAAGACGTAAAGTTCCACGACCGAAAATCCACCCCCATGGTATATCAATTTATCACAAGTCCAAAAATCCCGTTATCAAAGCTATGTAGAACATCCAGCTACGTGCGTCAATATCACACATTCACAGATTGATTTCTGACATCCGAAAATGAGAGTTCTAACCCTGAGCTGCCATTCATGTTGAGGCGGTAGCATTCATCGGTCTCCAGAGGTATCAACGATAAACTCCTGATTTCCTTGCATAAAGGACAGGAAATCTTGTCTTTCATTCTCAAAACAGTGGCGCTCCAAAAGCATGATTCGCAGAGCGCAAAGAATCTAGTTCCTGAAACATCGCTTGGCACAAAGCTTTGCATGATGGGATCGAGGCGCATCGCCCATAGGATCATCTGTCGAATTGATATCAGTTGTCCAATGTCATATCGTAGAGCTAATGATTCTATATATTGTACATTGGATAGATTTTTGTTCGGAGCTGGTCGTACCCATTCTGCGAATGGATGAGGTCGTGGGAATCCCGACAGCCGGCGCAAGCCAACCCCCCATCCCATGCTGACGGCCCCACTAACCTCCTTCCAGATGCTAGTGACACCTTCATTTAGCTGTAGAATTTTTTGCTCATGAAAATTTTGTGATAAACGGGCAATGAAAAGGGACACCCATAGTCGTCAAGCTCGCGTCGTCATTCTACTCATGACACGACAAAAAGACTTAACATGGTTCTCCCCTTTTCAGTGATCTTGAATCCTTCCAGCGGATCCGTAACCTCCTCTACCATGTCTAGTTTGAGAAGGAGATTAAGGTATCGCGAAAGTTGGTAGTAATTGATTCGCATCCTGTAAAGAATATGTGTCTTCTTCACCGGCTCTTTTGTTTCTTTCAGCAGCTCCAGCAGCAGGTCCAACTGATCCCTCTTGTCCTGTTTTTGATCGTTTGGTTTGGCCATCGCAAACTCGTTAATCGGCATTGAACTCTCTTTTCAGGGTTAATTTCGCTTCCATAAAACCATCTTGCAAACGAAATCCTTAGGTAATATTGTTTTGACTAATTGTAGGATCGGCTATCAAATTCGCATAGACGGATCAACAGAACCCCCAACATTGTCTCCCAGGCTGTCTGCACTGAGACATTTATCGCTGCACTATAGAGAATATATGATCCATATTGCCCACCATAGGTCTATAGTCAGCTATGTGAATTATGGGCGTTAATGTTTAATTCATATACTATTTTTCCACTTACATGCATACCGACAAACGAACTCTTGCTTGGCTTGTCGCAGCCATACTTCTGGTGTCCATCGCACCGTTGACAGTGTCTGCAAAAGCTTTTGCCCAAAGTGCCATAACTCTTAATGGAGCGGGCGCAACTTTTCCGTTCCCGCTGATAGATGAATGGCGAGTTAGATATCAAGACGTACAACCAGACGTCGCCTTAAATTACCAGTCTATTGGAAGCGGCGGAGGCATCAGGCAGTTCACAGAGAAAACCGTTGATTTTGGTGCCACAGATGCACCGCTGAACGCCAACCAGACG
>DADA01000046.1 GCA_002494895.1 Nitrososphaera sp. UBA210
CGGGACTTTTAGAACCACGGGAGGAATGTTCGTAAACGTCAGCGCAGGCATAGGGTATTCCTTACTGCCAATCAGAATAAACTGCCCAGCCGAGTTGGTCTTGATCGAGCTGGCCTGATAATAACTGATGCCCAATAGCCACATACTATGAAGACGGAGTGAAAGTATGCTACTTTATTTTTTTGATTAGTTCCTGCTTCATCTGCTGAAATTCTGAATCCGAAAGAACTCCCTGTTCTTTGAGCTTGGCTAGTTTTGCAAGCTCGTCTGCAAGAGACATCCTTGCTCCTTCCATTCCGGAAGTTGCCTTCTTCATCATTTCATCCATATTTTTCATGTATGCATCTTGGGCTGCTGTTTGACCGCCCTGCTTGTATGCCCGTTCCGTCTCCTCCTGCTGGCGCTCGACATCCTTTATCGCCTCATCGCTCATTCCAGACGCCTTCATGCTGAATTTCTGAAACTTTTTGGACAGGAAATCCATATGGGATAATTGACCGTAGCTGGTATTTACGCATTTTGACTAATGGTGGACAAGCGTGGGCTGGTTCTTGAGACTTTTCGACTCCGAACCAGACAAGATATGACAAATGGGTGCGGGTGATGGGATTTACACTCCTCTTTACTTGCAATACGAGTTCGATCTTGGTTGGTGTTCCGATCAATATCACCCATATTGACGCGGCGAGGTAGAAGTTTGCTTTGACTACTGTGTCACGATCTGCAGAAGCGATCCCAATCAGTTGAAAGGCTGAGCTGGCAGTTTCCAAAGCCAATGAGGTAAGCAAGTCGCAAGCCAAACTTTTGGCGTTTGTGGTGCAAGGTGTCACCGGCGGGGCCGAATACAAAGCCGCTACGTTGGAGTAGATTCAACTTTTGGTCTGGCTCAGGAGATGCCGCTATCAGCTGGTTTACAATAGTCAGAGATCTCCTCGATTTGCGGTAATGTTGTATTCCTCCAGCTTGACCAACTGCTCATAGCTTGCCTCGGCACTGAACACTCCAGTTTTTCTTCCCCCATTTCAATCTCATAGACTATTGCTAGGCCACACTGCTCTTGCCAATTCAGTCCGCGTACTGCAACTTTCATTGAACCCAAGCCGTAGCTGATCTCAATCAAACGTAATTCGCAAGATTCGAAAGCGTTTGCAATCTTCTCAAGCTGTTTCATAGATTCTGTATCGTTTTGTTCCACTGCATGCATATCCAGCGCAATTATCTGGCGGCCAAAGTAACCCAAAAATTGTGATTCAAAGCCCACCTTGCCTCCCAATTCTATTTTCTCCGTCCCCTCTTCGAAAGATATTACAAAAGTAACAGTAGACTTATCAAAATCGATTAATAGTTCAAATGGGGTCTCGACTCCGTCAACAAGCGCGTAGAGTCCGACCCCTTGTTGCGTATTGCCAATGATGGCTGAATCGAATATTCCTTTTGGGATCATGATGGTGAATACGCCAGCTTCTTGTGTCGCCAATGACAGATGGATGGTTCGAGATTCTGCATCAACGTCTACATTAACTAGCCTGCCATTTCCCGAAAATGAATAGCCTAGATCATATATCCGTCCATTTGCAGATAAAGCATATTGATCTTCGATGAAAGGAGTTTTTGGCGCTGACCCTACAATTGTAATACCCGTTTTTACGTATAATGGTGAAAGGACCTGGGGGTCGGTTAAAGAAGATACAACAAAGCTCCTAATTTCGCGGCTCTCGCATCCTTTGTAATAGCCGCACATGTCTTTTGGAGTCCAAGAAACGCCCATCGCATAATCTTCGTTAACCTCGAGTTTAGCACTCTGCCACGCTAGAAATTCGGTGATTCCACTTCCATCCCTGACTTCTACTATGACTACGAATGATTCTGGTGTTGGATTACTGTTATGCAGGTCTATTCTTATGACTCCTTGCTGACCAACTTCCAACCCGGTTATTTCCTCGCCAGCTAGGTCGAACAAAAGTGGTTGATCCGGCATTTGTTCTATCGAGGCTGGAGACAGGCCGTATGCACTATTTCTTGCTTGACCAGCAAAGCCGATCACAATCAGCATAGGACTGACTATCAATAGTTGTCCAATTAGCAAAGCCGGGGGATGTGCTCCGGCACTTCTATTCAATCTTGTAAGGTACGAATGACTCGTGCTATTACTTCAGTCTTATGCACCATCCGTCTATGTGGGTCATTGTTCCAGATCAAATCTTAGAAAAGACTTAAGAAAGCCGTTGGCATGGATTATGGGATTTACGTCTGCTAGGACCATACCTCGCGCATTTGTCAAGTAAGGAACATAGTCTGTTCATCAAGCTATTCTGAGGGAAATTGAAGCAAACCAAGAAGAGTTGAAGTGGAAGTTAGATTACGTGAGACTTAACATTATAGCCAAGTAGCAATAAAACCAGCAAGTTAACAGTAGATAGATATGACTCATTGCCTCGCCAAACCTGACGATAAAATAGTGCGGGGGGTGGGATTTACGCTCGTTTTTGCTAGTAACCCAAACGAGGTCGAGTTCTTCCGAGGCCTGCTTATTTTTGTGTAGTTTTGAATCCGAAATAAGCTGTCAGTGAATTGCATACCTCTGCAAGTAGTTCGACATATCTTTCAACGTCAACGGATGTTCTGTCATCAATGAGCTCTACAGGAACCGTGCACCGCCGTTTGTAGTCTGTTATAACGTATCGCAGAGTCTGTCCCGCCTTCAATGCCTTGCCTTCATTGAAAAGCTGGGAAATCGAGTTGTTTTCTATCGTGTTCCTGTTGTGGTACTGACCGGCGTCCTTGGACAGCTGTTTCGTAAACACCAAGTCCTCTATTGCAACCCGGCCGCTCCTAATGTCAGCAGCAAAGCATTCAAAGGTCTGTCGAACCTCGGGCATCAGGGACTTGACTTCAGAGATGCTGTCGCCCTTTGCCATTATCCCTAGTGCCTTATGCTGGAATCTTGTAAAAAGAGGAGGGGTGTCATGCCTACGGGCCTCTATCCCCCTTATCTTCACGCTGCCGTCCGAAAAGGCGCCAAAATAGCGGTTGGCTGCAGGAAGGTCGCTGTTCTCTTTGGATTGTAGAAAAACTATCCACTTGTAGACGCCCTCAAACGATATGGAAAACCCTGTTTCTTCCTCGACTGCACTTTTCAATTCCACGTAATCTCTTTCAGTCGCGCCCTTTTTCTGAATCCACAGTGAGTCGACTATGCCGTGCAATATCCTGAATCCCTGCCTCTCTGCGATCCGTGTTGCCTGAAGAAACACCGTCCTATCAAAGGCGCACACTGCGATATGCGCGTCTATCTTGCCGAACTTGGCGTTGTTAAAGCCGAGATAACCGAAGGTGGCAACGTTTATCCACTTTAGTGCTGTCTGCCGGGCGTCATACACCTCTCTGTCTTTGCCGCTTGCAGTCTTTATCAGCTCCTTGTATTTTGCCCGTTTTTCTATGACTATCTTTATGGCCTTGGGGACTATGCCCTGCCTCTTTTCGCATATGTTGTAGCCAAGCTCTGGGACCCGCTCCTTCGAGTCCGGGCAGCATTTACACCTGACCGTCTCGGCGGAGATGTTCTTTTGGTACATTATGCTAGGATAGAGGGAGACAAAGTCAAACTCGGCCACATTCTCGAATACTCCTGTTCTGGGCTCGAAGATGAAGCCGCCTCTGTCTGCAACCAGCAGTTCCCCGTAGGTTTTGAAGTGCTCTGCAACAGAAGGCTTCCAAGGTATCAGCATGTCGCTTTTGGCTGCTTGGTAGAACTGGAGGCTGCTCAGGCACTTGCCGATAGACGCGCGGGACGACGTATGCAGAGGCATGCGGCATATCCTTGTCACCTCGTACAGGCCTTGCAGGCCCGTCTCATCAATTGAAAAGGAATTGCTGACGTCTATATGCACACGCCCTTTTAGCTGTACAGACGATGGTTTGAAGTGTATCTTGCCGTAAGAAAAGTACGACGTGCCTTCTTTGGCAGACTTTTTCAGCGCGCCCTTTTCCCTGCCAAGTGACAGCGAAACTCCATTTTCGCCGGCCCTATGGAGAAGATATGGAAAGACGAACGCGTCGCCGTGTTCTGTAAAGATGATGTCCGGGTCCAGCCTTTCGACTTCGCTTTCAAGTCCCTTAAGGATCTCGGCTTCCGAATCGCCGGAAATTTCGTATTCTTCCTCCTTGTCTTTGATGCGCGCGGCAGCAAGCCTGTCGGTGAATCTCGGCAGGGCGCCTTCCTTTTTCAGCCTGATGTCTAGCTGGATTGTCCGGAAATCCGGGATGATATAGTCAGTCGCCCAGACGTCGTCGAGCAGCTCCCATTGCAATTGGTCCCCTGCAGTAACGTTGCAAAGCGCCAAAGGGAACAAGTCACGCTCGTACAAATAAGCCTGTGCCGGCAACAGGTCAACATTGTATAGCCTGAACCTCCTAAAGTTGCCGTGCGACTCTACCTCCCGGGCGAGCTTCACCGCATGAGACGAGTCTGTCAGAGTGAACCTTAGCATCCAAGACTTTTTCTGGTCGGCTATGCATTCGTACCTTTGGACAAGGTTGTGACTCTTCACATACCGCCTGCAGTCAGGGCATTGTAACGGGATATTGAAATCAGCCCTGTCGTCGACTGCAAGAAAGATGGAATGTGACCACGCGTCTTCCAGCCTGACGCATCTTCCGTCCTGCTGTTTGAGCCAGAACACCATTTTTCCGGCTGATGGGTAGGCGTCAAAGAGCCAGCCTTTCATGTCTTTTTACCGCCTTTACAAGCAGGTCTATCATCTTATGCTGCGCAAACACCAGCGCCATCAGGAGGGCCTCTGCAGGAAACGGCTCGCCCTTTGCGTTTATTGCAGCTGCATAGGCATAACATTCGTCCAGCATCATGTTGAACAACTCCCGGTCTTCAGCCCTGAGGCTGTCGGCAAATCCCCTCCAAGATCCGATCTCTCTCGGCAGGATGTCCTTATCTGGAAATAGACTCATTGACCGCGTCCTCTGACAGCGTCTTTGAGATGTCGAGTAGCTGCTTATAGTGGTGGAAGACCATGGACATCAAGATTGGCTGTATCAGGATGGGCTTGGTTGCGTACGAACATGCAGAAATGTACAGCCGGGAAGTCGCAAACATCCTATCAAACTCTTTTCTCTCTGACTTTGAAAGTGCATTTCTGAATTCTTTCCATGCAGATTCTTCATATATCTGCGCAAGTCTGAACGACGGCACTGTGCGGCCCATGCTATTCCACCTTTACCATCTTGAGCACCTTTTCGGGTAGAGAAAACTTCTTGGATCTGTATTTGGAAGTAGCACTTGCCATAAGGGTTGCATTACCGCACAATTCCAGCCTGTTTTTGAACTGCTCGAAGATGTCTTCATAGTCTCTAGTTTCTTCAGTAGAAACGACAACCATGACGTCGCGTGAGATTCTTTTCACTGCGATCATCATTTCACTGAGCAGTCGCCGGGCTTCCTTCTTATCAACCTGCGGATCGTCCAAGAACATCCTCAATAGACCAGAAATGACCACCAGACCTGCTCCAAAATGCTTCATAGCCTCTGGCAGCTCCGTTATGACCAGAGAGGCAAGCTGGTGGATTGTAAACGCCCGGCTCACAATTATCCCGTCAAGAACCTTCATCAGATCCATGCCGTACTGCCGGGCGAAACTTACGCACTGGTAGATGTCAGACATATTTCCTGCGTCGATAAAAAGAACCCGTGACTGCAGACCGCCCTGTCGTTTTGGCAGCAGCGCGCGCACACATAATCTTGTGACAAGGGTCATGGCAGGGCGTCCAATTATGCAGAGCGTCTCCCCTGTCCGGATGCCAGAATAGAAACTGTCCAGCTGCTTGACGTCAAACGTGAGAGCCTTAACAGTGATTGCTACATGGAAGACGACAGGCTCAATAGGTTTGCACGGTCGGTTGATGGTTAGAGTGGAAGCTAGTGAATGGCCGCAGTTCGGGCAGAGTTCTGTAACTCTGCGCGGGTCTATGTCCAAGCATTCTGACTCTTTAAGGATTGTATTGCACAGGCCGCAAAGATACTGTAAAGTCTGCTTATTGTCCATTGCCGGCAGCTTTCATTTCTTGTTAATAATGAAACAGGCACCTTGGGGGGAGGGGGTCATCACATATTACAACGTTATTGGTTAATGCATAAAGCTGTTAACGGCGACTGATTTCTCGCCAAAAAGTAGGGACAGTCATGCCTAAGTGGTATAAGCTTGATTTACTAGTAAACGCGAGCGGGGTTTAAAATTTGGAACCATATAATGAGAGAACTAAAACAGTGCGGGGGGTGGGATTTGAACCCACGGACCCCTTAGGGACGGGATGACCCATTTCTGAGATCTTAAGTCCCGCGTCTCCAATTTTGCAAGCCAATTTGGCCAGGCTCTACAACCCCCGCTGCAATCAGAATTCCGTTACATTGTGCGTAATTAAATCTTGATCCCGCATTTCCCAATAATTATTATATGGTCAGCCAAGTGCTTAGAAACGTTGCCTTGGTAGCTCAGCCTGGTAGAGCGTTACCTTGGTAAGGTAGAGGTCGCGGGTCCGAATCCCGCCCAAGGCTTCCAATAGTTTCAGACTGTGTTCTAGGCCATTCTTGCGGAGGGCTCTGCAAGTGTAAACATACCTAAGGTTGAACCTTTTTCAGATTAGGTGCTGTGAATATTTCCCGCCTAGTTCGGAAAAGCAGCATGAAAATCATTATCTCAATGTCTTCGGCAAACATGTAGCTGACCACTTTCGAATAATATCCGTCGAAATTTTTGTCCGCGCTTGCAAGAGTTATGGCAATTATCTCCAAGGCAGAATACTCGTTGAGGTTGGCAAGATTCCTTCCAATTCCTTCGTCCCCGCCAAACATCCTGAGGGTCTCATCGAATTCCTCCTGCGTCATGTCCATCGTAATGAGCCTGTCTTCATAATTTGCATGGCCGTACTCGATCATGAAGAGTATGCCGCCAAGTAGAAACATGCTTATCGCACCAGTGATGTAGAAGAATTTTTTTCTGTACCAGAGGGCAAGCGACGCGTTAATGATTTCACGGTACTTGTGCAAGGGCGTGAACTTTAGAGTCAGATAGAAAATAGCGAAGGTAATGCCGACCGCTCCTATGGTTCCGATCCACATGTCTGTCAGGACGAAGCCCAGTAGGATTCGTACGCCAATCAAAACCCCGAACCACAATGCAAGAATCGCAATTTTTTCCTTGGTGAACCTGGGTTTCGCGTCTTCCAGCATTGAGAACTAGATTGCCATTCTCAAACTTTCTTATTAATCGTATGGCATACGAGATATCGAAGCCCGATTTCCAGACATGCAGCCCCATTACGGGTATGTAGATACGCAGCTACTAACGATTGAGATGTAGCAGACGCTCTAAAAAAGCTTTAAAGACCATCTGGACTTTCAACCTGTGTGTCTGCGGAGATAAAGCTCGTCTACTCTGGCGGGGCCATGCCTGACCTAAAGTCGGCGTACCTTGTCTGCGGTTTTCCCGGCAGTGGATATGTCGGGAAACTCGCAATTGACCATCTTATTGAGGAATTGCAGGCGAAGCATTTCGTCGATGTCTACTCGAGCTCTTTCCCGCCGCAGGTGATGATCAGGACTGACGGCACAGCCGACCTGATGAAAAACAGCCTCTACTGGTGGCGTGGAGCGGACGGAACAGAGCTCGTATTGCTGACTGGAGATTCGCAGCCCGCCAATCCTGACTCCGAATACACTCTTGCCGAAGAAATCCTGAACATTGCGTCACAGTTCGGCACGCAGCACGTGTTTACGCTGGCAGCCTACATCACCGGAGTTTTCGTGGAAAAACCGAAGGTGTTCGGAACAGCAACCGATCCTGAAATCGTAAAGTCCTTTGCGTCCAACGACATTTCGGTGATGGACAGCGGCAGTATCACGGGAATGAACGGGCTGATAATCGGAATCGCAAAGCTCCGCGGGATCAAGGGCACATGCCTCCTGGGCGAGACCTCTGGTTATGTTATTGATGCCAAGGCCTCAAAGGCGGTGCTGGAGACTCTGCTAAAGATAATCAACGTCAGAGTAAACATGACGAATCTCGACAAAAGGGCAAAGGACACGGAAATGCTGATCCAGACAATAGAGCAGCAGATGGCGGGGAGGACAGGAAGGGTGCCCTATGAAGGGCAGCCGCCTCAAAAGCCCCGCGATACCGGCTACATCAGCTAAAGCTTGTTTATCTTGCCGAACTTGCCCACGCTAAGGCTGTTCTCGCCCTTGAACGTGTTGATGTAGCCGTTTTCAATAGAGACCCTGTCGCCGGGCTGGACCTTGCGGATATCATCGCCCCACAACGACATCTTGATCGTTCCGCTTTCGTCTGAAACTACCGCGTCAGCAACTGTGTTTGTTCCGCCTGCCCTCAGATTGACGGTTCGCGGCTCGCCGACGCTGTCTACCTTGGCTTCGACGCTTATGTTTCGCATTCCCGGTTTCAATTCGCTTATCTTCATATTTCTTGCTAAGTGACTATCTGATAATAAATGTTACATGGGAGTTTCCACAAGCAAAGTGCCGCAGTCCGTGCAGACCAGCTTTACGCCTGCCACCGTCCTTTCACGAACTTCATGAGTTGTCTTTGAATGGCATCTTACACAGAGTCGGGAGACAGTCTCTGGCTTTGGCATAGTGGAAAATAATCCTCCAGATCCCCTATCACACAGGGAAAATTTAACTTTTCAAGCAGACGCCGCAACTATGAAATAAGGTCGTACTGAGAACACGGTTGACCGGAGGGGTAGCGAAGCCTGGTCAAACGCGCAGGACTCAAGATCAGATCCGCGTCGCGCGACAGTCATTTCCTCTCGCGACAAATTATCGGAATGCGAGATGAGTGATCCCGTCCCTAAGGGGTCCGTGGGTTCGAATCCCACCCCCTCCACTGTAGTAAGATTCAAATTATTTTTTCGATACATTCCGGGGGTGGCGCGCAAGTCTGCGGTACTAATCCCTGTCATTATCGCAGCGGCGGCAGTGGGTGCAATAGGGATCGCCTATATACCGTCTGAGGTCAGAGATGCTGACAGGACGGAGCTGTCCAAGGGCACCGTCAGGATAAACGACGACGTCATCACCGTAGAGATAGCGGATACTCCTACAGAGCGGCAGCGGTGGCTGACATTTAGGCAGGATAGGCTCCCTTCGGATACGGCGCTCTTGCTCAGATACGACACACCCGACCTGCACGAGGTGTGGATGCTCAACATCGAGTACAACCTTGACCTTGTCTGGTTCGACCAGGATGGCAATGCCGTCTATCTTGTGAAAGATGCTCCTCCCTGCCAGAACTTGGTAGAGACGGTCAGCTGCACCTACAAGACCACTTCGCGCTCGCTGTACGTCATGGCTTCCACGTCTGGTTTCATTGATGCGCACGAAATCACAAAGGGATCCTTGATGAGCGTCATTTCGATCTAGATTAATAAAGTCCGGCGGCATACCTAGGCATGTTGGAATTCAGACTTGCAGACCCGACCGCAAAGCAGATGGAGAAAAAAGATCTGCTTGACCTGCTGAATCAGCCGGGCATTCTCAGGCTTGGGATGATAGACATCCGCGACGGTTCTCCGCTTGTGCACCCCGTCTGGTATTACTACGAAGACGAAAAATTCTACATTTCCACCGATAGAGAAGGAGTGAAAGCCCGTTCTCTTCGCAAGGATCCGAATGTGTACTTTCTCATAGACGTCGATCCGGAACATGCACCCCCGTACGGAGTGCGTGGCAGGGGAAAGGCAAGGGTAATTGAAGATGCAGAATTCGCTTCCAAAGTGACTGTCCGGAACATACTGCGCTACCTTGGGACTCTTGATGGCCAGGTGGCACAAAGCCTGATCGAAATGGGCAAGGGCTCGTGCGCCATCGAAGTGACCCCTCTCTACATGGCGACATGGGAGTTCTAGGTCTTTACTTCTTTCTTTAGTTCTTCAAAGGCCTGCCTGACTTCCTCTACCGCGGCCCCGTCTTCCAGAGTGGTCGTGTCTCCAATAGTTCCACCGGATGCCACGGACTTTAGCAGCCTTCGCATTATCTTGCCGCTTCTTGTTTTCGGAAGCCTGTTCACAAAGTACACCTCTTCAGGAGTGGCTATGGCTCCTAGCGAGTTTCTGACGTGAGCCACTATTTCCTTGCGCAGCTGCTCCGACTTTGCGATTCCCTCCTTTGTTACAAGAAAGGCTATTATTGACTCTCCCTTTGTCTGGTCAGGCCTGCTCGTGACTGCCGCCTCTGCGATGGCGGCATGCGATACAAATGCGCTTTCGAGTTCCATCGTTCCGAGGCGGTGGCCGGCGACTTTAAGGACGTCGTCTGCCCTCCCCAACAGCCAGAGGTAGCCATCGTGATCGACAAGGGCGTAATCTCCTGGATAATAGGCGCCGGGGAATCTGCTCCAGTAGGTCTGCCTATATTTTTCGTCATCGCCCCAGAGCGTCATGAGCATCCCGGGCCATGGATTGCGTATCACAAGGTAGCCTTTCGTTCCCTTCGGGACCTGGTCGCCGTTTTCGTCCACTACCGAGGCATCGATGCCCGGCATCGGAAAGGTGGCCGATCCAGGCTTCATGGGAATTGTTTCGATACCTGTGCACATCCCGAGCATTATGCCTCCAGTCTCTGTCTGCCACCAGGTATCCACGATGGGGCAGCTCTTCTTTCCTATTGTATCGTAATACCACAGCCACACCTCCGGGTTGATCGGCTCTCCGACAGTCCCGAGCAGGCGCAGCGATGACAGGTCAAATGAATTTGGAATCGCGTCGCCGTACTTCATGTACATCCTGAGTGCAGTTGGCGTCGTATACAGTATCGTTGCGCCGTGCTTTTCAACTATCGACCAGTACCTGTCTGGCTTTGGAAAGTCAGGCGCCCCCTCGTACATTATTTCAGTCACTCCATGCATAAGCGGGGCGTAGACGATGTAGCTATGACCCGTTACCCAACCGATGTCGGCGGTGCAGAAAAAAATATCCCCTTCTTGAAAGTCAAAAACCCACTTTGCGGTAGCATGCAAGTGGGTGAGGTAGCCTCCTGTACCGTGCATGACGCCCTTTGGCTTGCCTGTTGTTCCGGAGGTATAGAGTATGAATAGCGGATGCGTGCTCTCCAGAGCTTCAGGTGGGCAGTAAGGATCTGCCGCTTCCATTGCTTCATGCCACCACAGGTCTTTTGACCCCATCGTAATTTCGTTTCCGGCCCGCTTTAGCACAACGACCCTGTCGATGGTAGAAATGGACGGGAGTGCTTCGTCGACCACCTTTTTCAGCTCCACCAGCCTGCCCTTCCTTATCCCTCCGTCCGCGGCGATAATCAGCTTTGACTTTGCGTCGTTTACGCGGTCTACTATTGCCTTTGAACTAAAGCCGGAGAATATGACCGAGTGGGTGGCCCCGATTCTTGCGCAGGCAAGCATCGCAATAGGAAGCTCGGGGACCATCGGGAGATAGATCGTTACCCTGTCGCCCTTTTGAACGCCAAGGCTTTTGAGAACGTTAGCGAACCTGTTCACCTGATCGTATAGCTGAAGATAAGTCAGAGATCTCGTTTCGCCATCCTCTGCCTCCCAGATTATCGCCACCTTGTCCTTCGTACCAGAATAAAGATGCCTGTCGAGGCAATTTACGGACGCGTTTAAAAGCCCTCCCTCGAACCACTTTGCATGCGGTGGGTTCCAATCAAGGACCTTGCTCCACTCTTGCTGCCATGTCAGTGCCCTGGCCTGCGCCGCCCAGAATTTCTCCGGATCCTTCAGTGCCTGCCTGGAAATTCTTTCGAGCTGCAATCCGGGCGGAACGGAGATCCTTACACTGCCGCTGTCCTCATAGATCTTTGAGGGCTTGTCTGACAATGCAATTACAGCACTGAAACGTGTCTTTAAAGGATTTGTTCAATTATCTTGGTGAAACATCATGCCGGCTTTGCCTCGAATCGATGGTAAAAACTTGTAGAAATTTGGTGTTGGCCGGTTCTTTTTCCGGCCGGATTACCTTATTTCGTCATTACTTGGTCCAGCCAGCTAGTCTCAGGAGAGACCTGCTCGGCCTCTGAGTTGGTGCTAGCTGACACCGTTGCTACAGTTTCTTCTCCACCTGCTGCCGTAACTTGCTGAACGGGAGCAACGACTTGTTCCGAAGGAACGTTGTCCGCTGGAACTTCTATTGGAGGAGTTGTAATTGGAGCGACACTCGCTGAACTCAAGTTTTCGAGGGTTTGAGATTCCAGCTTTGACTTTACGTTTGAGATTTCGGTCTTTTCGTTATTGATGTGCTCGATTAGTTCGTCGGTCTGCACCTTGATCAGCTGGTATGTCTCTTCCTTGATCTCGTTGCTTCTAAACTGCAGCTTTGCGTCAAAGAGCACGGCCTTTACATTCCTCGCTTCTGAATCCAGTTCTGCCACCCTTGCGGCAAGATTGTCATTTACCTGCTTTTCAGTGCCTTCCAGGTCGAGAAGTTTCTTCTCGTACTTCATGTAGACTAGCTCGGCGTCTTCCTTCATGGAGTCGTTTTCAGCGACAATGTCCTGAAGCGCCTTTATCCTCTTTAGCGTAAGTGATTTCTGCCTCAGCAGCTTTTGCGCGTCCAGTCTCCACCTAGGAATAAAGAACACGTAATCGCCCTGCATCACGAGCTGCTCGTACGGCAGCTGTCTCAGGCCGACGGAGCCACAGTCCACTCCGACGGTCTCGATCTCGCCGTCTATCTCTGTAATTATGCCCACTACTCTTCCGATGTAAGTTCCATAGATGTCTTTGACTTGTTTGCCTACAAATGCGAGCTTTTCTTCGCTCATGCGAACGTCTTTGCAAGATGGTATAATGATAACGGTGTCAAAATAGTTGCATTATTTGGTAAGGGCAATTTGCCATCCGCGAAGTGTTTTTCGTGAGCGATCTTTTTATTAGTCGTACTCATGGCTTGTAAGTCGTGCGATTCGACAGCAGGGCCTTTCTTGACCAGTTCACGGAGGAAGAAAAAAATATTCTTCAGACCCACTTCTCAAATTCTGACAAGTCCGTTTTCGCAATAATCACTCCAAAGCAGGTCGACAGGGGAGCCCTGATGTCCCGGTATTCACGAACGGACAAGACCATGCGCAGGATTTTCCTTGACGAATTCGCAAAGAATCCCAACAGGGGCGAGGACTTTTACAGGCGCGTCCTGCTGGAATACGGAGACGACTCGGTGGCGGAGCTTGGGGAGGCGCAAATTGCGGTAGAGGGGATATCCAATATCGCGGCAAAGATGATTGAAGACCGAAGGATAGGGCTGTCGTACCTCGAAAAATCCTCGCGGTACGTTGCCTTTGATCAGAAAACCGCGGCAGGACACTACAAGTACTGCAGAGAAGAAAAGATAATGTCGTCGCCTCACGCGGACAGATACCTAGAGGCCTGTGACCACTCTTTTGAAGTCTATCACAGCAGCATTGAGCCGCTTCAACGATTCCTGAGGGAGAATGAGCCTATCGAGAGGTACGCCTTCTTTGACTCAGAAGCAAACAGAGAAGTGCCCTTTGGTTCTATCAGGTCGAACAAGGATATCGAGGCTGCCAAGAAAATCTACAATATTACCATAAAGGCCAAGACGTTCGACTTGCTCCGGGGGCTTCTCCCGGCGTCGACGCTAACAAATGTCGGCATTACGGGGAACGGGCGGGCCTTTGAATATCTCCTGACTTTCCTGCATGGCTCGAATCTTGCAGAAACAAGGTCACTGGCCGATCAGATGTTTTTGGAGCTGAATTCTGTCATTCCATCTTTCATCCGCCGTGCTAACGATAAATACGGTCAGGCGCTGCAGGAATACAAGGCAAGGACTGACGGCGCCGTCCGAAATCTAGCATCTAGCCTTCTTTTTGACATGGCAATAGAAAAAAACCCAGAGCCTGTAAAGCTGATAGACTATGAAGATAACGACAAGGCAGAGACAAGGGTCGCTTCCGCAATTCTTTACGAACAGGCGAATGGTCAGCCATTGGAAAAGATCATCGCGCACGTTGGGTCGCTGTCTCTGAAGGACCGGGCGGATATACTCAGGTCGTACACCGCGTTCCGAACGAACCGCCGCCACAGGCCGGGCAGGGCGTACGAAATGGTCGACTACACCTTTGAACTCTTCACTAACTTTGGCATGTTCCGCGACCTCCATAGACACAGGATGCTTACAATGGAAAGGCAGCTTCTCTCTACAAGGCATGGGTACGATCTGCCCGACGAATTACGGCACGCTGGCCTGGACAAGGAGTTCGGAGACTGCATGGACCTTTCAAAGGCCGCTTACGAGTCGATGGCAAAGTCCATGCCTGAAGAGGCGCAGTATGTCGTGAACTTTGCCTACAGGTATCCCTATTTCATCAAGATGAACCTTCGGGAGGCATGCCACATGATAGAATTACGCACATCCCCCCAGGGTCATCCGGACTACAGGGCGGTCTGTCAAAAGATGTATGAGGAGATAAGGAAAGTTCATCCGACTCTATCCGAGGGCATCAGGTTCGTCGACATGAATAGATACGAGCTGGAAAGGCTGGACTCTGAGAAGAGGACCGAGAAGAAGCGGGCAAACTGACTAATGGGTTTAATTACCTATAATTGGTATTTAATGGTGAATGATGGGAATACACACCGTTATTGACCAATATTTATATACTACCATTGGTTACCATTGTATGGTAATAAAAAATGGTCGACAAGACTACCGGAAAAGACGACGTAAGAACAACCGACGTGCGTGACGTGTATGACGCAGTGAGAGACAACGTAATCAGGACAGTAGACGAATTCGCGAAAGTTCAGCCGCAGTATTCACAGTCAATTTCTAACCTGCAGCTCGACTACATCCAGACGACAAAGAACATGATCCAGACCGCATTTTCTGCCCAGAAGCAGTTCGCAACCATCTGGAACGTTCCAGCAATGCCATATGGCGACCTATTCACAAGACAGTCCAACGAAATGACAAACAACGCCATCAGGTCTGTTGGCATCAACAACCAGCTGACAATCAACGCACTGGATGCAGCAAGAGAGAACCTAAAGATCTACAACAGGACAGTCGATGCAGTCACCGACTTTTCCACCAACGTTGCAAAGGCCTGGACGAGTTTCTTCGCCCAGCAGCAAGCACAATTCACGAGACAGTAAAGCCTGTCTCTCCCTCTTTTTCCCCTTTTGTCGCAGGTTATCTTACAAGGCTTCACAATTAATAAATAAGGTTGGAGCCCTAATATTCCAGTTGTCATCTGCCACTTTGAACGAGTATATCTGCGGAGACTGTGGGACACTTCTTCGCCACAGCAATCCGATTACACTGGAAAGCATGCGAGACGTTCATGATCAATTGTGCGTTGTCAAGCGGCAGAAAACTGCGGCTGCAGATGCTGCCAAGGCAGCGGCAGCTCCAAAGCCTGCGCCGGCAATGGCTGCGCCCTCAGCAAAGCCCGCGGCTGCCCCTACACCTGCAATGGCGGCTCCTACCGCCCCTGCAGCTGGTGGATCAACCACCATATCACTGTCAGGCACAGGCACCAGCTATGGCAAGGTCGAAGGTCCCATAGACCAGAAATTCAAGGAAAAAAGACAGGCCGCTGGTACATTCCAGGGCATCAAGGTATGGGGCCCGTATGACGCTCCAGGCCAGCTCGGCATCTGGGGCGAAGAAGTGTGTGTTGACTTTGACATCTGCGTCGCAGATGGAGCCTGCATCGAAGCTTGTCCAGTCAACGTGTATGAATGGCTAGAGACTCCCGGGCATCCGGCTTCGGACAAGAAGGCGTTTATGATTAGGGAAAAGGACTGCATATTCTGCATGGCATGCGAAAACGTCTGTCCTCCGCAGGCGGTAAAGATATTCCAGAAATGATGAATCCGGCGTCTTTAAATTGCGCATATCAATGAATCACTGACGTTGGTCGATAAACTGCCCCTGGTGGCTACTGGCGGCACTTTTGACGAAATCCATATTGGCCATCTAGCCTTGCTTGCCAGGGCCTTTAGGGAAGGCAAGAAAGTCATCATCGGAGTTTCGAGCGACGATTTTGCCGCCCAGCGCGGAAAGAAACTTAACCATAGTTTCGAGCAGCGCGTACATAAATTGAGGAACGTGATAAGGAAGGAGTTCGGGAATGTCACGTTCGAAATAGCAAAGCTGGACGGGGACTTTGGTCCCGCGGTTACTTCGGGAAATGTTGCCGCCCTGATAGCGAGCAAAGAGACGGAAGGCAAGGGCAATATGCTAAATGAAATGAGAGCAGGACGGGGATTAAGACCGGTGCGGATAGTCACGGTAGATCTGGTGAGGGCCGAAGACGGCTCGCCCATCTCCTCGACACGTATGCGGGCTGGCGAAATAGATGGGCGGGGCAGGCTACTGGCCCGCAAAGGACGTGTGGCGCGCAAATAGAATACGAGCGTCCGACGGTTACTGTCCGTTCAGCAAGCGATCAAATCAACAATGTTTGATTATCTGGATTTTATCCCGTTCAGCAGAGCTCGGGTCATGTACCCGGAAACCCCCATAGATAACGCGTCGGGAAGAATAATATCAGGAGTTAGGAACCTGCGCGAAGGGCTCGATCCGGATGTGCTTGCCTACTGGTACAAGAGGATAGAGGACAGGTCGAGAGAGGTTGTTCCGTCACACCTGAAAGACAAGGTCCACTTCCAGCAGGACAGGATTTTGTGGATGAAGTTCAAGATGGACGTGTCAAAAAGGGCTGTGCCGCATGTCATGCAGGTAATAGAAGAATACATACCGATGATGCCGTATTCCACCGGCCTGTATTTTCGTAAAGTCCAAGAAATATTGACGGACGAGATGAACAAGGAGCTTCGCTAGACAAGATTTATCGTCGCCGTCGCGCCAAAAGATTCGGTTGAGTCAATCTTCACCTTATCTTTCACAACATCATGTATAAGCTGCCTTAGCCTCTCAGCCGTGTCAGAGTCCTTTAGAACGACTGCGTGAGATGAACGATCCTTCAGCTGTATGACTAGCTCGTTTCGGACGACTGCGCCAACGCCAGCTATCCAGACGGTGTCATCCCTCTGGATCGACATGAGGCTGGCAAGTTTTTCTGCCTCGTACCGATCTTCGCATTCAAATTTCATGGTCTTCATTTTTCAAACGGCTTTTCGTCGTACATGAACTTGTCAACGACATCCTTGGCCTTTTCGCGCCGCTTCTTGAACTCGATCATAAACGGCTTGGCGCTCTTTGCCAGATCGGACTTGCATTCGCCGCACAAGAGATTGCCACTCTTGCACTTGAGCATGCGTTCATCCGACTGCTTCTCGGTATCGAAAAAGTATCGCAAGTACCAGAAAACCGGGCATCCCAGCGCATTAGCGCCCAGCTGACGCTGCAATGCAACTGTAGGCTGCCCGCCGGTAAATGCTGTGGAAACCTTCTTTTCGACCGTCTCAGGATCGTCTGTCGTAAATATCGCTGTCTCTGGCCTTGATGACGACATCTTGCCCAGCATGCCGAGACCCGGCAGGAATTTGCTGTGTATCTGAGCAGGCTTGTAATATCCCATCCTGTCAGCCACGTCCCGCGTCATGCGCCAGTACGGATCCTGATCAATTGCGGCCGGAATCAGAACAGGGACGGGCTTGTTTTCGATCACTGAAGGCAAGAAGCAAGGCGCCGCCTGCACCGGAGGGAACCCTATCATGCCGATGTTTGTAGAGTTGTTAAATCCAAAGACGGCTTTGGCGGTTGAAAACGTAATCCGTTTCGCCACTTCAGTGGCGATAGGATAGAGGTGCTGGATGTGCTTTGTGTCCACTATTATCCTTGTCTTGCGCGGGTCAAAGCCAATGGCGATGATATCCAGGATATTTTCGTACGTGAATCTCTCGATCTGTTCGCGCGTCCTGTCCTGGCCAAAAAAGAACTTTTCGTCATCAGTGAGCTGGAAAAGCAATTTTGAATCGAACTTGTCCTGAAGGTATTTTGTAAAGATCCAGGGCATGATGTGGCCCATGTGCACCATGCCCGATGGCCCCCTGCCGGTGTAGAGGTAAAAATTCTCCCCTTTTGCCTTTCTGTCGAGTATCCAGTCAAAATCGCGATGCGAGAAAAAGTATCCGAGCTTTAGCATTGGGTGGATCTCGCCTGTCAATTTCTTGACGGTCTGTAAAAGATCAGGGCCTATCGGCTGTGTGCCGAATTTTTCGATCAGTTTCCCATAGTCTACTTCTCCCTCGACCTCCCAGGGCGTAACCTTAAAGTCACCATGTGGACCTCCCTGATCAGTATTGTCGGTCTGACCCATCGATGTCGCAGAATTCCCTTAAACGTTTAAAAAGTGTTTTACTATCACAACCTTGACCAATGAGTGGAAGCGCTCCGCTTCATCCGATCGAGCGGGACATACTCAAGTCATTGGCTGAAGCAGGTTCGATGCCGATCGAAAAACTCGTCTCTATAACCCATCTCGACATTGATCAGGTAAGGAGAGGGGTCGAGTGGCTCAAGTTCAAGAGCATGATATCTGTCGAAGAGTCTTCTTCCTTCATTGTTTCGCTTACCCAGCGGGGGCAGGATGCCGCTGAGTCAGGGCTTCCAGAGCGCAAACTTGTAGGCGCCATGAAGGGCGGTACCGATACGGTTGAGAGGGTTCTTCAGAGCGGTGTGCTCAACAAAGATGAAGTTAACGCTGCAGTTTCTGCTGCGAGGCGAAACGGGTGGATAAAGTTCTCGGACGGAGGAAGGATGACTGTTTCAGGCGCTGAAGGCCACTCACCCGAAGAATCGATTCTACAGAAATTGCGGAATGGCAGTGCGGAGCTGGCGGCGCTAGAAGAAGAGGAAAGACGCGCCGTGGAGCTCTTGAAAAAAAGACCTGACTACATTACACTAAAGGAAGCAAAGCAGACGCGAATTTCCATCACGCCGGCCGGGAAAGAAGTGCTTCGGAAATTGGATGCGGGCCACACGGAACGCAAGCTCACGACGGAGATGATAACATCCGGGAGATGGAGAGATGTAACGCTGGGCCCACTCGATGTAGAGGCTCCGGCGCCAGCCGCGTATCCCGGCAGGAGCCATCCACTTGTCAACATTATCGATGAGGTAAAGGAGATCTTTGTGGGCCTGGGCTTTGAGGAGATCGACGGGGACATGGTACAATCGGGATTCTGGAATTTTGACGCCCTCTTTATCCCGCAGGATCATCCCGCCAGAGAGATGCAGGACACGTTTTATGTTTCAGGTCATAGGCAGAAAGTTCCTGCAACCAAGGACCAGCTGCGAAAGGTTGCCGAGGTTCAAGATAGCGGCTGGGGGAGCGGATGGAAGTTGGCCGAAGCAGAGAGGATGGTTCTGCGAACCCACACCACACCTGTTACCCTCAGGCAGCTAGCTGCCACAAAACCGGATGTTGCCCGATTTTTTTCAGTGGGCAGGGTCTTTAGAAACGAAAAGCCATCCTACAAACATCTCGTCGAGTTCAATCAGGTTGAAGGCGTCGCTACTGCCCCAGGCTTGTCACTCCGCGATTTGATGGGGCTTCAAAGGGAATTCTATGCAAAGATGGGCATTCGGAAAGTAAAGTTCTGGCCCACCTTCTTTCCATATACCGAACCCTCGCTACAGAGCATGGTCTACAATGAAAATCTGCACAAGTGGGTGGAGCTTTTTGGCATGGGTATCTTTCGGCCGGAAGTGACACGGCCACTTGGGATCAGAAATCCGGTCCTTGCCTGGGGCGGTGGTATCGAGAGGATTGCAATGCTGAGGTTTGGCCTGTACGACGTGCGCGAGCTCTATGGCAACAGGCTATCATGGCTAAGGGGCGTACCAAGATGCCAGTTGTGAATATGGAGTCAGGCAGGCTGGCCAAACTCATTCCAAACGTTTCGCGCGAGAAGGTGCTGGAGATGCTCCCGTTTGCCGGATTGGACATTGAGGGTGTTGATGACCATGGCATAAGAGTGGAGTATAATCCCAACAGGCCGGACTTTTCTACAGATCTTGGAATCGTCAGGGCCATTCGTGGTCTGCTGGAAATACAACTCGGGACGCCCAGGTTGAAGCTTGCCAAGAAAAAAGGTCATTCGATTCTGGTAACCAAGCATGTCAGGAAGGTACGGCCTGTCATCGTGGCACTTGTTGCAAGCGGTGGCAGACTGGATGATGAAACCATAAGGCAGATGATAGCGATGCAGGAGGACCTACACAACGGCATCGGCCGGCGGCGCAGAAAGGCATCGATCGGCTTGCACGACTTGGACACCATCAGTTTCCCCCTTACCTACACGGCTGTCAACGATGACTATTCATTCACTCCACTTGGCGGATCGTCTCATCGGACCATAGCTCAGATACTGCGAGAAACAGAAACAGGGAGACAGTACGGGAACCTCGTACGTGGGTTTGACGTGTATCCACTTTTGATCGACAAGAATGACACTGTCCTTTCAATGCCCCCTGTCATCAACGGCGATTCAACTCGCGTTGGTTTGAAAACGCGCAACATTCTGGTCGAAGTTACGGGGACTGACAAAAGGGGTTCAGACGACGTGCTTGCAGTAATAGCCATGACTCTGGCTGACGCTGGATTCAATATAGGCACCGTGACAATAGTCGGCGGCGGGAAGAGAATTGAAACCCCCCAGATGGAGCCGACTAAAATCATTGCAGACGCCAAGTACCTAAGTCAAGTCATGGGCATCGATCTTGGCTCAAAGCAGATCATACGATGCCTGAGGAAAAGCAGGCTCGATGCAGCTGCCAGAGGGAACAGGATCGTCTGCATGGTGCCGCGCTACCGAACAGACATGTCGCATCCTGTTGACGTCGCAGAAGAAGTTGCATTAGGGTATGGAATCTACAACCTGAAACCCTCATTCCCGCCAGCGTCGACGGCAGGCCAAAAGAGTTCGCTGACAAACCACCTTTCAGCGGTAAGGGAAACCCTGGTCGGCCACGGAATGATAGAATCGCTTGGCTTTTCACTGACCGGCCGCCAAGTCCAGTATGAGTTATTCGATCGGAGTTCCGAGAACGCGTTACAGGTTGAAGGACCAAAGAGCGCCGAACACCAAATCCTTCGCGATTCGCTCATCCCATCCCTCCTATTTGCGCTCTCCCGAAACGTGCATGAAGAGTATCCGCAGCCGCTCTTTGAAATCGGAAAAGCGTTTCACAGAGACGGAGACATTCGCGAATCATGGAACATTGCCGCTGCTGTTGCACATGTGGATGCAAGCTATACTGAAATAATGTCCATCTCGCAGTCTTTGCTGCGAACGTGCTTTGGTAAAGAAATGCAGGCCAAATCCTCGCAGAATCCCTTCTTTATCCCTGGAAGGTCTGCCGAAATAGTGGTAGATGGGACAAGTGCAGGAGCTATTGGAGAAATAGCCCCGGCTGCCCTTGCTAGTATGAAGCTCAGGGTTCCGGTGGCGGCCTTTGAGATCGACCTTACCAAGATACTGCATGACAAAGGACAAATACCCTGATCGCTAATGGGATGTACCCCGTTATAGAGCACGCAGAGGATAAAGCTATTGGCTAACCCGTGACAGCGTGTGGGTCAGAGGCGGGGCACATCATCATTTTTATACCGTTCCTTCGGACAAACGCTATCCCATGTCTGAAAACGACGAAGGGCGGAAGGAAAAACCAAAGGCCGTTGCGTTGCTGTCAGGCGGGCTAGACAGCAGTCTGGCTGTGCGGATGATGCTAAATCAGGGAGTCGATGTCGAAGCCGTTGCCATAAAGACTCCATTCTGCGATTTTGACTGCGGCAAGGGTTGCGGCCACCGCGTCAAGGAAGTAGCGGACGAATTAGGAATCAAACTAAAGACCGTTTATTTCGGCGAGGAGTATCTGCAGATGCTGAAGAACCCCAAGCATGGTTATGGATCGGGCATGAACCCGTGCATAGATTGCCGTGGCATGATGTATGGCGCAGCAAAAGATCACATGAAAAAGATCGGAGCTGATTTCATTATCACCGGAGAGGTGCTGTTCCAGCGACCCATGAGCCAGAATGAAAATGCGCTTCATATTATTGAAAAAGAGGCGGACCTTGCCGGCAAGGTGCTGAGACCGCTCTCTGCAAAGCATTTGCCCCCAACCGATGCAGAGAATTCCGGATTGATCAGGCGGGAAAATATGGGCGAAATCAAAGGCAGGTCAAGGAAAGGCCAGCTAGCAATGGCAAAGCAGTTTGGAATCGCGGATCCGCCAAACGCAGCCGGAGGCTGCCTTTTGACCGATCCTGCTTTTTCAGTACGCATCAAGGACGCCATGGATCATGCGGATGGCATTCCTACGCTCAATGATATAGACCTGCTCAAGGTGGGAAGGCACTTCAGGATTACGGAAGATTCAAAGCTGGTGGTGGGAAGGAACCAGGAAGAAAACGAAATCATCAAGTCACTTGCCATGCCGGATGACATTGTCATAGAAGCGCTGGACTATGTTGGCCCAACCAGCTTGCTGCGATCAAAGGCCCGTGATGAGTCCATCCTGCCAAGATGCCTGTCCATAGCGCTAAGATACTCTGACGCACCAAAGGATGCGGAGTCAGAGCTCAGGGTTTTCCAGAATGGCGAGGAAAAAATAGTTGCCGCTCATCCAGCCGCCAATTCTGAATTCGAAAACTTGCGGATCTGACAACTCTATTCGTGCCCAAGATTGGCAATTATTTTGTAGAATTATTCTATCCAGCTAAAATCCACTATTGAGTGAATGAGATTTGACCACCATGACTATTGACCACGCGTGAGAATCTCAACTGCAATTCACCTAGATGCAGACCCAAAAGACCCCGGTTTACCTGAAGGCTCTTACCCTACGGGACGTCACCGACATTTCAGCCATCAAAGATGACATAAAAAAACACATGATTTTGATCCTTAGGGTCACGCCGCTTGCGCAGAAGGATGTCGAGGAACTCCGAAAAGTCGTAGAGGATCTGTATTCCTATTCGCAGTCGACGGGTGGAGACATTGCAAGGCTTGGGGAGGAACGGATAGTGATAACTCCTCCCGGCGTAAAGATTTGGAGAGGGGCGTACGACCTAAAGTAGCTTTATCGCTTCCTGCACCAGAGGATGCTGCGTCTGTATCTTGAATATCTTGCTTACAGAGCTCGCTAGGTTCTGAGCCTTTGCTCTTTCCCCGTGGTTTACAAGTACGCGCCTGAGTTTTGGCCGCAGGCGCGTTACATACGCGATAAGCTGGTTGTAGTCGCTGTGGCTCCCGAATCCATCCAGCCTGTCGACTTTGCACTGCAGATTGATGCTCTGACCGCCGACGACTATCTGCCGCGCGCCCTCCTGAATTGCCCTACCGGGAGTTTCTGCCGCCTGGTATGAGACCAAAACGAGGTGGCTTTTTGGATCCAAAGATATCTGCTTAAGATATTCAACCGACGGTCCTTTCATCAGCATTGACGATGGCGCCAGTATGACAGAAGGTTCGTTCCCCAGAGTCGCGGAAGTCGATGTTACGAATCGATCAGGGGCACCAAATTGACTGACCTCAGACCTGAGAATCCTGTCGCGGAGGTCCCTTGCGAGAAATTCTGGATACGCTTCATAGACCGCGGCTGCATCCGAAATTATTTTCTCGACAAGCACTTTTGCTTTGTGCCTGATTCTTTCCTGCCTAAAGTTTCTATCAAGGACGAGAATCAGCTCTTGTGAGATGCCTACTGCAGGTACCGGGAGTAGCACATGCCCGCCTTCAGAAAGCGTTCTGTTAATGATCTCTATTAGGTTCGCTTCTGCCTCTTCCGGCCTGCACATGATGTCTTCCTTGCCACCGAATGTACTCTCGATGATCATTGTTTCCACGCGGGGAAAGTTCCACGATGCATTGTCAAGTGCGAGTGTTCTGCCAAACTTGAAATCCCCGGTGTATACAAGATTGTGATCCCCGTTGCCGATATGCAGGTGGACTGACGTGGAGCCGAGGATATGACCCGAATTATAGAGAACAAGTTTTATATCAGGTGAGATGTCGGTGACGGGGCTCTGTGTCAGCGTAATCGTATGTGCCACCGCATTGTCCACGTCCTTGTCGGAGTAGAGCGCGTCAGGACCAGCTCTTTGAACATAGTCCTTTTGGAGCAGGCTCATCAGCAGCAGCGTTGGCTCGGTGCAGTATACAGGCCCGACGTACCCGTACTTGAACAGGGCGGGGAGGAACCCGGTGTGATCAAGATGGGCGTGTGTAAGAACCACCGCGTCAATGTCCTCCATGCCCACGCCGGCAACATCGAACCTGGGCATCGCGGCAAGTGAATCCTTTGCAGTCAGGTTGATGCCGCAGTCTAGCAGGACCTTGCTCTCAGTCGTTGTTAGTAGGATGCACGATCTGCCGACTTCGGCAAACCCTCCGAGGGTCATGAGACTTGCCTCGGTGGACTCGCTCAGCCGGTCCCGGAATATCTTGTCGCCTGTTTCGCGATAGAATTTCTTGCGCTCTGCGACCGTTTCGCCAAAGATCCTGTAGAGCGAGCTCACAGCAGACATGTCCAGAGGAGCTTTTCGCACCTGCACTTTCCAGCCCGTCTTTTCTGCGAGCTCGATCGTGTCAAATTCGTCGCCAACCTGCGTCATCATCCAGGGTTTCCTTACGAAAAGAACCGCCTCCCCGACTACCGCGTCAAAATGTGTGCCGGCTATGCCGATTTCTTTAGGCAGGGTTTCCTCCATTATCTTTGCAGATTCCTCTTCGGATTTTCTGATGCCTTCGTCAGTGCGGACGACTATTCGCTTCTTTATGGTGCTAACCATGTTCGATACGAGCTGGTTGTTTCGCATCAGGTAGGTCGGATTCTTTGAATAGAGGGCAATTCGTGGCCCTTCGTATTCGATTTTAGTCAGCGCTGCTTCCTGCGGCAGACTCTGCAGTATCACTGCCATGATGTTCTGGCTTGAAGATTCTCTGTGGGTCGTAGGTCTATGCTGCATTAATGTTATCCCTTAAACGGCCATCATCAAATCTCGATGGCATTCAAAGAGGTTACTGGGTTTGGTTTCGCAGGCGCCCATATTAAATATTCGGCTCAACATCCAGAACAAACATCAAAGTTGAAATAGTGAGAGGCTTTTATTATAGCGAGCGAACCCGATTTGGAAGACAGCTCTGGTTACGGCGGAGGGGGCGGCAGAAGCTTTGGGCGCCCGAGGTTCGGCGGCCCGAGACCATTTAGACCATCGCCTGTGCGCGTAGGCGAAGAATACGAAGTCAAGATTGAATCCCTGAGCAAGCGGGGCGACAGTGGTGTCGCGCGTGTTCAGGGATTGGTAATATTCGTTGTGGGGACCAAGGTCGGCGACAGCGTGAAAATAAAGATTACAAAGGTTGGGCGGGGATATGCAACCGCGGAGGTGGCGGGCAGTGCTTCTGTCACCGAGTCGGCGCAACCTGCGGATGAGGCCGGTGGTAACCCCGGTTCGCCTTCCGAGAGTAACGAGTAGTTCTGCAAGCTTAATTAGCTCCCGAGCAGCTCTTTTTTCCATTGGATTCTGCGCCCACCCATCTCATGGAGCTACCCAGAAAGATCCTGATTGGCGAGGGCGTTGTTTCGGAAATCGGCTCGCTGATCAAGGGGCTCGATGCAGATGCGTCCAAAGTAGCGGTAATTACCGGCAGGACGGTCAAGGCCCGGGCGGGCGAAAAGTGCAGCTCGTCGCTTGCAAGAGAGTCACTGGAAACTTTCTGGCACGTCGCAAGCGATGCTTCGATGAATACGGTTAGCGCTCTTCAAGAGCGAATTGCAAAGCAGGGATTGCCAGATTTTATCATTGGGTTTGGTGGCGGAAGGTCGGTAGACATCGCAAAGATGACTGCCAATCGGGTTGGCAGACCTTTCCTGAGTGTCCCAACATCCGCATCCCACGATGGCATTTCAAGCCCCTTCGTCTCTATTCGTGGCACTGAAAAGCCGCATTCCATCAAGGCCAATACTCCCATCGGTGTGGTTGCAGACACGCTCCTGATGTCACAGGCCCCTCCGAGATTGCTTGCAGGAGGATGCGGCGACTTGGTTGGAAAGGTGACTGCTGTAAAAGACTGGGAATTGGCGCGTGACGAAAAGGGAGAATATTTCGGGAGCTATGCGGCCAACCTCGCCTACATGAGCGCGAGGATAATTCTCGCCGAATCTGAAAAGCTCAAGCAAAGGGATCAATTTGGTGTTCGCACCATCGTTGAAGCGCTCATCAGTGCAGGAGTCGCAGCATGTATCGCAGGGAGCAGCAGACCTTGCTCTGGTTCCGAACATCTCTTTAGCCATGCCGTAGAGTATGTGGCGGGACCCAACAATGGCCTGCATGGTGAGCGGGTAGGGATTGGCACAATAATGATGGCAAAGCTCCACGGCCTTGACTGGGAAAAAATAGCCGCGACGCTAAAGAACGTAGGCGCCCCCACCAAAGCCGCTGAAATCGGCCTATCGGAAGAGAACCTCGCAAAAGCACTCGTTACCGCGCAGTCTCTCAGACCTGACAGATACACAATCCTGAGCAAGGTCAAGCTGGACAAGAAAGGCGCGAGTGACCTTGCCAAGTCGGTCAAGGTAATCTAGTTTTTTCCATCGCCCTCTGGGTGGCCTGCTTTCTATATGCAAAGGCACGTTCAAGCCGACGAAGCACGTAGCCTTCGAAGCACCTTCCCAGAAAACCGTATGGCAGCTCGAAATCTATTTCATCAATTACTTCGGTGGTCTTGTCATCCAGCGCCCTGAACCCGTGGACATGTTTCCAGATCTTGAACCTCCCAGTCAGCATTTCGTCCACGTACTCGTAAGGCTTTAGTGCTGTGATCCTAGAGTGCCACCTGCTTTCCGTGAGTAGCCTGCCAGCGAGCCACACCTCGGATCCTTCGACGAGTACTTTGTGAGTGGATTTCACGAGACGCAGCTGAAGGTCCGGTGGTGATATGATTTTGAGGTGTCCTATGTCGGTGTAAAAGTCCCAGACTCGCGATATCTCTGCATCGACAGTGAATGAGCGCCTGAAACTTCGCACCTTACAACAAAAATCGGAGCCGTGGTTAAACTCTTGCTATTTGCAGAAATACTCGTCAGCTTTCTGGACGCTCATGAACTCCTGGAACTCTGCGAATGCGAACTCGCGTGTCTGCGAATATGGAATGATTCCTAGGATTTTCGCATCCACTGTCATTT
>DADA01000022.1 GCA_002494895.1 Nitrososphaera sp. UBA210
ATCTGCTCTAGCACCAATAGGTCGTCGCGCTTTTCGCTTGCCAGGGCTCTAAGCGGGGTCAGGTAGGCAGCCTTGGCCCCTTTTTCCAGTGCCTTGACAATGGCCATCATTGCGATCAGGGTCTTGCCACTTGCAGTTGGAGTGGTAACGAGCATATTCCTGCCGTCAAGAAGCCCGCTAGAAAGAGCCATTTCTTGTGGGGGATAAAGCGAGGAATAGCCCATGATCTCTAGGAGAGTTCTTACTGCACTATCAGTCACTGCTGTGGACTTCATGTCAGTGGGCACGGTAATTCCGAATCACCGTGTTTTTAGAGTTGTGATTATCTTTGCGTGCCTGATCCGAACGATCATGAATAGGAAAACTAGGCTTTTGCCCAAAATCCGGACTTTCTTTCGTAAATCTGGCCTTCGCGTTTAGCCTTTTCAAAGTATTTTCTTGCGTCACCTTCATCAGTAAACTTGGCTGTCTTTACAAGTTCGTCTAACAACGCCTTTTCTTCTACGTCGTTATTGTCGCTTCCAGAAAGCCCCTTGAACACATCCATGAATGTTTTTGACTTTGAAGTCTCGCTCTGAGGCTTGCCGTATAGCACTCCCACGTCCATCTTGCCGGTATTGACATCGACCCCTGCGGTTCTGAGCATCTGCTCAACCAGGTAAATAGCCCGGGTGGCATCGTCAGCTTCGACCTTGTCCTTCAGGAGCAATCTGGCCCGCGCTGTGGCAAGCCTGACCAGCCCTTCCAGCTGCCTCGGGGTGACTGTTATCATGCCTTCCGATTCTACCTTCCTCATGTCCATGTAATAGTTGCGGATTAGGTCAACTGCTTCCTGCGTGAGCCTAGGTTCCAATTGCTTGGCGTAGGAGAGATACTTGCTATAGAGATCGATTTCTATGGCTGGTTTGGCGGCATGTTCAGAGTCCTTGTGAATTTCTAGAATATGGCTTGCAATCAAGTTGTCTTTTTCTTTTTCAGGAAGATCCCTTACAATGAATATCAGATCGAATCTTGTCAATAGGGGAACTGGAAGGTTAACATTTTCAGTGATGTTTTTGTACGGGTCATACTTGCCGTACATGGGGTTTGCGGCAGAGAGGATAGAAGTTCTGGCGTTGAGTGTGGCCACAATACCTCCCTTTGCAACAGAACACGTCTGCTGCTCCATCACTTCGTGAAGGGCGGAGCGATCCTCCGGCTTTATCTTGTCAAACTCGTCGATGCAGTTGTGGATGTAGACTAGTGACGCTTCATAGTTATGATACTTGCCGACACTCAGATCATAAACGTATCCGTCATAGGGCTCTGTCTCTGTCTTGACGACTTTTTCCATCCCTCGAGAAATGGATTTCTTGTGCTGAAGTTCAAAGTCACCTTCCCGCTTTGCCTTTGCACTATGAGACCTTATCCCTTCAACGAAGCGACTTATGTCTTGGCCGGTAATCTGTACTATTGGAAAGCCCTTTCTCGTATGGTGGAGTCTAGCATAAACTCCCAGCCGTCGCAGCGCATATAATAGTAATCTTAACTCGTGCATAGAAGAAGACGGGTACATTCTTGCCGCTACGACTTTGCCACTCACATGGTTGAAATCACCGTCAGTATCGAATATGCCTGCAAAGAAGGCCCACAGGGGCTTGTCAGCAAGCTGAAGTGCATTATCAATGGAAGGATTACGCAAAATGAAGCGCGTTCGTTTGAGGAGACTCTTGTCTGTAGTATGAAGTTGGAACATGCGTGACACCAGAACATACTTGCCAAGCGTCCTGACGCGATCTCCCTTATCGTAAAGTGAAAACACGTCAGGCATGGACTTTTGAATATTGTTTATTACGTCCGAATTCACTTTCGACTGGCTTATCGTTATGTAGTTTGTGGTGGTGAATCCGTCACCATAGATGCATCCTATGACATAAGCTTCTTCTTCATCTATATTGAGCGTACATGCCGGTTTGAAAACGCGCACGGGCGCTTTCAAGAAGTCGCCAGGTCTGACATCTTTGGCTTTTGTCCACAGATTCTTGACAGCGGTAGTACGCCTCAAGAGATGTTCAGGCGTCACCCTCAGCGTCAGCCCTGAAGCGAACGTTAGCTTGATTACGTCTCCTGTGAATCTTTTTCGCATTATCACAAATGCGTGACCATCAATGTCTGCCCTGATTTTGTTGTCATAAATCCCAACAGGAAGCAGCACCTTCTTTGCTTCCCTGCCTGCCTTCGTCAGGTAGACCTCTTCATTGTTGGATTCCCATAGCTTGCTGACGGGCATCAGTGCGTGACCTGTGTAGATTTCGGTGTCTTCAGTCATGCAAACGAGCCCTTGATCGCCCAAAACCACAGCGCCCGCCTCCAACATCATTATTCCGGACTTGTCCCGGATAACTGCCGCGGTAAGACCGGCGGCAGTTGAACCTCTTCCAGAAGTATAAAGCCCTCGTGGCGCGATTTTTGCGGCAAACTTGAGCATTTCTGACTTCGCAGTCCCGGGGTCTCCGACCAGGAGCACGTTGATGTCGCCCCTCCTAGTCGATCCGTCATCCAGCTTTTTCGTAACTGACCCTACTATCAGAAGAAGTATCGATTCCTTTATCTCCCAGTGTCCGTAAATGTGCGGCGCAAAGGAAGCGACCAGCTTTTGGTAGGCATCCGGCTTGCTGGAAATAGTCCGAATCTGTTTTTCGTCTTCTGCGCTTATCATTATCCTCTCTGCAGATCTAGTATCCTTGTTTCCGGCTCTGCCGCCCAGGTATTCGATGTTGTTGCCTTCCATTCGGAGCCTGAACAGGCTAGTCTTTGCCTGCGGGGCAAGCTGCTCCTGCTCGATCCTGATGATGCCAGTAAGCATTATCCTGTCCCCTGGCCGACATTGGTCCACGAGATCGCCCATCACCGTTACTTCAACGTAATGCGGCAGCTGTCCTGCCGGAAGATCTTCTGGCAACTCTTGAAGGCGCACCATCTGAAAATCTATAAAGATGCTGTGCTCCGGATCCATTTCGAATTCCCTCTCACCGCATTTGGGGCATTTCTGGGGCTTGGCCAGCAGCAAGCCCTTAAGGCGAGCGTCGAAAAGCTCGCTGCAACTTGTGCAATGATAGGCGACTTTCTTTGCCAGTGGCTTTATTTCCGATGATCGCACGACCATGCCGGAAACGCCCACCAGCTTGTCTATGAGATCTGCATTTATTTCTCGAAGGCCCTTTTGAACCGTGTAATTGCCTACTCTTACTCGAACCTTTTCCCGGATTTCCTGCTCATAATCTGAGTGGATCTCCCGGAGCACGGAAAGCACAGCCTCGCCAAAAGCCTCGAGATATTCATCAGGCTTGTGGGTGATTTCCTTTGCCAAATCCGGGCTGTAGGAATCAAGGTCGATATAGTCGACCACAAGCGACACCGCGTTGGAGGCCATCATGTTGTTTATCCGTTCAAAGTACTTGTAATTTCCATCCCTGTCCTTGAACGCCTTCAGAAAACCCACGAGCTGATCTGCGAGCGCAGCGGCTGTCTGCTGCTCAGCCAAACTTTTTCAGAACTCCCTTTCTGAACTTTAGCGAAGCGATGCTAATGAGCGAGTAGAGTTCCTTTTCCTCTGCAGAGAGCCTGGCTTCGAGTTCTGGCGAAAGCGGCGTCGCTGCTGCCAGTTTGACTATCTTTTCAAGCCTCGACGCGACGAATGTGTTGAGGGAAACAATCAGATTCTCTCTTTCTCTTTCGCGCAGTCCCTCGAGGTAGTCATTAACCCTGACGTAAAAATCCAGATCTATCCCTGATAGATCATGCGGCCTGGCTATACGCTCCCTGTTCATCGCCCTTGAGACGTACCCCGCGATGTCGTTGTTCTGGATTTCGACAGCTCCCTGCTCTGAAAGGATCTTTGCGACCCAGCGCGGAAGCGACGACATGTCGCCCTCCTTGGCGTCTATTGCGAGATTGCCTACAGTCATCTGGACATTTTTCTTGTATGACACCCTCACTTCCTCTGCCATGTAGCCCATCCGGTAGATGTTCTGCACAGATTCTATCCTGGGCTCTGCGCGGGGACCGTCAGCCATTTTGGGTAAACTGTAATGGGTCTCCTTCCGTTATATCTTTTGTCAGGGCAGCTTTTGTTAAGCTCCGAGCTAGCTACAGCTGAAAACTGGCCGACCTCACAGAGGAAAGCTATTAATGCTTTAATAACTCGCGCGAAAACCAAAGTCTCAAACCCATGTCTGCGACCAAGAGAACCGATCTGGCCAACCTCATGTGGACCGAAAAATACAGGCCCAAAAAGCTGGGCGAAATAGTTGACCAGAAAGAGATCATAAAAGGTATCAGCAATCTGATCAAAACTCCAGACATTCCGCACATGCTCTTTGCTGGTCCAGCTGGCGTGGGCAAGACAACGGCCGCGCTTTGCATAGCGATGGAAATTCTTGGTGAAGAATGGAGAAAGAACACGCTAGAGCTAAACGCGTCGGACGATCGCGGTATCCGGATGGTCCGCGAACGCGTAAAGGAATTTGCCGCGTCGATAAAACTTGCGACAGACAAAGAGTTTGGCAAGCCAAAGATCATCATTCTCGACGAGGCTGACGAGATGACTTCAGAGGCGCAAACTGCGCTGAGGCGCATAATCGAGGACAGTTCCAAGACAACTCGCTTTATCATCATATGCAATTATCTTTCCCAGATTATTGAGCCGATACAGAGCAGGTGCGTGGTTTTCCGCTTTACGAGGTTACCAAAGGAGGACATTGTTGGACACTTGAAAACGATCTGCGAAAAAGAAAAGATAAAGTATGATGAAAAGGCCGTTGCCCAGATCTACGAAGCAACAGGCGGCGACCTCCGCCATTCAATCAACATAATGCAGGCATCGTCGGGAATGGGATCCGTTACGTCAGCCAATGTGACTGCAGCAGTCGGACTCTCTGGCAGGTCAAAGGTGGGTGATGTCCTGAGGCTCGCGCTGTCAGGCAAGTTTAATGAAGCTCGCGCAAAATTGCTAGAACTGACAATGGTTTACGGCATGTCGGAAACGGATTTTATGAGATATGCGAATCAAGAAGCGTACGATATGAAAATCGAAAAGCCGGAGGAATTCGCTTCTCTGATGGCTGAATACGACTATAGGCTCGCTATCGGGGCCCATCCTGAAATTCAGCTTGCCGCATTACTCGCGCAACTTGGCAAGCTCGCTGCAAAGAAATAATGGCCCTACTTGGGCTGTAGATGTCGATCGCAACAATGAGTCAGGGACAGCAATAGAAATCGAGACAGGAGTTACAAGCGACTTTCATGATTGTTCTGTCAACTTTTTGTGGATGAGCTCAAGCGCGGCCTTTGGATCGGCCCTGCCCTTTGTCGCCGCCATTACCTTACCCAGTAAAAAGTTGGCTGCGTTTGCGTTACTCTTGGCGTCTTGCACCGCGTTCTGCTCAGCTTTGAATACTGAATCTACCACCTGCGCCAGTTCGTCAGAGTCGTCTATCCTTGACGTATGTGTTTTCTTGACAACCTCAGATGGCATCTCTCCTGTTTTCACCGTTTGAGCCAGCACCTGCTGCGCGATTGACCTGTTGATAGTGCCTTCCTCAACCAGCCTTGCCAGCTCTGCGATATGCCCCGGAGTAACCTTGAGCCCTGTTAGAACGGATCTCTCCTCTTTCTGCCGCTCATCAACGAACCCCATCAGGTCGTTGACTATCCAGTTCGCTATCTCCCTTGGCAGGTTGTGGACGGAGAGAGCATCTTCAAAAAAGTCGGCGAGCTCTTTATTGTCGATAAGGACCTGCGCAACATGCGGAGAAAGGCCATGCTTTGAGACAAATCGCTCTTTTCTACTGTCGGGGAGCTCTGGCATCGACCGGCTGACAAGAGAAGTGAATTCGCTGCCAAGCGCTATGGCCGGCACGTCGGGCTCCGGAAAGTATCGGTAATCCTGTTCCTCTTCCTTTGTCCTTGACTCTTTTGTTAGCTTTCTTGCATCATCCCAGTGACGGGTTTCCGACTTGATCTCGATGTCCCTCGATGCCATTGAATTCTGGCGAGTTATTTCATATCGGAGCGCCTTTTCTACGTCGGCAAATGAACTGACATTCTTTATTTCGACCCTGTTGCCGCCGCCGATTGAAACGTTCGCGTCGCATCGCACTGACCCTTCGAGCCTGGTATCGCATATCCCAAGGTGCTCGATCAGCGACGTTATCTTGTCCAGAAATAGCCGCACGTCTTTTGGATCTGCAAAGTCAGGTTCAGTCACTATCTCCACAAGCGGGACGCCGGCTCTGTTGTAGTCTATAAGCGTGTAGGGGCTCGTCTCCATGCTTTCCCCTTCATAAACCAGCCTCCCGGGATCTTCCTCTAACTGTACTCGCCTTATTCTCGCGCTCTTGCCGTCACCGTATTGCATGATTCCGTCAACTCCCATACTCGTTATGCCATAGGCATTGTACTGCGTCAGCTGAAAATTCTTTGGAAGATCTGGGTAAAAGTAATTCTTGCGATAGAAGGCGATTTCTTCCGGGACGGTACATCCGAGGGCGGCAGAGATCATGCCGGCAAGTTCCAATGCCCTTTTGTTAAGCAGCGGGAGCGTCCCCGGCAACCCGGCGCAAGTGGGGCAGATGTTGGAATTTGCTGCCCTGCCCCGGTACTCGCAGCTGCATGAACAGAACAGCTTGCTCTTTGCGCCAGTGAGCTGGCAGTGGATTTCAAGGCCGATCATTGTTTCCATCAAAGATCGGGGCTCCTCTGGACATGTGCAACGCTCTCGAAAAGAGAAGCCGCATCTAGCATCGTCTGTTCCTGAAGCTCGTCTGCCATTAGTTGCAGGCCGACCGGGAGGCCTCCGGAGAATCCTCCGGGAATCGAAATCGCCGGCGTACCTGCGAGGTTGGCCACTACAGTATCGATATCCACCAAGTACATCTTTAGGGGATCATCGATCTTTTCGCCCATCTTGAACGGAAGGATTGGCATTGTAGGCCCCATCAACAAATCGTGTGTCTTGAAAAGAGACTTTAGCTCTTGCTTCAGGAGGGACCTGACCTGCTGGGCCTTCAGATAGTATTTCCCGTAATAGCCGGAGGACAGAACGTACGAGCCAACTATGATTCTTCTTTTGACTTCTTCACCAAAGTTGCTCCGTACCTTGGCATAGTACGAGTTCCACTCATAGCCTTCGGAGCTCATGTCAAAGCCGTAGCGGACATTGTCGTATCTTGCCAGGTTGCTGCTGGCTTCGGCCATCGCTATTGTGTAGTACGAGGCGAGCGCGTACTCGACCGAACCGAGGGTTACCTCTTCACACTTGCATCCCTGCTTTGCTAGGATATCTGCAGCGTTGTAGACTACCTGTGCGACTTCGGAGTCTGCGCCGTTGAGAAACTCCTTTACTATTCCGATGCGGAATCGCCTGTCAGGTACTCCGGCTGAATAGTTAGGCTTCATGTCCAAAGTCGTGTGGTCATTTCTGTCAATTCCAGCTATCGCGTTCATTACCGCGGTGACATCGGCTACCGTCCTGCCAGCGGGGCCTATCTGTTCGAGGCTGTTGGCATAAGACACCAGCCCGTACCTGCTTACCAGACCATAGGTGGGCTTCATCCCTATAACTGAACAAAAGCTCGCAGGACACCTTACGGAACCTCCCGTGTCAGAGCCAAGAGAGACCGCGCACTCCATGGCAGCGACGCTCGCGGCGCTGCCTCCCGATGATCCTCCGGGTACCCTGTTGATGTCCCAAGGATTTCTTGTAGCCCCATGCTTGCTAAACTCTGTTGTTGAGCCCATCGCAAACTCGTCAAGGTTTGCCTTGCCTATCACTATCGCTCCCGCGTCATCCAGTCTTGTGACTACCGTCGCGCTATATGGCGGAACATGATTTTCAAGCATTTTTGAAGCGCATGTAGTCCTTACTCCCTTCACACAAATGTTGTCCTTTACACTCACTGCGACTCCGGCGAGCGGCCCGACCGGCTCTCCATCCCTGACTTTCCTGTCTATAGAGCGCGCCTTGTCGATCGCTTCCCTGCGGTTTATCGTGATAAAGGCATTGACTTTTGGCTCTACCCTGTCGATCCTTTCCAAAAGTTGCTGTATGTACTCTTCAGCTGAAAATTCTCTTTTCTTTATGCCGTCGGCCACCTGCATGGCATCGAGCCGAAAGAGATCCAATCTAGACCATCCTTGGACCCTTCACGAACCCTTCCTTCCTGTGCAAAGTCCCCAGCGAGTCCGCCTCAAATTCAACGGCGATGTCATCGCGGAGATCGGAGAATTTCTTCCTTGCGACGACAGGCTTGACCTCCTGAAGCGGGACCGTGTCCAGCTTGTCAAGGTACTTTACTATGGTCTCGATCTGGCCGGAGTATCTGGCGAGCTCGTCATCAGACAGCTCGATCCGGGACAGCCAGCCAAGATGTCTTACCTGGTCTTTTGTCACGGCCATTATGGAGCCAGCCTGTCAATGTCCCTTGGATACAGGGT
>DADA01000111.1 GCA_002494895.1 Nitrososphaera sp. UBA210
CGAAAAAGCCGAGTTTGCGATTACGGTTGGGCCGGAAGAAAACGGCAGAAAGGTTCCCGTATACGACATTGCGTGCATCGACAACAGACCTGGCAACACGCTGTGCCAACAGTGGAAACCAGTGAGCGGTGGATTTGAAGCAGAGGTGGAGATCGTTTACGGGGCAGACCCCAGCCAGCCTCTGTTCCGGGGCGCGGAACATCACCAGGGTTCTTTTGTCAGGCAGGACGATGCGGCACTAATCTACCAGAACAGCTACAAGGCGATGAAATATTTCGAATCGATACAGGGAACAGTCGGGATGGCACTCGATCCAGTGATTATCGATATTGGTGATACTGCATCTGACTTATGCAAAGATGAGAACGGGAACAAGGATAACGCTTTCTTTGATGATGCTGCTACACCTACCTTCGGCGGTCTGGGGACCTACCTCGAGAGGGCTGAGGCCAAGGGAGGCACCGTAACCATATGCGAAATCACAAGCTCTAGGCATCAGGAAGACGCGCCCATGAATAGGGAATGGCACGAGCTCGGGCATTATTTGCAGTCGGACATGTACCGCAATAGCGACACCACAATTCCTGGGAGAGGGACCAATCACGCGGGCTACTCGAATCCGAGCACCAATGATTCCCTTGTTGAAGGCTTTGCATCATTCGTGGCCATGCTCATAAAGGAACATCACGAAGGTTCCGAGATGGATCCCGTGTATCCCGTCGGTGACTCAAGGTACTACCTCGAACAAGATTACAAAGTTTGGGGAGAGAACGTTGAATTACTCAAACATGAGGATGAAACCATAGAAGCCAAGTATTATCCCGAGCGTGATAGCGACGAAGAATTTGCAGTAGCTGGAATATTGTGGGACCTGCATGATAGGGGCAGAGAAGTGCATGTGAGCCACAGAGCCGGCATCAACTCGGATCTCTCGGACTGGTCGGTCGCGCTGTCAAAAGTATATCCCACTCCGACAGACCAGGTTGCACTTGATGGCGGAAAAATTATCGGAAACATTGCCGCAAGAGAGCCCTTGAGCGTTGCTGACCTGTACAACGCATTCAGAGGCGATGTATCCCAAGCAGACCTTGACATGATATTCGTAAGCCATGGAGCGTTTGCAGACACCGCCGCCCGTGATCTTGTTCATGACGCATCGGAAACAATAGGTTCTACAGGGTCTGTTTCGGAACCAGCCAGGCCAAACAGGATGAAGTTCTTGCCTTCGATTCCCGGCTCGAACATCGTTGCAGACAAAGATGGAATGTTTGCAATCAATATTGTCCACGACGAGCCTTATGGCAATTACGATTTTTCGTATGAAGTAAATATGACGGCGGGCGCGCCAACATATTTCATAATGCCGCCTTCATACTATCCGTCTACGGCAGTGTTTGACCAGATATCGCCTTCTGACGGAAAAGTGTTGGCCCCTAATGTTCTGACAATTGACAGCGACGAATATTGGAAGTACATACATTCCACTCCTGCTCTCGGGAATGTTTTCAAGACTATTGCTGCGGTGGAGACCGGAGCTGCCTCGCCGGCAGGCACGCCTCCTATAGGGGACCAGAGCAGTCCTCCTCAATCGGGATGTCTCATTGCAACGGCCGCTTTTGGCAGCGAGCTTGCCCCACAGGTGCAATTCCTGCGCGATTTCAGGGACAACCGCATACTGCAGACAAGCTCTGGCGCCAACTTTATGGCTGCGTTTAACAGCTGGTACTATTCCTTCAGCCCCGCGATTGCAGATTATGAAAGAGGGCAGCCGTGGCTCCAGCAAACCGTGAGAATCGCGATCTACCCGCTCCTCGGAATACTGCAGCTATCTGAAACAACTTATTCCGCACTTCCAGGAGAATACGGATCGCTTGCCGCTGGCATGGTTGCAAGTTCGCTGATAGGCGCTGCGTACGTCACACCCCTTGCGTTGTTGGTTCGCAGAGTATGGAAATACGAGCTCGGCCCGCGGCTCGCTTTTGCTGTAGTCGCTGTTCTTGCTGCATCCGTGGTATTCTCACTTGCAGCTGCCAACAATGCTGCTCTCATGGTGACGACGTCCTTGCTGGTGGTGTCAACGCTAGTTGTAGCGGCAGCGCAATCCGCAAACGCACTTACAAGACTGGCTGGCAGACGGCACCGTGAAAATCACGAGGATAGCAAATAGCACTCCTTTCTTGCATAGCTGGAAACGTTTTTGCTGATCGGCTGGTAAAGCATCACGCTTTATGGTCGCAAAAAACCGTTCGGTCGGTTGACGGCGTCAACACATGTTATGATCAAACACCTTATTTCAGAGGTGAGCTGGTCAGAGTCGTTATCTCGCAAGATTTGACTTTCTGTACGGGCCACGAGTTCGTCTACGCGATTTCTTTTTCCTGCTTTCACGCTTCAACAATACATCTTCGTCGGCCGTCAATACATATTAGGAAATGAAGGTCCGCTGATATATTTTAGTACTGTCCTATCCGTGCTGCATTGCCATTATGGAAACGGAGGAGGTTTCTTGACAGGGATGCGTCGCATACTATTATCGTGAAAAGGGCGCACCACAGGTCGCTCGGCGTATAAAGTGTTTTCAGGCTCTGTCAGGACGAACCTTCAAATCCAGGGCAAACTGCACTTACGCGACTGGGCTCGAACAACTACATTTTCTTGCCGGTATTGAGGTGCCTTGCGATTGCGGCCTTTCCCGCATCTGTTACGTCAGATTCAGTTGCTTCATCATCGCTTTCCTTAAGCCACTTGATCTGCTTCGTGAATTCAATACAGCCCCGAACAAGAGCCTTGTCGCCATCACACAATGCCACAATCTGTTCAATCGTCTTTCCTTCTAGTATTCTTTCCAAGATATAGACACTCTTTTCAAGTGCTGACAAGCGCTTGAAGTTGAACATCGCATTTCAATAACAATTGATTCTAATGGTATTTAGTCAGATGCTAAGGTCATTACGTCACTAACGCTCCCATTAGATAAGGAACCGGGCAAGAACCCTCTAGTGAAATTCCCTATTGGATTGTGTGGTTTTCGGTTCATCCACTTTCAACCGCGCCTATCACCAGCTGTGGCTCCCCGCCCGCTAGGGCGTGAGCGTGGGCATTGTTTTCGACATGCTTTTCGACGTGCAATCAAGTCGCCAGATGTCATGGGGCCAAGTCAAAGCCCGGCTTTCCTGCACGCAGTGACGCATACGTCTTGATCGGATAGCATGAGGTCAAGAAGAACTTTCTTCTCAAGAACATTCGTGTCTGCTTTTATGAGACATCGAATGTTGTTGTCCAATGACAGAGAGAATGAACCTTTTTCTCGCAACTGCCGTAATCGGTGCCGTGCTTGCGTCGGCTTGACCGCAATTGTGCCAGCAATAGGCCAGGCAGGAGACGAGATATTAAGCGAGGCGAATACCACAGCTACGACTTCGGGCAACATAACTAGTCCCGATTTCATTGGTGACAATGGCACTCTCGACTGTGCAGCGATAGCTTCTGAGCTTGGAGGCATAGCCGTGCCGAATGGTGCTGTCTGTGATGTAGTAGTCGTGCGACAAGCCCCAACAGTAGTCGGACACAACAACATAACTATGAATCAGTTCGCGCTGATGAATAGTGTGTTGGAATTCTTGCCGGTAATGAATGACACAACAGGTATGACTGACGTTTACGTGATGGGAGACTTTGCTCTTCTGGAAACAGAAATGAATCCGGTATTGCAGGTCGTCAGTGCAAACAACTGGACTGTTACTGGAGTACACAACCACATGATAAACGAGACGCCCAAGATGTCTTTCATGCATTGGGAAGTTCACGGTGAGATAGGCACCATAATCGAGAACGCAAACGAAGCGTTCGCGGCAACTTCGATAAAGGGAGAGGTAATCGTTTAACCTCACCTTTTTTTCTATAATCCTGGTATCTGTGCTCTAGCGGCGCATTCTACTTTTGGTGATTGTCCATAAGTCGCTGAAGTTCGGTTTCGTCTTAACTGCCGGTCATGGCAGTGATTAGCGCCGCTATGTGACGAATGAAGTACACTACTACGACCTTCAGAAATCAATAGAGTACAAGCTCTTCAAGGCAGATAACCAATCGATGAAAAGAGACAGAATGGATCTAATCATAGAAATACTGGCCGCCGTAAGGGAGCCGGTGAAGACACATCTTTTGTTTCACACCAACATGAACTGGACCGTCGTCAACCTTCCTGAATATCAACAACATTCAAATAAAAAGGATTAGCGGACGCTTGAATCTGGTCGAGGGGTTCGCCTTGCTCGAGGCAAACATCAGTCAGCGTAATATACGAGATCATTGCAGTGTTTTGCTGTACATGGGATTTCTAAAAAAGCTCAAGGAGACCACCGAAAGGGCAGTCGACAAAGGGGCCGAGCTTGGCAAGAAGGGCATTGAGAAGGGCGCAGAGGTCGGCACCAAAGCCTATGATAGTGCGAAAGAAGCTGCGGATAAAGGCCGCAATAAAGCCAGAGAAGAGAAAAACGACAAGAAATAGCTTAGCAGAGTTCCCTGGATCTGGTGTATGTCCTTGTACATACAGATTATTGCTTTTAACATGATTCCTTATTTCTTTGCTGGTTGCCCCAGTCGATAATCGAGACCTTCAAAGTGGAGGCTACGAACAGAGTGCTTGCGCGAATTGGCGATGAAATGTATGATGCATTGAAATTTGAACTTCAAAGGCTGTACAAGATCGAGCTGGCTAAGGTGACTTCATTCAGCCTTGACGAATTGCATTTGGCGTTGCAAGACCTTCTTGGGCCTTACAGTGCACGGCTATTGATAAGAACGATTTACGGCGAAATCGACAGGCTCGCGAAAGAAGCGCGTAAGATGGCAGTAGATGAAAATGAATAGAATACCTCATGGCCAGTCACCTTAGTTTTGCCGAACTAGCGAAGGGAATTTTCATTCGTTAGTCTAATTATTTTGTGTGGCCTACTCTAATCGCCTGCTGGAAGTCATTTTCACGATGTTTGCTTCGCTCTTTGACATGGAGTCTATTGATAACAAGATCCTAGTAACAGCTGGAGGCGATCAGGTTGATGAACAGGCGAAGGATGAGTCGCTCTCAAGATCACTGCTTTCTCTTTGGGCAGAGCTAGGGATTCAAGACATCGAACAGATAGAATAAGCACTCAGAACGGGCCGGCCTCCCGCCATAATCATCTGTAGATTCGAATTCAATAGGATTTCCCGAGCACCCTTCGGATGAAAGTTTGAGCATAGCTATCGGCGGCTCTCTCTTCCCTATCATTGCTAGCATAGTAACCCGTGACAGGATCTGGTAGAATTTGATAGTCCAGTGTGTCTTTTACTCCATAGCAGTTTACAAGATGATGGTAGAATTCATGCAGAATCGTAGTCATGCTGGTCCCTTCTGGCTTGAAATATGC
>DADA01000095.1 GCA_002494895.1 Nitrososphaera sp. UBA210
TTTTTTTGAAGGCCCATGACTGCCATAAAGTCACTCAAACTAAGACTTTCTAACGACTCAAAAAAGAAGGAAGACGACGATTTCCTTAATGCATTCAAAGATTCCAATTTTGAAGAAACAGGATTCGGCACCCAACTGGAAAGAGTAGCCAAGTATATCGATACTATTTCCAGGAGCGACTATAGCCTCGGCAAGATCCCCGAGGGTTACAAGAGCATACAGCGCTATCCTCTGGTGCCGCCATTCTGCTACGTATCAATTCTACAGAACTCCGACTTTTCAGATCTTATCTACAGCGTGGACGAGCTCATTCTTAACGAGGACGAGGTAAAGATCTATTACAGCGTCAAGGAGCTTTTGGAGAAGCAGATAGACTCTCCACGCATGCTCGACAATCTTGAAGCGAGCTTTACTTCCGAAGTAACAAAGCTGTTGAAGGAGCACTTCATAGGGGGCAAGACCCAGCCCGTGATGCTCGAAAAGGTCAGGTACTTTTTGAAACGCGACATTCTTGGCTTTGGGCTGATTGATCCTCTCTTCCACGATCCATTCATAGAGGACATCACGTGTGGAGGTTCCGGTAAGCCGATTTACATCTACCACAGGGGATACGAAGGGCTCCGCACGAACATTCTCTTCCGGGACGAAGAATTCCTCGATGGGTTCCTGATGAAGATGGTCCACAGGGCAGGCAAGCACATCAGCGCTGCGCACCCCATAGTGGACGCGTCGCTTCCAGGCAAGCATCGTCTCGCTGCTCTCTACAAGAAAGAGGTTACTACGATGGGTAGCAGCTTTACCATCAGAAAGTTCCGCGAAGACCCGATTACCATTGTAGACCTGATCAACTCTGACACGCTTGACATCGACATGGCGGCATACATCTGGCTCCTGCTCGACAACAAGAAATCGCTGATGGTCATTGGTTCCACAGGAGGTGGAAAGACAACCATTCTTAACGCGGTCACGGGAACTCTGAATCCTTCGTTCAAGATATTCACCGTAGAGGATACAGCAGAGATCAACATTCCTCAGGAGAACTGGTTCAGTCTTGTGTCAAGGGCAAGTTTCGGTCTTGAAAGCCAAGGTGAGGTCAGCCTCTTTGACCTGCTAAAGTCCGGAATGCGTCACCGTCCTGACTATATCCTGGTGGGTGAGATCAGAGGTGAGGAAGCGTACGTGCTGTTCCAAGCGCTCGCTACCGGTCACGGCGGCATGGCGACCATGCACGCAGACGATTCCGAGTCCGCGATAAGGAGGCTCATGCAAAAGCCGATGGACATCCCCGGAGCATATGTGCCGCTAATGAACTGCATCATAACCATCAAACGCGTCAAGTTAGCGGACGCAAGTGGCGGCAAGAGTTCAAAGAGAGTCATGGCAAGAAGAGTGACAGAAGTAACCGAGATCGTCTCCTCAAATAACGTTAGAAGCGTGTTTACCTGGGATCCGCAGCATGACGGTTATCTTGACAACATGAACAAGAGCTATTTGCTGCCAAAGATCGCAACAGACACAGGTATCGACATGGAGGACATCATGGCCGACATGAACAGGAGAAAGACGATTCTTACCTGGCTCATTAACCGGGGAACGAGGGACTACAAAGACGTCAGCAAGGTGGTTGGAATGTTCAACCAGGATCCTGACCGCCTGATGACAAAAGTGGAGAGCTCGTAGTGTCGCTTTTCGGGTTTGCTCAGAAAAAGAAGCTCCGCCCCATAGAGCCAAAGAACCGGAAGAAAAAAAAGGCAAAGCCAGACAAGCGAGCTGGAGAGAAATTAGACAGGGAGCTTCCCTTTGTAATTACGCTGGTCACCATAATGGCCGCAAGTGGCATTACGCCCTTTGGCAGCCTGGTAAAGCTAGCACGCTACAAACTGCTTCCGTACATAATGAAGGAGTCAAGGCACATCGTGGGACAGGTCCACGTGCTGGGCGAAGACCCGCTCACTGCGATGGAAAAGAGAGCAAGTGGCACCGCCTCTAGGCAGTACAGAGAGCTGCTACTTGGTTACGTATCGACTGTAAGAAACGGTGGAGACATTGCCAGCTTTCTCCAGAGCAAGATGAAGTCGATTTTCGAGTACGAAACTGCTATCGCAAAGCAGTCGGTGGCAAAGGTAGGAGGACTCGTCGATGCATACATGATCATGCAGGTAATCGCGCTTAGCATGTACGTCGTGGTTGTCGCCCTGGGCTCAACATCCTCTTCAAGCGCGACTGGCGACATACTGCCGGCGTCGCTTTCTTCGCCAATGTTTTCATACTTTCTAGTTTTCGTTATTCTCCCCGGAATATCCGCGGTGATACTCTATGCCCTTGACAAAACCCTTGCGTCGTCCATAATCGGAATAAGTTCCCTGATGAAGAAGGGGCTCATATTTTCGCTAGCATCGCTTGTCGCTTTTGCCGTGCTGACTGGAACTGGGATACTGGGACAGATAATAGACCCGGCGTACGCGTTTCCGATATTCATCATAGCGGCGTCCGCGTACCCGGCCTACAAGTCAAAAAAGCTGGAGAAGAACATGAGAAGCATGGAAAACGAACTCCCGAGCTACCTGAGAGATGTTGCAGAGTCCCGAAAGGCCGGGCTTTCGCCAGAGAAATGCATCATATACGCTTCAGAAAGACTCCGTGATCCGGTTTTTGCCCGCGTAGTAAAGAATTTTGCGAGCCAGCTGGAATGGGGTGTCCCACTGCGCAAGGTCTACGAAAACCTGAGCGCATCGATCAAGTCATTTGCGGCACTCATTCACTTCAGAATCCTTATTGAAGCCATAGAGAGCGGAGGAGGCTATTCAACTTCACTTGAAATCCTGGCTCAGTCTAGCGAATCCGCCTACAACGTTGAACAGGAAAAACAAAGCCTGCTCAGGCCCTACGTCATGATAGCATACATGGTAACCGCGATGACTTCTATTACTACGCTCATGGTTGCACAGACTTTTGAAGATGTCACTGCGGGAATCTTTTCTAATTCGGAAGAGGCTCCTCCGCCACCGCCACCACAGGACGGTCCGCTTTCCTCGAACCAGCTCTTTGCTATCGGCATATCAGCACAGTCGTGGATGACTGGCTTTTTGATAGGCAAGATATCGACAGGATCCTTTGGCACAGGCTTTAGGCACTCGATAATACTGCTGCTCATCTCGACGATGGCGATAGTGATGACACAGGAACTGAACATCAGCCCATCGGTGCTTCTGAGGCCACAGTCTTCGCCCGCTGCGTAGAAATAGACAGAGTCTGGCCTTCATGCGCATAAATGGTGGCAGATCACAAAGCCATCTGATCGAGGTTTGTAGTACTCAGCTACATGCTAACTAATAACATGAGGGATCACCTCAATCTCAATTTAGAGAATGGAGTCAGCAAAGATTACCGAAGTGTTTGGCGCGATATCAGATGATTCATCGCTAGAGCTTTTCAAGATAAT
>DADA01000024.1 GCA_002494895.1 Nitrososphaera sp. UBA210
AGCTTGCCGTCGTGGAGTCCGCACCGGATGTTTTTCTCAAAGAATTTTTCGCCCAGATCGCAGTACATCCTGTAAAGGCTACCAAGCGGCAATAGGGTCATGACAAGCTCGTTGTTTGACGTTCGGACGTTGAGCGAGTCACGAAAGCGAAGATTATACTCCGCGGTCCTACCAGGCAGGAATGCATGACCGACTGTTCTTGAATTCGATGCAACCCGAAAGATGATGTCAACTTGCCGGCCAAAAAAACCATCGACAATGTATTTTCTCGACTCAAGACTTTCCCTGAGGTGGTTTAGCACAGTACTCTGCTCGGCCCTGATGGGGTCTCCGTTAAAGACGAGCTGAATGATCACCCGGTCTATTGCGCCCTGGTTTTCCGAGATGCAGGTTAACAATCTGGATATCAGTGGATTCTGGTTTTCTTCTCGCAATGAATGACCAAAGACCGTGTTTATTCCGACGAGAAGCATTCTTTCGAAGGACTGCCTAAATAAGAGGTGATCTCTTGAGCATCGGAACTGAAACAGGTAGAGGTCCCTTGCAGCCCTGTCATGATAAAAGGCATCCACCGCGCAATCGTTGCCACCAAAACAAATATGCGATGTAGCCTCTTCCAGGGTGATGTTGAATTTCTTCATCAAGTATAGAAGTGCAAAGTAATCGTCCTTTCGCCCTTTTAGCTGACCAGACAGCCCTCTGTATGCCTCGTTAATCTCTCTGTGTTCGACGAGCAGAGTTCTAGACATTCATCGATGATCTACGATCCCGGGTCCGAACTTAAGTCGGCTATCTAACAACTTTTCATGAAATTGTCTAAAGAAATAATCTCCTGCGCGAAACCCATGAGGAAGCTATTCCGTTGCGGAGGGAGCGATGCTGGTAGATTGGCCACGATCACTTCACCTTATGTCGTCGTGTCCTGCAGTCATATCTAATTTGAGCATTCGAGACGCTCATTTTCTATTGCTCAAATGAGGAATGGATTACTCGTCCTATGGACAGTTCGTGAGGGATTTGAGAGACGGATCTTTTGGAGCAGCATGGAGATATATGCTGTACTTGGACTCCAGCGATTCTAGTGCCAGTTGTGGTAGTCGCGATTACTTGCAGCACAATATAAGATTCTGACGCAAGCTAGCTATATTTTCATGCCAGATAGCGTGGAGCCGAGAACGCAAAATCATCCTGGTTCCCAGTCGATTTCTAGGAAACTTAGTATTATAGAAGCAAAGCCAATGCAGATCAGCAGCGACATGCTGGAAAAGGTCAAGAGAAAAGTTGCAAAGATGCTTGAAGGAAGAGACCCGGCTCATGACTTTGAACACATCATGCGAGTCTATCGAAACGCCGAGTTCATTGGCCGGCGCGAAGGGGCCGAGATGGAAGTCCTGCTTGCCGCTTCATTGCTTCATGACATAGTGGTGTATCCCAAGGGCAGCTCAAAGACGGCGAAGTCCGCAGACGACAGTGCTGACCTGGCCGAAAAGATTCTGCAAGAGTACGGCTGGCAAAAAGAAAGGATAGACAGGACATGCTATTGCATAAGGACTCATAGTTACTCAAAGAGACTGATTCCTGCTACGCTTGAAGGTAAAATATTGCAGGATGCAGACAGGCTCGACGCGCTTGGAGCGATAGGCATTGCGCGCACGTTTAGCGTGGGAGGCTCTGAAAAAAGGCTTTTCTACAATCCTGATGATCCCTTCTGGCGATCCGGGAGGTCTCCCGAAGACAGGCAGTGGACGCTTGACCATTTTCAGGCAAAACTCCTAAAGTTAAAGGACTCTATGCACACGCACACCGCAAAGGCGATGGCACAGGAACGCACCGCATTCATGGAGAAATTCATAAAGCAGCTCCAGCGCGAAATCAGCTACGAGTAGTCGACATAGTACCTGTAGCGCTTTTCGACTTCCTTGTTCTCGCCGGAAAGGACGCGGGCGATCTCTGTCTGCAGCCCCTTCATAGCACGCTCCCTGAAACTGTCGGCCTCCGGGGTATTGGGAAAAGATTGAAGGCTGTATTCGAAATGCTTCATGAATTCCACTACCTTGGCCCGGAATTCTTCTCTTGAAGGATGCCTGTTGCCAGATGCCTTGAACCACGATGTCGCGCAGGCAGTCGAATAAACCCTGGCAAGGTCTTCTACAAGCCTGTCGATCTCGAAGTAGTCAGACATCGACAGTGATCCCGCTTTTGAATATATAACTGAACTTGCGGCGCCCTAGGTAGGTTTTTAACGGATCGCCAACAACTTTGCATCGGTATCGATGCAGACAAACCAGCAGCTCGATTCGGTAGACAAGAAGCTGCTAAACGAGATCCAGTGGGTTTTTCCGCTTGCAGAAAGGCCGTACCTCGAGATAGCGAACAGACACGGGATCTCTGAGGACGAGGCGATGAGGCGGATATCGGCAATGAAGGCGATTGGAATAATCAGAGAGATTAATGCCATTTTTGACACAAGGCGCCTCGGATACAAGAGCGCGCTTGTCGCTTTTGCTGTCACGCCCGACAGGCTGGATCGTGTCGCCGAACGGATTAACGAGCATCCCGGAGTCAGCCACAACTATGAGCGCAACCACGAATACAACATGTGGTTCACCCTCGCTGTTCCGCCTGGCTCGGACATGAAAGAGGATCTGGACAGGATGGCCGCGCTCGATGGCGTGATAAAATACCGCGTCCTTCCAACTCTAAAGCTCTACAAGATCGGAGTGAGGCTTGACATGGTAAACGATGATGCCGAAAACCCAAAGCCTACTGACGACATAAAGCAGCTAAACCCGGAAAAGGTAGAGCTGAGCGACAGGGACAAAGAATTCATCAGGGAGCTGCAGAAAGACCTGAAGGTAATTGCCGAGCCTTTCAGGGAACTTGCGAGCAATTTGCGGATTACCACTGCACAGCTGTTTGCCAAGGCAAGAGAATATGAAGAGATTGGAATAATGAGGCGCTTTGCCGCTATCCTTCGACACCGCGACGCGGGGTTTGTTGCCAACGGCATGGTCGTCTGGCATGTGCCGGAAGAAAAGATCGATGAAGTAGGCTTCAAGCTCGCCGGTTTTCCGCAGGTAAGCCACTGCTACAGGCGCCCGATATATCCAGACTGGCGGTTCAACCTGTTCAGCATGGTTCATGCGCGCTCGCTTCAGGCGGCAGAAAAGATGGCCGAGGAAATGTCAGAGACCATAGGAATAAAGGACTACCAGATATTGTTCAGCTCGCGCGAGTTCAAGAAAGAGCGAGTAAAGTATTTCGTCTAGTCGGTCGTGCAGGTTCGCATTCCATTAGCCGCAAGATTTCTGCAATGTTGTGTGAAATGCGGGATACTTTCCGCGGGCTTTGTGCTGATGCAATCACAACGTTGTCTTTATGCCTCCCTTTAAAAAAAGATAATGGGGGACGGTTAGATCCCGAACGGACTTGGAAGAAGTGCTCCTCCGACTGG
>DADA01000001.1 GCA_002494895.1 Nitrososphaera sp. UBA210
TTCAAATCCCGCCCAGTCCACTTTTGTCATGGATTCAAATACTGCCCTCTCATAAAGGAGCGATAATCAAGCCGTGCCACTGACGCTCCAGAGACTCCTTGCCAGGATCCCGTCGGTCCCTAACCAGACTAATGCGGCCATTCTCTCGGAATTTCACGAGTATTTGAGGGGAATCGGGGCGTCAGACCATCATCAAAAAAACGAGCTTTATGCCAACATCCTCTTTGCAAATCATCTTGGCCCCGAAAAGACCTTCTTTGACATTTCCAAGAAGGACGACATCATGCTGTATCTGGATACGAAGAAAAAGTCCAAGGAAATCGACCCGGATGAGCGCTGGATAACAACGTGGAACGACTACCTCGGGGCCATCAAACACTTCTACCGATGGCTCTACAACCAGCGAAACAAGGAGGACCTGACCGACCCGTCCGAATGGGAGACGCCTATATTTGTTCAAATCAAGGGGAAAAAGACAAAACGTCTGAGTCCGTATTCTGAGACGGAAATATGGGAAAGGGACGAGCTTCTCGCGATTATCAAGTACGCCACACATGTGCGCAATAAGGCAGCCCTGGCGCTCTTCTGGGACCTCGATGCACGGAATCATGAAGTGACCACGCTTGAGATCCGGCATCTCCGGCTCAAGGATCGATACGCCGAAGGCGAGATACCGTTCCAAGCCAAGACGGGAACAGGCCCGGTACTGCTGACCCTGTCATTCCCATATGTCCGTGACTGGTTGAACATGCATCCTTTCAGCGACAACGCCAAGGCCAAAGTGATTTGCAGCCTGAAGAACGGGGCGGCTGTCAAACCTGAAAGCATGTGGAATATGATGCAGTCGTTGCGAAAAAGGATCACCCGGCTACTGAAGAAAGGAGAGATCACCGACCCTGCAGAAAGAGAACGGGTCGAGCACCTGCTCAAAACCAAGCGCTGGAACCCCTACTGTATTCGACATTCTGCGATCACGTATGACAGTGATTCCCTTCCGGAATTTGCATTAAGGAAAAAGGTCAGGTGGAGCATGAACTCGAAACAGCCTGGGCGATACGTGAAGCGCAGGATGGGAAACAGTCTGAAGATGCAGATCCTCCAGCGTGAGGGGATATCCGTCGAGACGCCGGAGGGAAAGCCAACTGTGAGGATCTGCCCACGTTGCAACCTAACAAACGCCCTCGAAAACAGACATTGTTCATCGCAGACGTGCGGCTATCCGTTGACCGTGCAAGCCTATGAGGAAACCAGGCAACGGGAAACTGGGGCGATTGTGGAACTCCTCCGGCCGGAGGTCGAAAAGATCATGCTTGAAGTGCTTCAGCAGCTTGGACCGTTGCGGGAGAAGGACCTGATCAACGGATTCATGGGTGCTGTTCAAAAACTGGATAAGGGAAATGTTTAGTCCGTTTCAATGACCGATGGCACGGTTTCTATCCGCCAGCGCAGCACTTGCATCTTGCACTTGCGCATTCGTAGAGGAACGTATGCCCGCAAGCTTGACATCTGCATGGACTCTTACCGTACTTGGAATAGGCTTCTCCGTAGATTTGCGAATTCTCGTACTCGAGATCCCGTGAATCCCAACTTCTGCTGTGATCACTCAATGTGGTTTGAGGGTTATTCAAGATACAAGCGGGCACTTAAAGTCGAGTATTAATCTTGAATTACATACTAGGAATAAAACGGTGCGTCCCGTTCACTTCAAATGGAGGTTAACCACAATGGCGCGATTGAGATGCAAGAATTGCCGAACTGCCTTCAGAGGGTTCCTTTTGAGATGCCCATTGTGCGACACGACTAACCCAGCGGTATGGAAAGCGGGGATAGGAGTTGGCGCCGTGACCGCACTGGTTATCTCGCTTTTGACCACTCCCTTAGTACAGACGGTCGCGTCAACTGGAGCACTTGTAAACACCGGCTTTACGTCGGGTGTGGAGAACGCCGTAAACGGCGGGTCTGACCAAGTGACAACTGGTGAAAGCCAATCCCCTGCGATCAATGAAAGCCATTCTCAGGCGAACGAAGAGTCCACTCCAACTGAGGAAAGCGAAACTCCGGTGTTCGATGATTCAATTAACTCCCCCGTCTACGATGACGATTCGGTCAACTCCCCTTATGATCTTGACGAAACTCGCATAGGGGGGATAGTACACGAAAAGGTCAACACGCACAGGGCTGGCTATGACCGCGAACCCCTCGAGTATAGTAAAAAACTCGAGAGTATTGCACATGGCCATAGCGAGGATATGGCAACACGCAACTTTTTTGATCATGATAATCCGGATGGGCAGGGGCCGTCAGAAAGAGGAGAAGATGTTGGATTTAACTGCCATAGGGACCTTGGAAACGGGTGGTACAGCGAGGGAATTGCAGAGAATATCGCTCAAGTGTACATTCATGACGAGACGATCTATTACACGGGCGGCATCCCGCGATATACATGGCTCACGGAAGAACAAATTGCAGACGATATTTTCACTGGCTGGAAGAACAGCCCCGGACACAATCAGAACATGCTAGAGAAAGACTATGCTACGGAAGGTATAGGAATAGCGATAGCTGACGATGGCGAAGTATATGCTACGGAGAATTTCTGTTAGCATTGCTAGTAGATTACCAACTCTGAATGATAAAAAGTAGGTTGTTCATGGTACCAATCGACGATGCAGGCATTGGACAACGGACTGGCCCTGTCGGTGTCAAGACAACTCAGTTTTGACGCTTCGCACATACTCCACTATTTCATTCTCAAGCACTTCTAGGAACTTGAAGTATTCTTGTTTGTTAACAAGTCCCTCACCTTCCTTCAGTAACTGTTTCGCAATTTCAGCTAGAGTGATCAAGACCGTCAAATGGAAACCCGCGAAAAGCCTATCCTGAACCTTCCCATCCTGTTCGACAGTCCACTGGTCACTTAGAAAGGAAGAATACACATTCCTGAAGGTCTGACTTTTGATTTTGCTGTCGATGAATATCTTGTTGATCCTGTCAACAACCAGAGGCAGTTTTTCACTTCTTTTCGAATAGAACTCAACGGGATCAACCCGACAATATTAAAAAAGAGCGAAAAGGCCCTTGGGTTCAAGTCTAAGGGCCTTTACTTTTCCTCTCGATGCTTCATTCGTTGAGACATATTTTTTCTCTACTAATTGTTTCAGACTAATCGAAACTGTGACAGGTGATTTTTTTAGTATGCGAGCGAGCTCGTTAACGTGAAGTACGTTGCCGCTCTTGTCCGACTTCAGGGATAACCTGTACAGAGTAAGAAGCATTTGCTTCTGGAGTGGCCCGATCTCTTGACGCATGGTTATTTAGATGCGGGTTTAACTTATAACTATTTGCATTAGGACACAAATACCTTAATAACTTAGCACGTGTCGTGTTAGCATACCCATGCAAACACATTATGCAAAGCGGCGCACTACTATTTGCAACCTGTGTGGGTGCGATCTATACTGGGACAAGCAAAAGGGCTGGGTAAACGTAAACGGCGCGCCGCACGATGGGCACAACCCACACAAGATTGGAAGGGCGAGTGCGACATGACAACAGCGGAAGCAGTAAGATCCATTTGTGAATGCGGGCACGAGCCGCACGAGCATCTGACGCAAGGCGATAGGTTGGAAGGCTGCACACTTTGCGATTGCAAGAAATATCTGTCAGGGCGCTTGATGGAGGCCATAAGGGCGTACGAACATCCGGAATGGTCAGACATGCCGGACAAAAAGAGCGACTTAGCTGCTGAAGTTGCCAAGCGCATCATGGCAGAAAATCGCTTTGCAACGCTGAATGGCAGTGAAGCAGTGCTGGTTTACCAAGAGGGTGTCTACCAGGAAGGTGGTGAGATGTTTATCAAACGGCTGGTGCAGCAGAAGCTGGACCCCAAGGAAGTATCCCGTCAGCTGGTCGGTGAAGTTATCGGACATGTTCAGCGAAGCACCTATGTCAAGCATTCAGAGTTTTTTAACGAGACACCTTACCTGGTCCTTGAAAACTGCCTTCTTAACGCCGAAACGATGCAAAGCGAGCCACACACTCCGGAATTCATGAGCCTCAATAAGCTGCCAGTGCAGTTCAGGCCTAATCAAGACTGCCCAAAATTCAAAGAGTTTCTAAAGCGAGTTTTGTTTGAGGATGATATCCCCGTAATTCAGGAGTGGATGGGGTATTGCTTGCATAGAGGATATCCAGCTCAGGTAGCGAATCTTCTCGTAGGTGAAGGCAATAACGGCAAATCTACACTGATTAGAGTGATACAGGCGATTGTCGGAAAAGACAATGTCTCAACGGTTAGCTTGCAGGAATTGGAGATGAACAGATTTGCCAAGGCTGACCTGTTTGGGAAGCTCGTCAATCTGTACGCAGACCTTCCAGACGCTGCGCTGAAAAGCGTCGGAGACTTCAAGATGCTGACTGGCGGCGATCCTATTCGGGGAGAGAAAAAATTTCAGCACAGCTTCTTGTTTGTGAATTTTGCCAAACTAACTTTTTCATGCAATGTCGTGCCAGAAGTGTATGAAGACACTACGGCATTTTTCAGGCGCTGGATCATAATCCAATTTCCGCATACGTTTGACGGCAAAAGGGCAGATAAGCAGCTCTTGAAGAAACTTACGACTCCAGAAGAGCTGTCTGGCATACTCAATTTTGCCCTTGAGGGCCTGGACCGGCTGCGGCGCAATGGCTGGACATTCTCGAATTCAAGGTCCACCGAAGAGATAAGGCTGGACTATATTCGCCGAAGCTCGCCGATCGGGGCCTTTGTAATGGATGTTGTGGACATGGTACCGGCTGGGGTATTGGCGAAAAAGGTTCTCTATGGTGCCTTTCTCAGATATTGCAAGAAAATGAAGTTGGCAACAGTCACGGACCAGACGTTCTTCAAGCATATACG
>DADA01000116.1 GCA_002494895.1 Nitrososphaera sp. UBA210
GTAGTTTTTCTACAGTATAATCAACGTTATTGATTATACCATTGGCGTTTAGCAAATCACACCCCTTTTCTGGAATCACATATTTATGTTCTCCAGCACTCCTAATAGGTATTCTTGCCACTAGCAACTTATAGAATCCATCTATCTCTTTCTGCTCTTTCTTGAAGGAGATGACCCTAAGATTCACGCTAGCTGACACGTTCTGTACTCGTACTCCTAAGTACAAGAGTACCAAATAAAGATAGCTACCGGATGTGGCAGCTACGTACTGTAGCTATATACGGTACTCAGCTCTGTGTCCTCTCTACTGGTGTTTTACCGTCCAAACCCTGATGAGGCTAAATGCAGTTGTGGTATATTCTCATTGCTCCATCAATGTCTGAGCGGACTCTTATTATCCATCCCACGCATCACTGCGTCCTAATAACACCCGTTAAGTTTAACAGAACCAGGATTCGGATACTGGTCAATTTTCGGGTGAACCGACCTCCTGTTGATTTCGTTGCAGCGCGGTAGCCGGCTGAGGCAATCCTATCCCGTTACCAGTGTTCCTTTTCAATTACCTGCTTCAACGTATTTCTTAAAGTTGTTCAAAATAGCTTGCCAACCGTCACGCTGCATTTCGAATGGATTAGTGCTTTCGGCTTCAAAGGTTTCCACTACTTTGGTTTCAACACCGCTATTCTTTGAGAAAGTAACCTTTACTTTTCTTTCATCGTCAATGATGTAAGCAATCAGTTCATTCCTTTTTATTTCGTCATATACGCCGGCAAAGTCGAATCCAAAGCTGCCATCTTTTGCTTCCATTCGAAAAATGAATTTTCCGCCTACCCGCAAATCATTTTCTGCGCGTGGTGTGTGCCAGCCGTCTGAAGCATTGTTCCATTCAGTAATGTGTTCGGGAGTAGTCCAAAATTGCCAAACTTTGTCTAGAGGAGCATTGATTACTGCTTGAACTGTGATTGTTTTTTTCGTTTCCATGATATTGATCGTTTTTCGTGAGTAAATAAAAGTTGCTTTTGCATAGTTCGGGTAGCATGAAGGCAGATTCATCTCGAAGGTGAGAAGGCGGATGCGCAAAGCGACAACCCAATTCTTATTAGAATCGATTAGATGTTATAGATAATGCCCAGGAGCAAAGTCGTCGCAGGTCTATGCCTACTAGCTCTTACTGCGTTTCCAATTAGCCTTGTAATCCTGTACGGCTCGATACCTATGGTAGATTCATCCTTCTGTAGCAGCCCCGCTCATTCAGCTGGATCTTCTCCAGAGTGTGGACCGCTGGTGCGCTTCTGGTATCTGATATCGTTTCCTTTGGCAGGGATAGCCGTGTGGATTCTGGTGTCAGGTCTAAAGACATCTTCAATAGTCAGTCCGAGGAAAGAATAGGACTTTCCAAGCTCGCATCTGACGCGTTGTCTACTGAAAAGGTGTGATCAACTTGTGATTTCTTGAAGCCAATATCTGCGCGAGTTCTCTTGTACTTTCAATAGCCCAATCTCAGTTCGGCCCCTGGAACAGGTGAATTCTTGACGCTGCCATGAAAGGATAAGTATTCCAAGGTCGTATCATACTCGAGGTAGAATGGCTTCAGAAAATGTTTTAGCAAATCCGCCGAAAGGCGCAGTTCAGCCAAACATTGGAATTGCTGACGAAAGCAGACAGGGCGTCATTCAGATCCTAGGCAGACTACTTGCTGACGAGTACGTGCTTTACACCAAGACGCGCAAGTATCACTGGAACGTAGCTGGCCCTAGATTTCAGCCGCTTCATGAATTCTTCAAAGCGCAATACACAGAGCTTGAAGTGATAATCGATGACGTAGCGGAACGCATCCCGCAGTTAGGCGGCAAGGCAGTTTCGACACTGGAAGAGTTTGGGCAGATCCGAAGGATAAAGGAAGACCCTGGGCAGTACCCGGATGACAACAAGATGCTGGCAAACCTGCTGGCTGATCATGAGGCAATTATCCGCACCACAAGAACGGACGCCGACACGACGGCCGAGGAATTTCACGACATGGGCACTAACGACTTTCTGATCGGCCTTGTCGAACAGCACGAAAAGATGGCATGGATGATAAGGGCTCACCTGGAAGGCAGGTAAGCCTCTCCTTTTTTTATCACTGTTTTTCCGAATGGGAATAATCGAACAGAACGGACCGGGACCCCAGTAGCCTATTCGATTGTAAGTGTTGATGTCATGAACGGATGCACCTGGCAGTAATAGGGATGTTCCCCTTTGCCAATGTCTGCAGCCGGGATACTGTAGTCGTCACCCTGATTAAGGAAGCTGCTGCTAAATAGCACTCCTGATTGCGGGTCGGCAGCGCCTGTGCCGCTGGTCGCGGTATGAGGTATCGTATCTTGGTTCACCCATGTTATCAGAGAGTCGGTGCTTGCCTTCGCAGAATCGGGTTCATAGTCCGGGGTCCCCTGCACCGATGACCCATCGAGTATGTTGACCGTCACCACGTTGGTGAACTGTGATTCATCAACTCCTTTTGCTCCATCTCCAACTGTTTGATTTCCAGAGGGCGCCGATAGCTCCTTCCAGTATGCAGACTCGATGATTCCCTGGTCCGGTGTGGCTTCGGCGAACAAGGTATAGGTAAGATAACCGGTGATAGCGCCAAGAGCAAGGAGAACTGGCAAGGCGATTATTCCGGGTTTGCCCATGACCGATATGGACTAGTCCGGCGCCCATATTAAATCGTTATAATCGCCAACGGCTATATCCGGGCTCTGCTTCTTTCCTTCATGAGCCAGAAAAAGATAACATGTAAAGGCTGCGCAAGAAAATTCCTTGCACCTGTTGTAGACACCGGCCGGCAGGAAATATCTCCTGACATTGCAGTGGACACTTCATTTGCTCTCATTTGCCCTTTTTGCATGACTCACGCACTTTACACCTCGCAGGATCTGGAGTAACTTTTATTTCAGGGAATAGACTCCACTCCGAAAGAGCGGCTTGGGCAAAGAATCATTGAAGTGTACACTTTGCAGCGCGGACCTGACCGAGTTCAAGTACCGCCCCATGCAGGAGTGGGATATTTCAGGCATGCTCTGCGGGCAGTGCTATGACAAGCGACTGATGGAGCATTACATCCGGCCCGACAGGCGGAACATCACGAAAAGATGAGGGGTCAAGCATTGCTGGGATTTCCCGCATTTGCAAACTCTTTATATCAATTGAATCGTAACATAGTAGGAGGACTGAAACGATGAAAGGATACGTTGACGGATTTGTCATACCGATACCAAAGAAAAACCTCAGAGCATACAAAAAAATGGCGCATGATGCAGGAAAAATCTGGATGAAACATGGTGCCCTTGAATACTGGGAATGTGTGGGCAATGAATTCAAAGTCAGCATAGACCCGACAGACAAGTCAAAGACTGCGCTTCTTTTCCCAAAAAAGTTTAACCTTAAGCCTAGCGAAACGATCCTGTTTTCGTGGATAGTATACAAATCAAAGGCGCACCGCAACAAGGTCAACGCAAAGGTCATGAAAGACCCAGCAATGAATATGGAAAACATTGACATGAAGTCGATGCCTTTTGATGTCAGAAAAATGCTCTACGCCGGGTTTGCTCCCATTGTAAAGATGAAAGAATGAAGACCAGTGAAATGACCGCATGCCCACATTCGACTAAATCCTAAAGAAACATCGCTAACCCTACGACTCACCAAAAGGTAAAGACTAAATACCAACTTTTGCATCCATGATGCATGCCAACTGCATATATCCTCGTGAACTGCACTCTCGGCTCTGAGGAGAAGATTATCAATGAAATTGCAAAGCTCCCGGATGTAAAGGAGGTGCGCGGCACCTACGGCGTCCACGACATTTTCGTCAAGGTAAAGTCTGAAAACACCGAGGCTATGAACCACACTATCACGAGCAAGATTCGCAAGGTTCCAGGCATAACGTCAACCGTTACCCTAGTCGTTATTGAGGAGCAGGGCGGCAAGGGCTAGCCTTTCTCTGCCAGCTCGCTCTTTTTCCTGTCTTCCGCGCGTATCCGTTTGATTTCGTACACGATAAGGCCGGTAGCTGCGCAAACGATAATCCAGCCGGCCACGCTCACGACCAGGTACTGCGAGTATACCGGGATAAGGAGAGCAGTTCCGGCTATCCCGGCTCCGACAAACCACGCGACCACAAGGATGTAGATATTCAAGGCCTAGCCTCTAATGTCCTCGTCATAGCCAGCGAATCGCTTCAGGGTCTTGCCGCAGCGGCTGCACCTGCAAAATTCCACAAACTCAAAGTCATCATACCTGCGGTATGCATAGGAATCCCTGTGTTCGCAGAACATACGCCGAAGCGAGAGCATCGGTTCTAGTAATCCTGTCGGTGGTTCATTACCCTTTCGCTACCGTGGAGGGGTTCTTTGATATATGACCTGATTAATGAAAACAGTGGGGCCCGTAGCGTAGTCAGGATATCGCGGCGGTCTTCGGAACCGCAGGCCAAGGGATCGAAGCCCTTCGGGCCCGCTAACCATATTCGCGCGTATGCTAGCCGATTCGCCATATGAGGTATAAGGTAATTTCACTGAGAAACGATCATCTATGATCCAAGGCTCTATGACGCGAAGAACGAAAGGCGAAATCGAGCGGACTATTGCTTTGTACTAACCAGTTAATGCTTGACAGTGCCCATAGAGTAGAGAAGAAACCCTACTCGTGAGGAAATTCAGCACGGCTTTCAGGAATCCTTGGCGTCAATCGTAGTCGACGGACCGGGAGGGACTTTTTTGTATGCTAGTTTGAGCCATATTGGAGTTATTATCGTAGTAGCTGCAACCATCATTATTACGGCGGTATAGATATCGTCGCTAAGAGCCCCCGAAGATACACCGACGCCGGCTACTATCAAACCTACTTCGCCCCTCGAAATCATTCCTATGCCCACTCTCATGGACTTTGCCTTGTCCTTCAGAAAGGCGTATGCAGGCAGGACAGTTCCAACCAGTTTGGTTATCACCGCTATCGCAATCAATATCCCTGCCAAGTACAAAACGTCAAGATTTACCCCGGTAAGGTTGACCTGGGCCCCAATGATCGCAAAGAATAGCGGCGCAAAAATTATCTGTAGCTTGTCCACGTATCCGTGTACTTGCCTGATAATTTTCGAGCCTGCAACAGCCATGCCTATCGCAAAGGCCCCAACTATCGGAGACAAGCCCAGGAAAGCAGCAATGCCGGCTCCTGCAAAAAACGAAGCGGTCACTATCCCCTCGGCGCTTCCCTTCGATTTCCAAAGTCGTTCTGAATGAAGCACCCTTGGAATGATCAGGACGGAAACGATCAGTATCGCGGCAAAGATGCCCAGTACTTGCATTATCAGCAGAGTTATGTCAAGTATGGCTGGTTCAGTATTGCCGGTTTGAACCATACTCACGACTACAGATAGCGCTGCGATCGCCAGTATGTCGTCAACGATTGCTGCGCCCAGTATAAGGCGCGCCTCTTTTGATTTCATCTTCCCAAGCTCTGTTAGGACTTGAACCGATATGGCTATGCTAGTAGCTGTAAGTGCTGTCGCAATCAAGACGGATTGCAACGTTTCGATGCCAAACGCTTCGAAAGCATAATAACCGATGAAGAATGGAACGACAACTCCAATGGAGCCTACAGCAAAGGCCGCGGCTCCGCCTCTTAGAAATTCTCGCGGAGTAATTTCGAGACCTGCTATAAACAGAATGACGATCGCAGCGATTTCTCCGATATGCTTTATCGTTTCGTCCAGGACAACCAGTGGTTCCCCATTGACCAAAAGCAGCCCTCCCAGCGCAAATGGTCCAACGATAATTCCCGCAAGGAGCTCGCCGAGAACTATTGGAAGCTTTAGAAAGTGGAACAATTCGGCCATGAGCTTGGCAGCAAAGAGCAACACACTAAGAGAGATTACAACTTGAAAGAAAGCGACTTCGACTGCCATTTTCTTAGTTTCTAGTCGTGAACCTTTAAGGATAACTGTCAGTCATCAGTTCTATGGTGGAGCTGAGATGCCGGAACTGCAAACGCGTTTTCCAGTACGAAGGTCATGCAAAATTCTTTGCTCGTTGTCCACAATGCAAATCGACCGTGTGGATTGCGAGGCCAAGAAACTATGGAAAGCATAACCCTAGAGTTAGAAATGCCCGTCATAGGCGTTGATACCCGTCCCCGTATCTTTCATAGGATGTCTGCATCAGGGATCCGGAAGCCAACCTGCTAGATTTTAAAGAGCCGTTTGGCGTTTCTGAACATCAGCAGTTCCCTTGAGTGTTGTGAGAGGTCCAGTCCCGCAACGAAATTCAGATACGAGTCCATTCCAGATATCGGCCAATCTGTGCCATAAAGGAGGTATCTGGGTTCACCAGAATAATTCAGAAATTCGGCTATCCTTTCAACCATGTACTGCTCGTAGAAATGCGAAAAGTCTCCTAGAACAAGCCCGGATATGTCTGCGTATACGTTCTTGTTCTTGTAAACGAGTTCTTGGCAGTCCAAAAACCATGGATTGCCCAGATGGCACATTACTACCTTCAGCTCGGGATTGTCTACCGCGACTTCATCAATATTGAGGGGGTGAGAGTATCTCAGTTTTCCTGTGCTGCTGAATGTATCGCCGGTATGGATCATTACAGGCACATCGTTTTCAATGCACATGTCGTATACTCTCTGGTACCTTTTGTCATAGGGGTAATAATGCTCGTACCCGCAGTACAGCTTTAATCCCTTTATCCGTCCTTCCTTTAGCCATCTTTCGCAGCGCTGATAGTCCTCTTCTGTATGGTTGTCTATAGAGAGTCCCGCAACTACTCCCAGCATTCCATCGTGTTTTCTAGTAGCCTCGATCACCTGGGCAGTTGAAGGCCTGTCTTCATTGACCATGTAAGAACTGAGGACGATAGCGTAATCGATATTGGCATTATGCATCGTATCTGTTAGCTTTTTGACCCTTTTTTCCAGAGGTAGAAATGGCGTACCTTCATAGTGGTTGAGGTGTACGTGGCAATCGATCACCTTCATGATCCATCATCAGCAGCTAGCGCTGCTCGTGACCGGGATTGGTCCACTCGATAAAAGAAGCGAAGTTGAGAGACCTGCTGTCTTTCATGTAGTTTGGCAGTATTTTGATAAACCTAAAGCCGTTTTTCAGCTGGAAGGATAGAACGGGATCCCGGAGTTCCCCGGCTATCACCTTTTGGGCGTATTCCAGAGGCGTCATGTTCTTTGCGTATTCACAGTAATTAAATAATCTTCCACCCGCTATTATCCTGCGTAGCCCTAGCTTGATTGTCAGTTGCTTTCTGACATCGTACAGCATCGTAGCTATTCCCATTCTCCTTGTGGACGGATGGGTCGAGACATCTGCCGCATATAGGCTGTCTCCGCGCGAGTTGTGGTTTGAAAACATTCCGTTCGCAGTTATTTGGTTATAGGTGTGCTCTGCGTAATCGGGAGTCAAGTTAACGATCAGGCTACTCGAGGAAGCTATAATCTTTCCATCCAGCTCTGCACAGAATTGTCCGTTCGGAAAGATCTCCAAATGGTTTCTCAGGTGATGTTCGCGCCATATCACACCGTCCTTTGCCATATACGGGAATGATTCCTTTTGCAGCTCGATTACGTGAGAAATGTCATCAGGCTTCATCTCTCTTACGATGACTTCATTCCTGACTCCGATCTTTTCGTTTGGCATACAGCATGCACGTATAGCGGATGATATCTAGGGAACCATTAATCAATCTTCTTGCCACGAAAAACGCTTGAAAAATGGGTTATTGTATTTTTCGCGGCGCCTAGCCGTTTAGCAATTGCCCCCAACGGGCGCAGGAAAAAGGCCCTTGTATGTTTGTGATTGTAGTTTACGGCAACATTTTAAGAAGACCTCACTCCATTAGCATCATCTTGAATCGTGGCGTGGGATTATGACCCGGAGTCCGCAGCACACTAAGACCAGGGTCACGGAGAACGTGCTTGTTCTGCAGGGTGGAGGGTCACTCGGCGCGTTTGCCTGCGGCGTGTTCAAGGCTCTACACGAAAGGGAAATCCGGTTTGATATGGTAGGCGGCACATCAATCGGAGCTGTCAACGCGGCGATTATCTGCGGAAGCAAACACGACGATCCGGTCCGCGATTTGGAAGATTTTTGGATAGAGCTGGCTGAAAGCAGCTACAATATTTTTCAGGATTTTTCATTTACTTACTTTGACACAAGAAGGGGTGCGATGGGTTCAAAGAAAATTCCGGCCTCGGCTATGAATGCACTCATGTTCGGAGTCCCTGCTTTCTTTGTTCCGGTGTGGCAGAGTCAGT
>DADA01000063.1 GCA_002494895.1 Nitrososphaera sp. UBA210
GGGACACAGGTCAGGTATACTACAGCAGCGTGATTGATTCTAATGATCGAGTTAACAGGCTCTATGTTTCCGTACCAATCTACGATAACATTACGTCGTCTTCGAATCAGTTCGAGGGAATCGTTGCGGCTGGCCTCAGGTCAGATCTCCTCGGCGGGTTTCTGGAGCAACAACTATCACCAAAACTCGAAAGTGAGGTCGTGGTGCTGGACAACACGGGCATCATACTCTACTCCAAAGACCTGGGATACGTCGGCAAGAGCGTCTTTGGGGTCAGATTCCAGTCCTTCCTTGCCTCACAGGATGTGGCTACATTAAGGGCGATGAACAGCGGATTCAAGGCAGCTCTAGCTGGAAGTTCTGACTTGGTTGATATCACTACCTCAGACGGCAAGGTGGCCACGTTCGTTTACAAACCTATCCTGATCGAAGGAAAGCAGTTCGGCGTCATGTCTATTGTCGCTTCGCACGAGTACGCTTCTAGCGTCTCTTCGCTGATAGAACAGCAAAAGAACTTTTCGATATTCCTTATCGCGATAACAGCTGCCACCGCGATAGTGATAATATTTGTCATTATAACCTGGAACAGAATGTTGGAAAATGTCGTAGATATGAAAACCGCCGAACTTAGAAAAGCAAACGAGCAATTGGAGACTCATGACAAGATGCAGAAGGAATTTGTCAATATCGCTGCTCATGAGCTCAGAACGCCTGTCCAGCCGATTCTTGGCATGGCCGAGATACTTGAAGGAGAGTTTGGCAATAGAGATGATATCAGGATTATCACCCGCAACGCAAGGAGACTTGAAAGGCTCACCCAGGATATCCTGGACGTAACAAGAATCGAAAGCCAGTCGCTGAACCTGGTTATAGAGAAATTCGACATCGGCGAGCTGATAGCGACTCTAGTGCAGGACTATCGGAGGCGACTTTTAAATGGAGACGGGACTGAACTTGAATATCTACAAAAGGAGGAATCTCTATCAATAGAAGGAGACAAGGAAAGGCTAACTCAGGTCATAACCAACTTTATAGATAACGCATTGAGGTTCACCAGGAATGGCAAAGTCTCGGTTACGGCTGAGAGAGAACCCGACGGCGGAGTACGCGTATCAGTAGGCGACACGGGCATTGGAATCGACATGGAGATGCTTCCGCGCCTGTTTACAAAGTTTGCCTCCAAAGGTGAAAGGGGGACCGGCCTGGGTCTGTTCATTTCCAGAAGCATTATCGAAGCCCACGGAGGCAAGATATGGGGAGCCAATAACCCCGATGGAAAAGGTGCAACGTTTGCTTTTGTTATTCCGCCTCGTAGTTAGCCAGTATAGGTTGGAAGACTAGAGGTTAGATAGCCTACCGTGAACGAACTTTCTATCCGCCTCTTCCGTTCTCCCAATAACTCTAAACTTGTACTGGTTCGGATACGTCGAGCGATACAGTCTTGCGTAACTTTCCGCAACGTCGTACGTCGCAAAGATCTGCCTTATACCGTCCACTGTGGTTTCCCTCCCGTCAAGGTCTATGATATGCACCACATAGGATTTCGGCAACTTTCTTACCTGTCTTATGGTCATGGATACCGTAACTATTAGAAAGATTGCGGCGATCATTACGACTATGGCGACCTCGAATCCCCTCACAAATGCCAGCAGGTTTGCAATCAGGTACTGGTTAAGGACTTCATAGCCATCAGTAAACAGCCTGTAAAATACGGCCGTCATGATGTCCAGCGCCATGCCGATGTTCTACAATGAACGTCCATACTTAAGAATGTTAGTCATCGAAACCTAATCTGGACTGCGCAGATATTGAATGCTAGCAGACAAAAGCCTCAGCGGTTCTGCAATCGGCATGAACCTTGCTGTCAGAAACATAGCCGCAGGCGGGGCAGGCCAGCGTCAGCATTTGATCACACAGTGAGCAATGGGTCGTCCCCTCGGTAAGGTCAGAGCCGCATCTCCTGCAAATGGTTTCTGGCATGAGGTTTTGGATTTGATCCTACATCCGTTAAAAGCATTCCGCAACTAGACTCGAAGGAATCGTATGTTGAAAAGACGTGATGCGCGCTAGCGCCGTACAGCATGAAAAGTCACCAGGGTTGCATATGGAAGGCGTGTGTCCTGAGCCACGTGCTCAAGACACGTACTTTCGACGATACAGTTCTTTTATACAGCTTATAGAATCTGGACTCCATGCAGAATGAGGGATCCAATGGCGCTAGCCAGACTGGAAAAGGGGTAGCAGGCCATGTGGCGCCTCACGCATCGGCTGCATCAGGAGCTGACTTGCAGAGCCACAAGTGGATTGCAGGCGGACTCGGTAGGCAATAGCCTTGACCAAGAAAAGTGTAAACAAAGAAGCATTGTTTTCCGTGGCGATAGAAGACGCATTGTCAGCGCTGGGAGACCCGGTAAAGAAAACGATACTGTGGCACATGCACAACAAGGGCATATACATAGGGACCAGGGATTTTGACATCCGAACATTCTATGTGGTGCTGGAAGAGTTTATCGGATCAGCGGCAGACGTAGTGATCAA
>DADA01000103.1 GCA_002494895.1 Nitrososphaera sp. UBA210
TTTGATTGGCAAACCTTACAAAGGTAAGTCTGGGATTGTCCAAAAAGATGATCTGAGTGCCTTTCCTTGGTCGAACCGTCCCTTTTAGCAATTTCTTGCACATTATTACACCCGCATTCGATTCCGAAATGGCCTTCAAAGCCGCTTCGCCGTCCATCGAGCAAAACGCGAGTTCTTCATTAGTAGCTTCTAGAATTGCCGCGACACTTCTCACCCTTTTAGGAGTTTCGCCCTCAACAGAGTATTCGAGCTTGGTTTCGTCCAAGAAATCTACTACATTCCATTCGCATTTGATGTCTTCACCAGCCTTCAACTGACAACCTTCAACTCCACTCCTTGATCACTAAATCTTCTATATATAATAGTAAGAAACACGACGCAAAGTTGTATGGTTCACGACATGCAGCACTCGACGTTGGACAATCACCATTGGTTTGTTCTCAGTCCTTGAAACAGTGTTCTATTAGACATACGACAGCTGGAGCATTTCCCATCTGCGATTAACTCCTACCCAAGTTCGTCCGCGCCCGCTTCATATTTCCCACTTCGTATCTGTCCATCAATGTCCGTAGCTACGCCGAAGGCTTCCGAAGGCGAAATGAAATTGACTACCGGACTTGTCGCCGAAGGACGAAAAATTCCGTTCGCGTTTGTTAGCTGCGGATTGACCTTTGTGTATCCGCTGATGGGGATATCGCCCACATCGGCAAAATCAACGGGGTATAGTATATTATTACTGAAGCTGACATTGCCGCTAATCACCTCCACAAGCTTGCCGCTACTGCTTGTTATGATGTTATTAGCCAAAGTAACGTTCTCAGGGAGGTAGCTACCTGTAAACGCCCCGATCACTACATTCATGCGATTGCCTACAAGTGTGTTGTGGGCGATCAGGATGTTTCTTGCCTGAGAATATTCTCCATTCTGGGTTGGGAGGTCTTCAATTGTTGATGCTTTTCCAATTACTATCGGATAGTGTGTGGTGTTGGCAAAGTAATTGTTGACGATCTTGTGATTAGCTCCATAGATTCTGATTCCATTACGACCGTCAATGAAGAAGTTTCCGTCAGCTATATTATCGCTCCCATGTCTGAAGACCAGAGAGCCGTCGCTGTTCCGGAGAACGTTATAACGAAAAATGTTGTGGGATGACTTAACGGATATGGCCTCGGGGTCGCCATTGCAACGTTCAAAAATATTATTCTCAACTATTGTATGTGCAGCAGCCGGGCCAAGTGCGGAGAATCCCACAACTAGGCAACCGCCCCCGTTGCCACCGTCATAGCTCTGCCCACTAAAAAAATTGTTATCGACAATTATGTTCTGTACCATTTTGTCGTTAGCGCCCACTAGTGAGAGGAACTCACCAAGGGTTGATTTGTTCTGGAAAGTGTTATGATCAATTCGTACGTTTGTGCTCGAGCCAGTTATCGATAGCCAATCAGATCCTTTGTTGTTCGTCCTCTTTAACGCGAAAGTATTCGAGGTGAACCGCACATCAACACAGTCATCGCACCAATTCGCTTGATCGCTGTTGTCCTGCGAATGTGTTAGTTTAAAACCCCGAATGACCACGTGTTCCGCGCCATCTAAGTAAAAGCCATGCGACCCCCCAATTTCCACACCGCCGTCGGTTTCTGCTCTAATGACTATCGGATTCTTAGCAGTGCCCTGTATGGGAGCCCTTATCGAGCCAGTCGTGGTGTAGACTCCATCCACCATTGTGATCTGATCGCCCGGTATTGCCTGGTTAATGGCGCTCTTAAGAGTCTCCAAAGATGCTACCTGGACAACCCGTAGCGGGGTGGGGAACCCGTCATCGGTTGGCATCCAGAGGTAAACCCACAGCATGACTGCCGCAAGAGTACCAGCAGTAACGAGAGCCACTACCGCAGGAATCTTATGATTTGCACTAAACTTGTCGAATATCTCCGTTATCCCACCGCCAAAATGAAGGCATGCTACCTTTATTTCATCTCCCGCTGCGACCGCTGACGTTTCAACCGGTCATCACAAGATGAATATTAATTATTGCAAGGAGCATCCACAGTCATGTCGGCGGCCGTATCTCACGGGCACTGAGCCACTTGAAATCCACATCATTCGCATTATCCCATCGATAGGTCACAACAGGCCCGCCCCAGAAAATTGGCTGATCCGGTCTCGAGTTTGGGCAATCAATACTATCTCCACCCGCGCCGAAGCCTCCCAAATCTATGCCGTCCACGACTTTTTTCCAGTTACTCCTTACTCCTGGATCACCGCCTTCGTTTATCCACAATTCCTGTTTTACTCCTATCTTCCCACCGGATAGCTCCACGTCGTATATGACTGTCTTAATTCCGATCCACCTTCCTTGAAGATCGCCGGTAACATCGTGTCTACCTCTGACCGCATACCCATCATTGTGCCACATTTCTTTTACCTCAGCAACCTCTCCGTTATTGTATATCCTAGGCTTTACTCCAGTCCCCTCACATTCGAGGTTATCGCCATTCGCCGCCGTACCATGACCGTGCCATCCCGAGCGGGCATATGGAGAAAAGTATACACTGCCTGAACGCGAGTTTAGCTTGACAAACATGGTCAGTTCGACATTCTTCCAGTCATCTGCATCCTGCATGTAGCCCTTCTGCGTAAGCACTGCCCTATCGTATGTTGGGATCTTACTTTGAGTATATCCATTCTTGTTGTACAGGTTCATCCTGATCTGGGTATCGCGTATTTTCCATGAGCCATCTGCATTCTTTGTGATCGAGCTATCCTCCCTGACATCAAACCTTTTTCTATTGACGTTGGGGTTGTTCATGTCCATGAACCATGAGTCGGGCCGTTCAGTGCTACTGGGATAGATCACCGCTACTCCAAACTTGTCTTCAGATCCCAATGGGGGCGGAGGGTTATTTCCTGTGATTGTGAATGATACAGTTGCGGTGCGAGAGTTTCCTGCACCATCCATGGCTCTGACCGTCACTGTGTGGCTACCCTGCTGCAAGGTTAGAGTGAACGCAAATGCATTGCCCGACAATGATGTCGGAGTTTGGGAGCCTCCATCGATGGCATACGAGATCGCAGAGACGCCGACATTATCCGTTGCTGTGCCAGTTACTCCAACGCTTGATGTAGACACAGACGCACCATTTGCAGGACTTGTAATGGACACTACCGGAAGGGTTGTATCTGAAGTGGGTGGAGGTGTTGAACCGTTTACCGTGATATCTAGATTATACCATTCCTGGTTGCCTGCCTTATCTGTCGCCCTGGCTATGAACCGGTGCTGTCCCGGGGTGATGGAAAAAGTTGCGCTCCATGTAGACCAATCGCCAGCTGCTTTTGGAGTAGCCGCCACATAGGGGTTGTCGACAAGACGTACATGTACTGCTTGTATTCCACTGCCACTATCGGAGGCAGTTCCTTTGATAGTTATCGATCGTGTGGCAGCCACAGTTTTGCCGTCGGCAGGATAGGTAATGGCGATCTTCGGATCTGCGGTGTCTGGGCTCCCACCCGTGGATGGAGCTTTTACCGAAAAGGCTACCACATCCCAGTCCTTGTTTCCAGCGCGATCCGTTGCCTTTGCTTTGAACTCATGGGTGCCAGCTTTCGAAAGACTAAATGAAACTGACCACGTCGACCAGTCCCCGGGAGCCTTGGGCTTTGCAGCCTTGTACGGTCCACCGTCCAAACTTATTTCGACAGTTTGAACGCCACTTCCACCGTTGTTGTCAGATGCCTTACCACTAGCGGTGATGGTGCCTGCTGTCAGTACAGATTCAGAAGCTGGCTTTTCGATCGATACAAGTGGTTTTGCTATGTCACTAGCACCATAAGCCTGAAGCGGCATGTCCGCGTTCACCCTGAACGTCAGGGGCACAGCAGAAATTAGCAACAACGAAATTGCAACTATTGCCCCGACTTTGCGACCGACGATCGTAGAAGAATGTCTCGAATTGTTCTGTAAGAATTTTCCCGTTCTCCCTTCCATAGACATTATCCGCTTTCCCGTCGGCGTTGACAACTACATTTCTTTAAGGCTTTGAGTAACTTCCATACAGATTCGCACCATAGAAACAGACCCTAGAAGCAAATGGTCTAGAAATGCAGTAGTTCTGTGCTGTTCAATTATGAATCAGAAAAAGCGGTCAGGGCAAGGATTTTTGAACCATTGAAAAACGAAAGAATAGTCGCTGATCTAAAGTCAGTAGCAAAAAATTAGGAGTAAGAAATTACTTGCCTATCCTGAACATCTTGGTCCCGCAAACGGTGCAGATACCTTGGGTAGCCGGCTTGCCGTTCTTCATTGTAACCTTTTTCTCATCCTTCATGTTCCTTTTGGCTTTGCACTTGACACAATACGCTTCCATAAAGCCCGTATACGGGCAGGGGTAAAAGAAGCTTTCCCAGCAATACAAGGGTCAAACTTCGGGAACCAGCCACTCCACCAAGGTGTCCAGCTCCTCGCAGCTTAAGGTAACCCTTATCGGGCCAAGCGGAGATTCCTGCTCGTCCTCGATGACGACAGCGATCCCGGCTGCTGCTGCCTGCTTGTTTAGCAGGAACCATGTGCTGTCGCCGGCGCGGTTGTCGATAAGCATCCTGCGCAGCACCCCCATCGCCGATCTTGATCGCACCTGCTCGTACAGGACTGCCAGCGGCTCATGACCCGAAGCCCTTCCCATTATTCTGCTGCCGTACCGGAATTCCGGCGAGCACCGGTCAATTATGTTAGAGATCGCGCCAATAACTTTTTGCGGATCCTCTGACGGGTTGACTGGAGCCTCGACTTTTAGCTCCACCGGCGAGCCGATCTCTAGCCGCTTCACTTCGCAGCTCTTGCCTGCATCAGCCATTCGTCCACTATTTCGCAAGAGCGTTCCTTGAGCTGTTCTAATGTTAGTTCGTTGTTCGACAGCGTTTCGTCTGCAAGAGCTATCGCTTCGCTTCTCCCGACTGAAAGCTCGCGCTTGTCCCGCCCCGAGAATTCGTCGGTGCTGGAAGGAGCGTCGGATCTCCCCCTATCCTTGAGGTGCCTAAAGCGCGTGTCCTT
>DADA01000080.1 GCA_002494895.1 Nitrososphaera sp. UBA210
ATCTATGCGAAAATAATGAAGGAAAGGTTCCATGCCCGCGACCCAAAGTCGGCACACCTCAGGTTCCACGTGCAGACAAGCGGCGAGTCCCTTACAGCTCAGCAGGTGGACAATAACATCGTCCGGGTTGCCACCGAGGCTCTTGCGGCGGTACTCGGCGGATGCCAGTCGCTCCACACCAACTCTAGGGACGAGGCCCTGGCGCTGCCGACCGAAGAGTCCGTCAAAGTTGCACTTAGGACACAGCAGATAGTGGCAAGCGAAACCGGCGTCACGAAAACTGTTGACCCGCTTGCAGGGTCGTATTATGTTGAATACCTCACCGGCAGGATAGAGGACGAGGTTTACAAGTACCTGAAGAGGGTGGACCGGATGGGAGGCGCGATGGCGGCAGTCGAGAAGGGCTTCTTCCAGGAAGAGATCAGGAACAATGCATACCAGCTAAAGAAAGAGATCGACGAAAACAAGCGGGTAATAGTTGGCGTGAACAAGTACCAGGACGCGCACGATGTCGAACCAAAGCTCAACCGGATTGACATCGAAATAGAAAAGAGGCAGGTTGCCAGGCTAAAGGAACTGAAGAGCAGCCGGGACAAGTCCAAGGTGAGTCACGCTTTGGAGCAGCTTCAAAGGGCGGCGGAGAAGGACGAAAACCTCATGCCGCTTATCATAACTGCGGTGAAGAGCTACTCCACGCTAGGCGAAATAAGTGGAACCCTCCGCGGGGTATTTGGAAGATACGAGCCCAAGGTATCGTTCTAGGGTTTGCCTTTTTTCTGCTTGGCCAAAATGGATGATACTCCATCCACAAAGCTGCTGTGGTCATATGGAGGCATTATCCCAACTATCAGCGTGTCATGATCGCTAATCGGGAAAAACAATCCGTCGACATACTTGTAGTGAACAGTCACGAATCCCAGCTCGCCGAATTTGTCCTCATTTGCTTTTACCGTCTTGATCACGGTGTCCAGCTGAGAGATCATTTTCCGGAATTCCTTTTCATCGGGCGCAGGCCCACCCGACTTCATGTGGGAGGCAGCAAGCCTGCCCTTTGAAATGACGATAACGACTTCGCTGTTGGGATGCAGTTCAGAGACTCCCTTGCACAGGGACTTGTAGTTCACTAGACTGGAAGTCGGGCTGCCTCGACATAAAACTTTCTGGCTTTGCTAGGCTGGTGCAATGTGTAGCCCAGCTTAGGTACAACTTGCTAGGTAGTCCAGAGATCTGTACAGCAGTAGATAGAAGTTATAGACAAGTACCTGCGTCGCTGAAGTGTGCGGACAAAGTCAAAGTATCAGCTCGCCACTCTTGCCGCGGGCTCGATTCTAGCTGCCTTTGTTGCAGTGGCAGGGATCGTCACTCCAGGCAGGACCTCGGACCATGTGGTGCAGGAACTTGACTTTCCACCTGTAATCATTGCCAACGCGGCAACTGTGGATTATTTCCTCAAAGTAGACGGGATCAAGGGCGAGTCCACAGCTCCGGGACACGAGGAACAGATCGAACTTGTCTCTTTTAGCTGGGGCGTCTCGAGGGAGGTCACCGCCGGGAGTTCCGGTGATGCAAAGGCAAAGTTTGAAGACCTAGCCGTGATAAAGCTCCAGGATAAGTCGTCTACCAAGCTTTTCCTGGCAAGCGCCTCGAGCAAAGTGATCGACAGGGTCGTACTCACCGGAATTAGGACGGATCTAGCGGGCCAGCAGTTCATGAAAGTTGAACTCGAAAAAGTGGTAATCAGCTCCTTCATAGAGTCTTCGGCTACCGGAGAGCTTCCGAATGAAAATGTGAAGCTGAACTTTGAGAGAATAGAGCTGATCTACAGGCCAACCAACCCGGATGGCTCTCTTGGCACGCCATTTCGGGCGGGATGGGACGTAGTGCAAAACAGGGAAATCTGACAGCTTAACCTCAGTCCGGTGAATTCCGCTCAGGTGATAAAACGAAAATTACATGAAACAATCATTTCTGGTTAGATTCCTTCATGGTCATTGTTAGTTTGGCAAATTATTCTTTTCTAATATGGGGATAGCCTTAATTATTTGAATATATATAATATAGCCATGTCGAGCGCGTTCGAAGACAGTTCGCTTGGGCTAAAGCTCAAGGGTTACTCTATAGTACCCAATGATGCCCTTGAAACCAAGATCGCGATCTACACGCCAGAGATCGTGGAATCGATTCTGTTAGAGCATCCACACCTTGTGGACCGCTGGCTACAAAAGCTCCATACGGAATACATCCAAAACAAGAAGTCATGCGATTTTGAAAACGATCCTGTAGCCTGTTTTACTCTTTCTGTATACGAGCAATTTGAAAAACACTTCAAAAGTTGGCAGGATGGTGGCCTGATAGCGATAAGCCTCCCACGCGGAAGAGTTGTCCGAATAACACAGAGGCCGTTGGTCTCGATCGTATCGGATTCAGGCTATCTGGTTTGCGACAAGTGCGCGACATCCTTCACGAGTCTGGAAGAGTACGAGAAGCATTCTAGGATGGAGGAAGCCAAGCTCATGGACAAAAAGAAGCAGCAGCAAGTTTCCTACGAAAAGGCTGCTCCAGCACGGTGACTTGCCATGAAGAAAAATCACGTCGAGGCCCTGCCATTTGGATGTGATACCTGCACAAAGAGCTTTTCTTCCGCAAAAGAGCTGACGAAGCATTACGAAGACAGGCACCCTGACATGATCGAAAAAGTGATCATGCCAATATAGTTCACATAGTTCTAGGCAGAAGATAATATATTCATGTAGTCAGGTAGCGCACCTATGGTCAAGGCGGGCTTTCTGTCCTGGGTTCGCGCCAATGACAGGGAGATCATTGACAAGCTCGTAATGCAGAGCGCCAACCTGCTGAAGGCAACTGGAGCTCTTGTTGAACTGGTATCAAAGTTTGACAATATCAAGGAACGAAAGGCAGAAATCAAAGACCTTGAACATCAGGGCGATGCCATCACCCACGACCTCTATACCTTGCTTGACAAGACCTTTGTCACTCCGCTCGACCGAGAAGACATCTCAAAGCTTACGGGTGCTGTAGACGAGATCTTGGACTACACAGATGGAACCGCTGAAAGGTTCGTGCTTTTCAAGATTCCCAGGCCCACACCTTACATGGTGGAGCTTGCCAAGACACTTTTGTCAGCTACGCAGGAAGTGCACCTCCTGATGAATCGGCTGAGGCATTTCAAGAGCTCCACGGACTTGATGGAACATTGCCGCAAGATAAGCAAATATGAACACGAAGGAGATACTATTTACAGAAACGCCATTGCGGAGCTTTTTGAAACTAACGACCCGATAGAAATTATCAAGATGAAAGAAATCTACGAGACGCTCGAAGGAGCGCTTGACAGGTGTGCCGATGTCGCGGACGTCTTTGAGGACATTGCTCTGAAATACGGTTGATGTGTTGTGGCACAGGAGGTAATCTTTGTTGTTTATGGCGCAATAGCCGCGGCGCTGTTCTTCGATTTCGTCAATGGATTTCACGACGCTGCAAATTCCATAGCCACAGTGGTAGGTACCCGGGTACTACGGCCGCTCCAAGCAGTGGCGATGGCTGCCGTGGCAAACTTTGCCGGTCCGTTTGTATTTGGGACAGCAGTTGCAGCCACGGTAGGCAAGGGGATAATCCAGCCAGAATTTTCGACTGTTTATGTGATCATGGCTGGACTGATAGGAGCCATAGCATGGGATCTCATTACTTGGTGGTTCGGCCTTCCCTCTTCCAGCAGCCATGCCCTGATCGGAGGGCTCGTGGGATCTGCACTCTTGGTAGGAGGGTTGCAGGCAGTAGTACTGGACGGCATTCAGAAGGTACTGGTTTTCATGGTGGTTTCTCCCTCAGTAGGATTCGCAATTGCCGCAGGGTTTGCTGTCGCGATAATGTATTTTCTCAGAAGGTCAACTTCCGCAAGGGTGAACCGGATCTTTGGCAGGCTACAGATCGCATCTTCTTCATTCTTTTCTCTGACACATGGAGCAAACGATGGTCAAAAGACGATGGGCGTCATAACTGCGCTGCTCATTGCTGGTGGCCTGCTCCAGACTGAAGCATTCATTGTTCCACTATGGGTGGTGTTAGGGGCAGCAGCGGCTATCGCGCTTGGAACGTTTTTCGGGGGATGGAGGATCGTAAAGACGATGGCGTTCCGCCTTACAAACTTGAAGCCCTATCAGGGCTTTTGTGCCGAGACCGGAGGGGGTGCGATACTGACATCGATGGCGTGGCTTGGCATACCCGTTAGCACGACGCACGCGATTTCAGGCGCCATCATGGGCGTCGGCTCGACAAAAAGATTTTCTGCTGTCAGGTGGGGCCTTGGCAGGCGAATAGTCTATGCCTGGATAATCACGATACCAGCCAGCGCCGCGATAGCTGCCGCCAGCATGCTAATAATCAGGGCAATTGCTGGCTAAAAGACTTTACACACTGGTCACAGCATCGTTTCAGAACATTTACCTTTGTTATTATTCCATCGATAAAGACGTCGTACGAAGCCATCCCTGTATCACAAAGGTCGCACGAGATCACTTTGAGGCGTTTGACTTGATCAGAGATCGGATTTATGCTGACAGCCCGCACATGTGGAGAGCCAACGAACGTAGTTGCCATACTGACGCCACCAACTACGACCTTAAGAACTGTTTCTATATAGTCTATATGTACTATGTTGGCAGGATGATCCAATCACGAGGGGCTGTTCAAGAAGAGGGGGACAGAAAAGGTTAATTGAATCGGCAAAATATCCGCCCTTGTGAGCTTGGGCGCTTCGGTTCGTAAACTCAGCGATCTTCTGCTTGCCTGGGCTGGGATCTGAGGGCATTGGCGCCTGGCTATGTTCTGGGGAATCTTGCAAAGGAGATCAAGCGGCTCGAGATACAGGCCGGATTATTTGGACCATTAAGCCGGGAGGCTCTCGTGAAGGCCGGCATAAGGAAGGGAATGAGGTGCATCGACATCGGATGCGGCTCGGGCCCGGTGACCCGAATGATGTCCGACATCGTCGGAAGGACCGGCAGGGTTGTCGGGGTGGATATAGACGAAAAATACCTGCAATACTGCAGGAGCGTTAGCACCCAGTCTAATGTCGAATATGTTCGTGATAATATTTCTGATAGCAGCCTTGACGGTATCGGAAGCTTTGACATAGTTTTTTCTCGATTTCTCTTTGTCCACCTGCGCGACAAGAGCAGCGCCGTGAGGTCCATGAAGCGGCTGCTAAAGCGCGGAGGTGCGATTGTAGTTCAGGAACTTGACCACTCTGCCGGATCATGGCTCTGCTATCCGGAAGATAGAAACGTAGAAGCTCTGAGGAAGGTCTATGTCGCATTGCTAAAGAAATCAGGAGGTGATCCGCTGGCAGGCAGAAAACTGTACAAGCTCTTGGTGGACGAATCGCTGGACGCCAGCGTGGATTGCTACTCTCCCTGCTTGCTTATGGGTCGCGAGCCGTACAGCAGCCTCGGATGGCGCATCATGGAGAGCCTGAGACCGCAGATCTTGAGCATGGGACTGTTGGACGGAAGGCAATATGCTGAAATGTACGGGAATCTGAAACAGTTGGCAAAGAGCAAAGTAGCATACGTCACATACGCCAGGTTCTTTAGCGCAATTGGCCGCAGGTGAATTTGTTTTGGTCGTCATGAATTACGAAACATCTGCTTTCTGGGCTCACTCGGAGTTGACCTGACTGGCATTTTACGAAACTGCAAGTGGCAGGATAAATGTGATTGAAATTCCAGGTGCGGGTTCCAAAGGCGATGCGGTTCTTTGCATCCACGGGTTTTGCTGCAGCGCAGCGATTTTTGAATACGCAGGAAGGATTCTGTCGCAATCCGGTTACAATTTGTACAGCATCGACCTTCCAGGTCATGGTCATTCCAGCGGAACAAGGGGCGACCTGGACTTTAAAGTCTGTCTGCAGTCCATCAACCAAATTGTCTCGGAAATAAAAAAGAAATCGTCCAGAGTATTCATTCTTGCCCACAGCATGGGATCTACCTTTGCGCTCTGGTACGCTCATCTGTTCAGGAAATCTGTCGATGGATTGATTCTGTTGTCTCCGTATATCAGGATCAAGGGGATAAAGAGGTCTGACGCAGAACCCAATCCTCTGGCTTTCATTTATCTGCTAGTGGGTCGCCTGTTCTCTCCGCGCACTCGGGTAGATATTGCAAGAGTTCTTCCTGGATACGTCAGGATAGGCGGAAGTCAGTATGCCCGCATGACGAATAACAGCGAAGTAATTTTCCGATATTCCTTCAGGTACCTAATTGACATCGTGGCAGAAAGAAACAGCAAGCTGAAAGAGCTTGCAGACATTGAAGTTCCCGTTTTGATTCTGTATGGTACAAAGGACAGAAATGTCTATCCACAGGTTTCGGAGGAATTTTTCAAGATGCTGAAAAGCCCGGACAAGACTGTCAAGTCACTGGACTGCAATCACTGGTTTTACGATGCGATATTCTACTCGCAGTCGGAGGAATACCGTGAAGAAGACAGAAGAAAATTCGTCTCTGGCATGGTCAGCTGGCTGACATCGCATTAATGGGTCTGAAATATTTTCCAATTTTTCCGTGATTCTGGCCGCCACTTTCTATTAAATGCCCATTATCCCCGTAAACGGGTATTTCTTAACAGTTAAATAGCTCAGAGGCTACTTTCGTACGGAGATATGCCGGAGCAAGCTACTCCAGAACAGGTTTTTTCCGTATTATCAGACCGGCATTCATTGGGAATAATGAAGATGGCTTATTCCGGCTTCAAGGCATCTTCAGGCGCCACAGGAAAACTGAGCAAGAAGCAGTTTTATGCACGACTGAAAAAACTCCGCGACCTGGGCTTCGTTGAAAAGCGCAGCTCTATTTATCGCACGACTACGTTCGGATCTTTGGTCTATAACGGTCACATTCGAACGATGGAGGCGATACTGGCAAACTATTGGAATCTGAAGGCTGTTGATGTCCTAAAGTCAAGGCATGATTTTCCGCTGCAGCAAAGGGAAAAGGTCATCGAAGAAATAATCCAGAACTGCAACCTGAAAAGCATGGTGAACGGCACACATCTTTCCGGCTTTTCAGTAATCAAGGACTATAACCGACTTGTAGTCGAAGTCACAAAGCTCCTGGAAGGCGCGCAGAAAGAAGTGTACCTTGCAACGCGATACCACGATCCACATTTTTCAAAGCTCCTGTTCGCAAAAGTGGCAAGCGGCGTCACGCTCCACATGCTCGACGGCCTGCCGGATCAGATATGCGTGGAGAACCGGCTGAACGCGGTGCTAAGGACTCCGCCAAACAAGGAAACGTTTGACATGGTGAATTCGATCGTGCGTTCACCGCGATTCGATCTGAGGAGGACCACGTTGGCTGCGAGCTTTATGGTTGTGGATGGTACTGCAGTATGTTACGAGACAACCAACTATTCAAGCCCCGAGCAGTTCACTCTGGCTATATCGCAGTATGACGATCCCTATCTGGCGCAGCGGTTCATATCGTATTATGGTACACTTGCCAAGACAGCGGCGATTCCCCAGCTTTTAGTCAGCGTTAGAGAAAAATAGCAAGTCCGTCGGCACCTTCCAATCTACGATTTCGACGAAATTCGCTCGTCCAAACATGTCACAATAGACAAAAGTTACCTATTAATGTAGGTATCTACCTATAATCGTTTATCGCGTGGCCGGAACTATCCCGGGATATGGCTGACAATGAGTACTCCCCATCATGACGGCATTTTCTTCAATATTTCCCTAGCGAAGCTACTTTACCCAAAAAAGGCAGCTTTGAAACACAATAGCGTAATGATACCCTCGCTAGACGGGCGAAAAACGAACGATACCGTAGAAAAGTCGCAATCCTCACTGCTAGAGTCGCAGGCGCTCTTACTCAAATCGCGTTGGAAGTGGGGAGTGCTGTACTCGCTCGCAACAGTGGCGGGGCTATTTACTATTCCGGGATTCTTTGGCGTGCTTTCTGCAGAGTCGAGCACATTGCTGCTATTGCAAAGGATCATTCCTGCGCCCATGATTTCGTTGCTGATCGCGACTGGGATGTACATACTAAACGATCTTATCGATGCGGACTTGGACAGGGCCAATGGAAAAAAAAGGCCAATACCATCTGGCAAGGTCTCAAAGCAACAGGCGTGGATCTTTGTCCTGTCCACCAATGGTACCGCAGCAATTCTCGCTGCAGCCACGCTCAATGTGGCGACCATGTTGCTTATTGTCCCAATGCTGCTCATCGGAATCTTGTATTCTGCTCCACGCGTCAAGCTGATGAACAGATTCGTAGTCAAGACCCTTGCGATCGCTTCATTCTACGCTCTTTGTGCAGTTCTCGGAATGACATCCATTCATGGGATGGACCAAATTGTTGCCAATCTTGCACCAGCGTTTTACGCGATTGTGCTACTGGGAACCATGATATTCATCTCTTCAACCCTGAATGATCTTGGAGACATGGCCGGAGATAAAGCGGCTGGGCGGCGCACCATTCCCATAGTGATGGGCGGACTTGACACGATCAGATTGCTCGTCGTTCTGGCGGCAGCGATGATCGTTCTCTCCTGGGCGGTCTATGGATTTGTCAATACAGCAGTGGTCATTTCATCGAGTGTGTTTTTTGCATTCGTTATTACTAGGCTTCAAAAAATGAAACAAAGTCTGAAATCGATCGATGCAGAATTGGCGCGAGCTCAACATAAAAGGATATTTCCACTTCATATGGTGCTTCAAGCTATGCTTTGCGCTGGTGCGTTCCTGCCTGCTATCTGAGTCAACTCTATCCCTGACACTCATTTGAATCCCCAAAAAAGGATAATCTTGAACTATAAACGCATTAGACAGGCAATAAATGTATAATAAGCACGCATTAATGAATTGAGGTGCAGATGGCTAAGTTGCAGACACCGGCCACAGTCCTACGGACTATTGCCGATGATAAATCCATGGACTTGTTCAAGACCATAGCCCAGGGGATCATTGATAGCGAGAGTTTGAAGAGCAGGACAAAGCTTACCAGAAAACAGTATTATTCTCGGCTTTCAAGAATGACAAAAGCGGGTCTGGTCAGGAAAAAGAGCGGCAAGTATCTACTGACTGCTTTTGGCAAGATCGTATTCGACGCGCAGTCGACGGTCGAAGACGCGATAGGTAGCTACTGGAAGCTCAGGGCTATAGATTCGCTTGAAATGTCCAACGAGCTTCCAAAGGAAGAGCAGCAAAAGCTGATGGACGCACTCTTGGACAACCAGGCGCTAAAGGGAATCCTTGTAAAAGGATCCTAATCCTCTATTTTCACTTTACCAGTCATAGAACCCGGGGAATCTGTACGAGCTATTTTCAGAACACGATCCATTGCTAACCGTCTGTGGATCTGTTTCGATCTGGAAAGAAAAAAGGGGTGGTATGAAACCACCTATCAGATGCTAATTCCTGAATCTTCGCAGCCCGACGAATCCGCCCAGCAAGGCAAGCGATGAGCCAATCATGGCCAAGGCCCCTATGGGAGATTCTGGCAGCACAAAGAATGAGCAGTCAAAGGTCTTGATCACGCGGCCGAACTTTGTGAATTCGACTTCCAATGTCCATTGACCATGCTCGTCGAGACTGAACGAGAATTCCCTGCTCTTTGCTCCATACTCGTCGTTTGCGTCATACTGCTTGTTGTCCCACCACTTTTCAATATCTTCCTGGAACGCGGCTTCTCCTGACGGGTCAGTCACTGTGATGTGAAGGTCATTGACAAAGATGTTGATCAGTATCTTGGCAAGTATCGGGTATTTTTCAAAGATCTCATGTTCCTTGACGTTTGCTGATGCTTCGCAAGTCACGAGTGTGTCGAGTGGAAGGTTCGACTGCTGATCCTGGTCGCAGGTAACGTCAAATTCTATCAGCTTTTTCAGCTTCTCCTTTATGTCATCGTGATCGTGGTCGCTCAAGCGGTTCAGAAGCGATTTCTTTATGATGTTTTTTATGTAGTCATCGTCGTAATCATCGTGACCATAACCGGTAGCATAAGCATTGGGCAGGCCTGATGATGTCCCTGATATGACTAGCGCTGCGAGAAAAGGCGCGGCAACTGCTGCGATCGTTCTACTTTTAGTCATTATGTTGAGATTGAAAGATTTGTTATAAAAGCGAGTATGGAATACGAAAGCGGAAGAGCCGGAGAATCAGCAGCATAGCGGACGAGCAGTAGCGTGGAAACCGTAAAAGCGATGACTAGAAATCACCGCGATGGCATTTTTCCCTATCTGGCTACCAGTTAGGTACACATCCTCTGGCTATACTCCGCATTAGCGACTATCATGGAACGTCTATTTCTAAGGCAATCTGTGCTAACGCTCCGGCCGAGATTTGAGGGCTGGCATTAGTCAGCCCATCGATAAAAGCAAACATGATGTACGTCGTGTCAGTAGGCGGGGATGGAGTGATGGCTGTAAACCTGATTACCGCAGCCTCTCCGGATGTACTGTCACCTGTATGTCCCGTTCTGACTCCTATTATCTGGGTGATGCCGTCCGCGCGCACAGTGACGGTAGGTGCGGCGAAATTAACTGAGGAGGTAACTTGTACATTTGAGAAACCCGGAGGCACGTTAATTATCAATCTTGCCCCCGAGTTGATTCGCGTAGTGTCAACGGTATCGAGATCAGCCATCGCTACATGGAATGTCTGAGTTGAGGCGGGTGGGATATTTGATAGGTGACCAAACATGTTTACGTTGTTCAGCGCTCCGCCAGATCCAGTACCAGTATTAGTCGTGTCGGTCAAGTAGACGTTTCCGAGGGGATTGGCGGCGTCGCCCATTGCCGTTGTAAACCCGGCCTTTGTGAATATTCCAATATCTGTATATACCGTGCTAGTGACAGTGATACCCGGATCTTCGACGATATTCAGATTATTGGGGCGCACTCTTACGAGAAATGACTTTGTTTCGCCGGGGGCGAGGCTTTCAGGACTGGCCAGATCTTTCCATTGGATCATGTTGTTGTGAGGACACGACCATTCAGCGGATGTAGTGGGAAATATTGCGACGAGAGGGCAGCTAGTTACCATAACCACATCACCCGTGTGGGATGCTGTAAATGCGGTCACCATCACTCTCGAGACTGACATCGGGCTATTCGTCGGGTTCACGACCACTACTCCCCAAAGACCGTTCTGACCGCTGTCTCCGAATGGACCGGGCAGAATCAGGAACATTTCCGGCTTTGTAGCGATGCCGGAAATTAAATCCTGTGAGAGCGTAACCACAATGACTGTGGCTTTTGCGGTAACATAGTTACCGCTCTTTGCGCCCGCGAAGCTGCCATTAAAGGTAACGAGCATGTTTGGCGGTCCATCAATCCTGTAGGTTTCCTTGATCAAAGCAAAATGTCCCTTTTCTATGACCACCTTGCTGGGACCTGACGACACCTTCGTCGCAGTGCAAGTCAGCCCCCCGGGACATGAAATGGAGTTCGTGATCGTCGGGTATATCATCAAAGGATCATTACCTGTAGAATTGTTTGTGATGGTATACAGCAGAGTAACGTTCTCTCCCGTGGTTACCGTTCCGGGTACAACTGAGAGGAGGAGCGGAAGGTTGATCGCGGAGACCGGTGAGTAAGTCGCCGATGCCGCATTTCCCACCTCGGTTATGACTCTGATAGAATATGAAGTCGTGTTCTTTGCCACAAACGGCATCGACTGTCCAACGTTCGCGACCGTAGACCTTCCATCTACGAGATAGTCAACGTCGTACCTGAATTGCTCTTTCGGAGAAGAAGTCTCGTTCACGACGTATATCGTCTTCACCTGCGCTGCTGAACCACCATTATTGGAAAGAGTCAAGTTAAGCTTGTCATTGTTTATCCGCACTTTCGAGATCTCGACTTTTTCGTTCAACCTGTTCAAATACTCGTTGGTTTTCAGGCTTACTTCCGTCGAAACCCTTCCCTGTTGCTGAAGAACCCAAGCTGTCGTGCCCAAAGCCGCCGCCAGTACTATTATCATGAACGCCAGTCCTATGATTGAACTTAATGCGCGTCTATCACTTTTCATTATAGCTCACCCGAAATAGCGGTTCTCTGGTGATCAAGTGCCCAACACTTCTAGCGCGATTTCAGCCAGTGCTCCGGCAGAGAATTGGGGACTGCTATTGGTGACTCCATCCATGAAGGCAAACATAAGATAAACTGTGTTGTCGGCAGGCGAGGGGGTTATCGCCCAGAATCTTATGATGTAAGCCTCTCCATTCGCATCGTCACCTGTATTTCCTGATCGGGTCCCTATTATCTGGGTAATTCCATCTGCACGCTGGGTTACCGTGTAACCTGAAAAGCCATTAGAGTAAGTGACGGTTACATTGGCAAAGCCCGGAGGCACATTGATTATCAATCTCGCACCGGAGTTGATCTGTGTGGCGCTATTAGTGTCAAGATCAGCTATCGCGACGTGGAATGTCGTGTTGGTACCTGGCGAAAGGCCATTCAAGTGGCCCAACATGTGTGCATTGTCTAGCGCACCAGTTGGAGAATTAGAATTATCAATCGTGTCGGTAAGGTACACATTTCCCAAAGGCTGACTGATCTCGGTCATTCCTACCGTGTATCCGGTTTTAGTGAATACGCCAGTGTCAGTGTAGACGGTGGCGGCTATAGTGGCGCCCGGCTCCTCCTCGCCCGGCGGCAGGCTCGTAGGCTGCGCCCTTACTAGGAATGTTTTCGTTTGGCCAGGGTTGAGCACTTCGGGGGCCGAGAGATCTCTCCACATGATCTGGTTGTCATGCGGGCATGACCATTCGGTGGCAGTCGGCGGAACTATAGCCGTTGTAGCGCATCCTGACTGCACTATCTTGGTTGCACCTGTGTGTGATCCGGTAAATGCAGTTATCAGCACTCTCGAGACTGTCATGGGACTGTTAGTCGGGTTGACCACGACTGCACCCCATAGTCCGTGCTGCGTACTCTTTCCGAAAGGTCCAGGTAGAATCAAATACATATCTGGTTTAGTCGCTATGCTTGTGACGATACCCTGCGAGAGAGTCACCACTATGATGCTTCCTTTCTCGATGACATAGTTTCCGGCCTTTGCGCCGATGTAGCTCGCATTAAAAGTCATTATGGTGCCTGCGGGTCCGTCCGCTCTGTAAACTTCTTTGATAAGCGCGGTAGATCCTTTGTGAATGACAACCTGGCTGGGGGCTGCTGTTATCTTTGTCAGGGTGCACGAAAGGCCAAGCTGACACGTTATGGAACTCGTGATTTTCGGCGAGATAGACAAAGGCGAATTATCGTTCGTGATATTGTTCGTTATTGCGTACAGAATGGTGACGTTCTCGCCGGTGGTGACCGTCGGCGGGAAGACGTAAAGTGTCATGGGCAGAGGAGTCGAAGCAGCCGCGAGGTACTCGGCAGAAGCGGAATTTCCCGACTCTGTAATGATTCTTATCGAATACGAGGTCGTGTTCTTGGCTGTGAACGCCAGGGCCTGTCCCACGTTCTTTACTACCTCCCTTCCGTCAACCAGAAAATCAATGTCGTAACTGTACTGCTCCTTTGGAGAAGCAGTTTCATTAACAATGTAAATCGCCTTTGCGCGCGAAGCGCTTCCACCTTCGTTGATAAGAGTAATATTGAATTTGTTGTTCGTGATTCTTACGTCAGAGATCTCTAGCTCCTCGCTGAGGCGCGACAGTTTTTCGTTGGTCTTCAGCAGAATCTCGTCCGTGACCCTGTCCTGCTGCTGCATTGTCCAGGCGGTGACACCGATAGCACTGGACATTACTATTATCATGAAAACGCCTGCTACAACTGTGCTGAGACCTTTCCGCTGTTTTACGCCTGTTCTTCTCATCCAGATCACCTTATGACTTCCAGATCTGTTTGACCTCGGAGCCCCTCTGGGTCTTTATCCATATTGCCTGAGGGCTGCCCGGGTTCCAGTCTTTATCGAAGCTTATCTCGGCCACTTTTGTCGCGTTGATGACCTGGCCCGTGTTCCAGACCTGGGTATTATTGATGTAAATGTGAGTTATCCTGATCGCCACGTCGCCCGTGTTTCGCATGGTGACATTCATTTTGTCGACGCCCTGCGTATAGAACCAGACATCTTCGACGACAAAGCTTTCCCTGATCAAGTTGATCTTGCTGTCTGTCTGGTTGGCAATGGTGACCTGCTGGGCAGTAAAGCTAGAGTTGGACCAGGCGACCAGGAATGAGCCCATAATGCCTACTGCTGCTACAAGCATCACGGAAGTGACTATGGTGCTAAGCCCTCTACGACTGTGCGTACTACCCCGCAATGCCAATTAACGTAAAGCCCTTTGGCGTACGTATATCGATTAGTGTGTAAAAGGCTGCTACAACATCAGAATGGCGATGAAAAGGATACGAAATCTGCTTACTTTGTTGAAATTCTTACAAAAACCTTGCCATCTGCGTCCTTGCCGATATGGTGTATTACGATTCTGTCGCTGAAAACGGCACTGATCTTCTCGAGCAATGACCACGAAAGCCTGCTGTCATCCTCTGTGGCCTTGATCTTGTAGCGGCCCTCAATGTCGTCCTCAATGCTGCAACCTGCTTCAACGCCCATGAGGTAGCCCTGCAGGACATTGATTGCATCAGGGCGGGATTTGTGCATCGGCACTCGCCTCTCCGATGGCGAAGGATCCGCACGTGGCTGCGCTGTAGTCAGGGTCGTGGTTACAGCGTGTTCCTGCCGTCTTGTCAGGGGAGCTGACGATGTCTTTGTTACCAGGTTCTCTACGGGGGTTGGGCCGGACATGGTCCCGACAAGCTCCACCAGTGTCTTGGCGACCCTTTCCTCCGAAGTAGGGGATGTAATGACGAAAATATGGAGGTCCTGGCTCCCGAACATGAAAATGTCGTGCTTTGAGAACCGCGTTACCGACAGCTTGTGGGCGCCGGAAATGTCTTCAAGCTGCTTTATCAGGGAAAACATCAGCGCTATCTGGACATCCAGCGTGTCATGCCTTTCGATGGGAAGAGAAAAACTGGACTTGCCGACCCTGTAACTAAGCAGTTTTGCGTTGTTGTCCAGTATGCCGGCAAAGACCAAATAGTCGGAGAGATCGCCGTCGATCTTGTCTAACAGCCTCTCAATAGCGCTGCCGGCAGACACATGCCGGCACAGCTCGATCTTCTATATAAGGTTATCAAAAATGAACCTAAAGACCGATATCATTGAGAGGTTGTTTGTGTAGAATCCGCACAGCTCTGATTTCTTGAACGAGTTGCTCTCCAGCAGCAGGATAATGTCCTTGTTGTCCACCAGGACAAAGTTCACTGGGACCACCTTTGCTGTCGTCTTTAACGATATCGCGCTGCTTGCCTTGCGACCTTCCTCGTTTTCTCCGTTTATATAGTCTGTGGCGTTCTTGCACGGCGTCCTGAGCTTTACTCGAATGCCCTTGCTCGTGAGCTGGATCAGCTGATCCGTAATCTCTGCGTGGTAAAAGTTCACAAGGTTCCTGTCGGTGACAAGAATCGTGACTTCTTCCTTTGCGTCAGCGAGCATCCTCTTTATCTTGGAATTGATAGAGTTCTCGCCCATCACTATCTGATAGCTCTCTTTCTTGTCGGACTCGTGGACCACAGTATTGCTGACTATGGTATCAACCAGTTCCTGGAAGCCCTTCTTTTTCTCGGCTATTGACTGAAGAGCGTTCTGTTTTGTCTGCACCAGGCAGTCGATGACCTCGTCCATCTGGAGCGAGTAGTATTTCTGCGGCCTGTCAAAGGTCGAAAATACCACGCCCTTTGAGAGAAGTGTTGATATGTAGTTGTATGTTTCCGTCCTTTGGATGCCTGTATGTCTTGACACATCGCTTGCTGTCGAGTTTCCGTGCGTCATCAGGAACAAGAGTATTCTTGCCTCGTTCAGCGTCAAGTCTAGTTTCTGTAATTCTGAAATCAGGCTGTTTTCTATTTCTGAATTCGGGTTTGACACCTTGAATTCGTCCATTTTGAAGCTAGCTGCCATTTTTGATCGGGGAACAGGAACAATGTTTCAGATATATATAAAGTAGCTGTTGTATGTAGAGTACCACATATGTAGACTTGCTTGAAAGTACAGATTTTCATGTAAAACCTAGACGATTATGATGTAATTCTTACATCAAAGACCCCTGCCGGCCTGGCTTGTCTGTCAGAAAGCCTGCCTGACGACCTGTCTGGTGCCAATTATTACCCCGCCTGGCTCATGTATACGTCCATGAACTGCTTGGCAATGTCGGTGGGCTTGTTGATAACCCTGGCATTTTTGACCGTTCTTTTGATGGCCTTGCTGCCTATGCCGATGGCAATCAGGTTGATGCCCTTTCCCCGGAGCTCCCTTACCGAAATCCCAAACTCTTTGTCGATATCGGCGTATCCCGACGGCAGCCCGTCGGTCACCAGTATCATGAAATTCCTGTCCTTGGAATTCTGCCTTACCAGAGTAGCACAGGCCCTTATCGCATCCGGGATGTAGGAGAGCCCTCCGATCTGAAGGCCGCCTATCCTTGCCTTTACCATGTTGTCATATTTTTCATCAAAATCCTTGATGCAGTGGAGGTTGTCGGAAAAGGCAAACATCCCCCACGGGTTGGAACTAAGAATAGAGCTGGCAGTTTCGGCAAGGCATATCGATACGGCGCGAAGGTCATTGCTTGAACCCGTCAGGCTCTTGCTAGAGTCCACCAGGACCGTCCACGATTCGTCCTTGTGGAGCTCCTCGTCTCTGGTGAAAATATCTGTCCTCGGCGATTCGCTGGCTATCGCCTGGATGGCTACCTGAAGGTCGATGTTGCCCATCTCCTGGAAGGAATTCTCGTCGAAGGCGTTTTTCACCAGCCTAACGCGCTCTGTTATGTTTCTGATGTCAGGGGAGAGTTGAGCATGCAGCTTTGAAAATCCCACGAAATCGCAGACAGGAAACATCACTTCGCCAAAGTTCAGGTTCTTTGTAGCCTGCAGCAGCTTTTTCATTATCTTTTCCCTGAACCTGATCTCCCTCACGAGCTCAAAGAATGTCTCCTGCCACACCGAGCTGTCGTACGTGCGCAGCTCCTTGACAGAGGGCTTTAACTTGTTGAAGTCGTCAGCGGTGATAAGCTTGCTCTGAAATATTGATACTGCCGCCAGGTCCCTGTTGGAAAGCGGGTGCGAATATGGAAGGTACACATTATGCCATTTGCCCGGGATCTTACCCACGATTGCGTAGAG
>DADA01000072.1 GCA_002494895.1 Nitrososphaera sp. UBA210
TATCTCTTCTTCCTCCAGCCACACCAGATGAATGATGTCCCCGGATGCTTCGATCTTTGGATAATTGGAAGTGGAATCAACGGTTGAACTCAGATCAACTGGGTCATCAAATGATGCGCCGCTGTCCGTGCTATTCACAAAATAAATTTCATTGTGCTCTTGAGTGCCGGGCGTTTCGCTGTAGGCAACGTATACATTGCTTCCCGAAGATGCAATTGAAATCCCGGATCCGATGGCGAAGCCGGCTGCATTCAGGCTAATCGTGGCATTGAATGTGCTTCCACTGTCTATGCTGCGCCTAAAGAACACATCATGGGTGCCGCTTGAGCTGCGCCATGCAAAATAGAGCTTGCTGCCGTCTTTTCTCATCTGTGAATCTTCTATCCCGGCAGTCCCTGTGCCTATATTGACAGGGGAGCCAAATGAGGAACCAGAGTTAGAACTTTTGACGAAAATGAGCTTGTCGCCCTGCCATGTTACATAAACATCATTTCCAGCTGCGATTATTTTGGGAATTCTGAGGAATCGGCATCACTACTCAAGTTGACAGGGCTATTGAAACTGGAGCCCGCGTTTGTGCTTCGAGAGAAATATACTTCCCCATTGTCAATATCATGCCACACTGCGTATACATTGCTTCCTGACACTGCAATTTGTGGGTACGCAGGAGTTTCGGTTGTTGAAAGAGTGACGGTATCTCCAAAACTGGCTCCAGCGTCAGTACTCTTCTTGAATAGGATTGTACTAGATAGGTCGTCTTCGACTTGTATGCCATCGGACCAGACCACATATACGGAATCCCCATTAACTTCGATGTCATGACCGAGATAAATTCCACAGTTTTGTTCGACTGATGAATTTATGGCATCAAGGAAATCAGTGTTTACGCTTCCTGCAGAACTACTGTCTGTAATGATCCCATAGGCGTCATGGAAAGGCCATCTCTTTGCAAAGTCTCCTGCATTAAGCGATCTCAACTGGAATAGTGAAATGATGGCCGGAGCATCATTAGGAAGGAACTCATTCTCCTTAGCGAGATCGATCATGTCTGATACGTCTTCCGGATTCAAAATATCAGTGGCGTAAAGATCAGGTATGGGATCAAGCAAGTCCCACAAGGGTAGTTTCGGACCAGCGGCTAGTTCAGCTATTCCCCATCTGCCAGCGAAATCATATTCATCTTTTGCAATATCATACTGGTACTTCAACGCCTCCAATGAATCGGTGTACGCTTGCGGTATATTGCCCCCGTCGGGGCCAGGGATGTAGTTCACCCATTGATCGGGATAGATATCAAATCCCATTATGGTCATCTTGCTAGCCATTTCTTCACCTAGCTCGCCGCCCGGATCCGCTCCGAGCAAATTGATGAAGGGAGTCAACGTAAAAACAAAACCTATCTCTTCCATTTCTTCAGGGATAAAGTGCTGGTCCGAGGCCTGATTTACATTAATTATCCTGGGGGTCGCAGGATCCAGAGTTTCTACCGTATCCAACCAGAGGTTGAGTGCCTCAGAGGTTTTTTCCCAATCTGTGAATACGGCCACCGTGAATGGAACAGTGTTTATCACTTGTACAGTGCGGGCCGGATGGTGGGTGGGTTCGTTGTCAATCTGCCAGTACGCCACTTTGCTACCGTATCCAAGCTCGATGATTTTGTTGATTGTCTGATTAATGAAAGTATTTGCCTCCTCCTTGTACAGATATTGAGCAAAAGTCTGATCTACGGAAAGTCCTATGGGCGAGCTAAAGAATGGAAATAGACTTTCCGCCTTCCTCCTGATGTCTTCCGGAGGCTCAGAAGTGGCAAGCACGATGTACGCCCTATTGTTGGAATTTTCTTCCACATCGGTGATGATCAGCTTCTCAAATGTGTCTGTAATTACCGTCTCTAAATTGGTGAAATTGTGAACCCATTCTCCAGTCGTAAGGTCAAAGTAGCCAGAGTCAACCTGATCCCACCGCACGTCCGTCCTCACAATCAATGGATGCTGAATAGTGTCAACATTGAGCGCATCTCCTGCAACGGCTATGTCGTCGTTTATGTAAGATTGATCTTCAATTCTGTAATCCTGACTGTACTTTATGGAATATTCCGTACACCTGTCTAGGGTGACCACTTCAGCAGACTGCGCGTACGCTTCCGACATTTGCCAAGGCCACGGCCGAGAAATATCTTTGATGAGCGAAGTGAAGTAGTCGGAAATGGCGGTGAAGGGACCAAGTATGACCAAGGCGGAGCTTTGGCTTGATGATAATTGTTCTGTCGCGTTTGTAGCAAACACATCGAAATAATGGTCGATCACTATGTCAGTGCCGTTAGGGAAGGTGAAATATACGATCGCGTCGTATGTATTGTTAAAGAATGGCGAAAGTGAAGGCGTTGATATTTTCGTGACAGTGCCGTTCGAAACTTCTACCGTTTCGGAATAAAGAGTCGGAACCAGAATGTTGAGTGAGAGCGGATCGGGCATCTCGATTCCATTCCTGTACATTGTTATCGTTCCGTTGTACCAGCCGCTAGTAACGTTGGGGGGAATAATCAGTTCGGTTCGCAAAGTCTGGACTTGGTCGGGGAGAATATCAACTAGAGTCGTGTTTGCGAAGATAACCAAATCCGTTATTGAGCTGGAGGCGTTAACTGTTGCCTCCGATACAACTTGAGTGCTGGTAAAATTGAGCTGTAGAGGCATGAGTATGGCAGTCTGGGCGTTAATGGTGGAAGGATCCCATTCTATTCTCGGGGGTTCGTTCTCAAATTCGATGTCGAAAGGCGCAGAAGTTTTCTCTTTCCAGATAGCTCCGATTTGTCCACCGAGTACAGAGGTCGCGGTAAGCTCGTCAGGATTATTGAACGAGCTCCCGTACGGGTTGTAGGGACTTCCCCATGTTCCGCCCGTTTTGCGGATATTATAGATCTTGCTATTCGCAATCGAGTTAATGTTGATCCCACCACTGTCGGTCGGAATGATATTCGGAATGTAATGTCGAAGTGTGCTGTCCACCGTCTCGAGCCCGTCAAAGGTGCCATTGCCAAAGAACCTGGCGAGTTTCAAGATCCCTCCGGCGCTTGCGGTCACGTTTGTATAGGCCACATATGCCATGCCGTCGCCCGCGTGGTAGATGGATGACATTTGCTTTCGAGTGAAGGTCGTCAACCCGTTGCTCGTTATAGTTTGTTCCGATCCCCACACACTGCCATTGTAAACTCGATAGAACAGGGTCGCGTTTTCGTGTTTGGCATACGCGAACAGCATTTTGGGATAATCGAGCGGCGCCAGCGTCATTATGAGTATATTGCTTGCGATCCCATTGATCTGCGAAAGCGAATCTGACCAGGAGAGGCCGCTGTCCGTGGATTTCTTGATTATGAGAGAAAACGAGCCACCGGTGGTGTTCCAAATGAAGGCTGCATAGACCGCGCCATTGGAATCTGAAGTTGTTGTTACCGAAACGCAGGCTCCTGGTGAACAAGACTCATTACTTGTAATAGTCCCTATTTGAACGACAGATCCCCAATTGATGTCAAGATCATCGACTACTCCGCGCTTGGTCTTGATTGTTGTGGTACTGCCCGACTTTGTCCAGTAAAACAGATGGACGTATTCTGTGCCGTTGGCAGCGGTAGAAGGGGTGATGGACCATCTGTTGTTATTCGCTGCGATTGTGCCGGTGGATAGCGAGATAGCTGAACTCTAGGTGTCTCCTTCGTCATCGGATGTTTTGTAGAGAACATTGCTCCCGTTATAGTAAAAGGCGTGCAGCCTAGCATCGGTGCCATTGGAAGTAGTGAAGAGCCTCAGCTGATCCTGAAAAGCCAGGTTCTTTCCAGGAGATATCGAACCCGAGATCGA
>DADA01000079.1 GCA_002494895.1 Nitrososphaera sp. UBA210
AGAACGGCTGAGAGAAAATATATAGAGCATTCAAGCCCATTTATCGTGATGACCATTTCCCTGGTCGCCACGGAGTCAAGACCAAAGGGTGTCAAGGTCGAGATTCTCGACAACAGTGCCCGGAAGGTCAGGGGGACCACTCTGCTAAAGCGCGGCTTTGCGCACATGCAAAAGCATGGAGTCGTGATGGATGTCACGAACGTGGAACAGGCCGTCATTGCCGAAGAGGCTGGCGCGGTGGCAGTCATGGTACTGGACAAGCTCCCTTATGATGTCAGAAAGGCCGGAGGTGTGGCCAGGACTGCAAGTGTCAAAGTAATCCAGGAGATAATGGACGCAATCACGATACCGGTTATGGCAAAATGCAGGATAGGGCATGTTGACGAGGCCAAAGTGCTTGAAGTGACCGGGGTGGACATGATAGACGAAAGCGAAGTCCTCACGCCGGCCGACGAGGAACGCCACATCTGGAAGTGGGATTACACTACGCCTTTTGTCAACGGCGCCAGGAGCCTTGGAGAGGCTCTGCGCAGAATAGAGGAAGGCTGCGCGATGATAAGGACCAAGGGTGAGCCGGGAACTGGCAACGTTGCAGAGGCTGTAACGCATATCAGGCTTGTAAATTCCGAGATTCGAAAGATACGCTCGCTGTACCAGGATTCTGACAGGCAGGAGCTCATGAAGGCGGCGCGTGAGCTAAAGGTGTCCTACGCCATCGCAGAGGAGACGGCGCGGCTGGGAAGGCTTCCCGTGGTTAACTTTGCAGCTGGAGGAATCACCACGCCGGCCGATGCGGCTTTTCTGATGAACCTTGGCTGCGACGGGGTGTTCGTCGGCTCGGGCATATTCAAGTCAGACGATCCGGCGCAGCGCGCAAGGGCAGTCGTGCTCGCTACGACTTTTCACGATAATCCCAAGATAGTGATGGAGGCGCAAAAGATGGTCGACGAGAAAAAATCGCTGCTGGGCCTTGACACAAAGAACCTGGAGCTTCGGATGCAGGATCGGGGCCAGTCGGCTTGAGCGGCGCCAGGAAGTCCGTCACCATTGGGGTACTTGGATTTCAGGGAGATATCGAGGAAAACGTCGCGGCTACCGAACAGGCGCTAAATGAAATGGAAGTTGACGGCACTGTTCAAGTCGTGCGATACCCGGAGGAGATGGAGAAGATAGACGGCCTGATCCTGCCGGGAGGCGAAAGCACCGTGCAGAGCACTCTGGCAGCCATTCAGCATTCTCTGCCAATAATGAAGAAGCGGATATCAGAAGGCATGCCCGTCCTTGGCACATGCGCAGGCATGATAATGCTTTCAAAGCGGGCGTTTGATAAGGTCATCGGGGAGACCAAGCAAAAACTGATGGGCGACTTGGACATTGTGATAGAACGGAACGCCTTTGGACGGCAGAACGAATCCTTCGAGGCTGACATCCCCATGGCCATGGTGGGCAAGGACTCATTCAAGGGCATATTCATCAGGGCTCCGGCGGTAACGGAGGCAGGCAAGGACGTGGAAGTTCTTGCAAAGTTCAACAACAGGATCGTTGCCGTAAGGCAGAAAAACGTCATAGGCACGGCATTTCACCCTGAGTTATCAGGCGACTCCCGGATCCACAGGCATCTGGTAGAGATGGCCGTCGATTTCAGGCGCGAGCAAAAGATCGACAATTAGTACTGCCGCAAGCCGATGGTTTCGACTAGTTGATGAAGAAAAAGCCAATCGCCATGATGATGTAGACGGCTGTAAGCATCACGCCTTCAAACCAGTTTGTCTTGCCATCGTGCACGATCAAGTTCAGGATTATGGCACCTAGGAGTATCATCGCAAGCTCAAACAAAGTGAATACGAGGGTGAAGGGCTGTCCCATCGCAATCCCGGCAAATACCAGAATGGGAACGACGAACAGCGCTATCTGAGTGCCAGAGCCGGCCGCGATTCCTATGGAAAGTTCGATCTTGCCTTTCCTTGCAAGCAATATGGCGCTGCTGTGCTCGGCCGCGTTTCCAACGATGCCCACTATTATCGCGCCGACAAACAGCTCGCCAAAGCCAAGTTCTTCGCCTGTCTGCTCCACAGACCCGACGAGGATCTCGCTGACAAGTATGACTCCTCCCATGCTTGCTGCCAGCAGGATAAACGACTTTTTCTTACTCCAATGGCCATGGCCGCTGTGATCAGCTCCAGAATCCGCAGATAATTTGGTTTCTCCTGAGGTCGTCGCCTCTTCCAGCGCTTCTTTCTGGACGAAAAGGTGCTTGTGGGTAAAGAAAGTGAACACTATTCCCAGGATGTAAACTGCCAGCAGGATAAAGACGAGTGAGTCGCTTAGCAGCTGCAGGTTTTCCTGATTACCAGGACCGGACAGAGCTGTCGTCGCAATAATCGTTGGCACAGCAAGTCCTATCACGGCAATGAACAGCATCGAGGACTGAAAGCCGACATTTTCGCGGTTGAAGCGCTGCTCTTTGTACTTGAAGCCGCCGGCTACTAGGCTGAGCCCAAAAATCAGGAGGATGTTTCCCAGTATCGCCCCGGTGATTGACGCCTTGACCAGGTCCAACAGCCCGGCACTGATAGCGACTATGGCAATAATGATCTCTGCCGCGTTTCCAAATGTCACATTGAGGAGCGATCCTGTGGTTGCTCCGTAATGGGTCGAAAGATGCTCGGTTGAATCTCCTATCAGTTTTGCCAGCGGGATCAGGGCTATTGCCGCAACTACGAATAGCACCAGATGATCGGCGTGTGCAAGTTCGAGCGCAAGCGCTATTGCCACGAAAACGAGCAGAAAGTAGATGGCAGATCCTTTTGACAGCTTTATGGAGCGGAGCAATTACGACTTTTCAATATCAGATGCACGGCATACTTTAATTGTTTTCAATCGTCGTGTGACGGCTCGATTTCATATAACCCACATTGTGTAAGGGGGAATACTTGCGGCAGTATTTGACTTCAGTCGGGGTGAACTCAGCAGCACAGGTCACATGACAGATATACTTGCCGCCGAGCTTCACTGCCATAACGTGTTCTCGAACTACCAGAACTCTTCGGTCCGGCTGCCCTTTGACTGCGGCATACGAATCGAGGATCAACTTCAGGCGGCCCTTGACAAGGGGATTGACGTGCTATTTGTGACCAACCACAACACCCTTGATGGGTACAAGCAGATACTTGAATACAAGAATACGCACAGGAAATTCGACCGGATCAGGATCTACCCCGCAGAAGAGATCACGGTAGACACCCAGGGTCACGTCCTTGCGTATGGCCTGCACGAGAAGGTCCGACCGGGCATGACCCTTGAAGAAACGCTTGACGAAATAAGGCGGCAGGGCGGGGTTTCTTGCGCGGCCCACCCGTTCGCAGTCACAAACGGCGTACGCGAAAAGGCGACCATGTGCGACATGATAGAGTCGTTCAACAGCAACAACGTCGACCGGTTTTCAAACGTGATTGCAGAGCGGTTCGCAAAGGAACACGGCATGGCAACCATCGCCGGGAGCGATTCCCATGTTGTTTCAACGATGGCAAAGTGCGTAAATCTGATCGACTCTGAAAACAACCTTGACGACATCATCCAGGTAATGAGCAAGGGAAGGAGCCGCATAGCGTCAAGGGAATATGCATCAAAAGAGCAGGTCTTTGAACACGCCTATTACATCATATCCAGCTCCAAGGAACTCCTGCTGGAATATACGATGCTCCATCACCCCCGGGTATTCACCGCAGCGAAATGGGCCCTGACTTCGTTTACTTCGAATCCAGACAGCAGAACCTGGCGCTCGATCGCCAGCCTGGTTCTGTATCTGGTAAAGCGGGCTTCGCAAAAGGTGAATGTCAGGGGGTACGATCCACAGATCTTTTCGAAGAGACCGTGGAGAAAGTTGATCGCGATTAGCTTGATGCCGTAGTGATATGTAATCCGGTTCCTGAAAATTGAATAACTTGAGAGTTAGATAATGATATATAATCCGATTTCAGAGTAACGGTTCCACGAGAGTACGAAATATCCTACGTTTCAGAGTCCTGACGCTCATCGCTACTGTTAATGCTATCGCGCTCATCCCTTACATATCAAGTTATCAACATGTCTACCCACTTTCGTCGGCTCTGGTTCTCGCGTCGTCTTCCGATCCTATTGTTACTGAAATCCTGAGTGACCATGGCTATCTTGTGGTGCAAGACTCGCAGCTTCCTATTGATCTGTCAATTTACAGTGTAGTGATCGCCACCGCGGCCCCTGATAATTTTGAAGCTATTCGAACTTTTGTAGAAGACGGTGGCGGATACGTCTACCTGGCTTCTGCTGCAGTGCCCGCAGATCTGGAGGCGAACTACCTATGGATTGGCGCGAGATCGCTAGGATTTTCAGGTGCTGGTGAGAACGTCACCATCTCGGTAAATAACCCGCTGGGGACCCTCTTGCAGGAGGGTGATGTTCTAAAACAACAGGCACCAGAACAATCGGGCGCCATCTGGGTCGATGACTTGGAAGCCGGCGCTAGCATGCTTGCGAATTACGACGGCGGAAGCGCGTTTGCGTACAGCTATCAGTATGGACAGGGAAAAGTCTACTTCCAGTCAGACGCCGACCACGGGATCGCGGATGAAGAGGCTAGACAGGACATCAAGTATCTTCTTGAAGCTGGAATCCTCTGGGCGACTTCTGATATTGGTCTTGGCTCTCAGGACGATCCGGACGACTTTCTTCCTGATGGAACGACAGAAACTTTGGGCAGAGAGCCGCCGTCTGGCAGTATTGAAGTAGTGTTTTCGGGCCAGGGACAGGATGCGCGTCAATTTCCAGACCCTCCTGACCCGGCAAGATCAATTTTCGTCAATGTCAACTCTGAAGTGGTTGACGCTACTTTGTTCTTTGAAAGCGCCGGAGTACAGTACCGCTACCATGTTCAGCCGGACTCTGGAGCTCTATTGACTTTTTCTTCAGAGATAGATGTCACGAACGTGACAGTTGCTGTACAAGACCAGCTTGATGTGGACGGAAGCATCCAGCCTGCGGCAACGGTAGGCTATGAGACTGTCAGGAGCGCTCCGGCATGCATCCTTCCTCCTGCAGCAGTCACTAGCGGCGCGAGTGCAATTCCCAGTGATGCTACTCTGGTTGGAACACCGGGCAGTACGGTCGGATCTACTCTGGACCTGCCGGGCATTCCGATTCCCATCGACTCGTTCTTTGTCGGACTCGACAGAAGCGATGTCACTGGGTTCACGGTAAACTTTGAAAGCGGCGGCGTTGATTATTCCTGCCCCATCGCCCCGTCTTTGGTAGAGATTTCCTTTGACGAGCCTCTTGCGATCTCGGACATTAGTATCGAGAATGTAGGCCCCTGGGGTGTCATAGGCTATTCAGAGCCACCCGAAGAAGTGATCGTGTATTTGCGTTACAGCATTTCAAAGGCAGTCATTCTTCCTGGCATACAGGTGCAGGCGAATTCAACCGCTCCTCAAGAGACATACACCATTGTGCTTGGAGGCCAGATGGGAATCTTTGCCATCACCGGTCCGGCTGACGGACAGGTCGCGTCGATGTGGATTTCTACGGGCGGCGAGCTGACTGAACCGTTCCTCTACCTCAGGTCTGGCGATGAATGGTACTCGACTGCGATAGACGGATCCGGAACACTTTTCACTTTTTCAGATGATACCGAGATCAATGAACTCTACATTTCCTTTGATGCAGCACAGGACGCCCAGATAACGGTGGGCTATGCATACCACATAAGGGTTGCCGCACAGGCGGGTTCGGATCTTACTGTCGAAGAACTGCAGCTGGTTTACCTGGATGGAAGTGCAAGTACGGGCCGTCCTGGGGGGCTCTCTTTTGGCTGGTCGCAGGTAGATGGCCCTGACGTGGACCTTCGTGGAAGCAGCACCGCGAGCGCTTCCTTCGCAGCCCCTCGCGTCGACGAGTCTGGAGCCAGACTTGCTTTCAAACTCGTCGTTAGGGATTCGAAGGGGCACGAGTCTCAGGACCTGGTAGTGGTACGCGTCAAAGACGATAGCCAGAGTCCCAACGAGCCGCCAATTATCAGGGAAATTACGGGCCTGACCGTGAACGAGGGCGACAAAGTTGTGATTACTGCATCGGCGTTTGACCCCGAAGGAGGCCATTTGAGCTACACCTGGACTCAGGTGCTTGGAACCGAGCTTTCACTTGCGGGTCAGAGCACGCCGACGCTATCATTCGATGCGCCGGCTGTATCAGAAGATGTCACACTTTCGTTCAGGATCGAAGTCATTGACGAAAACGGAAATGGCTCCTCTGAGAGAGCGGATGTGCTGGTAACGAATTTGCCTGATGTTGTAGTCGTTGCCCCTCCGCCTTTTCTGTCTGCCGGCGCAGACCAGTCCGCAAATGAAGGCGCCAATGTTGTGCTTCAGGGAAGCTATGCGGATTCTAGTGGCGATCATACTCTCCGCTGGGAACAAGTCGCGGGAACTACTGTAACCCTGTCTGACCCGGCATCATTGAACGCGTCGTTTATCGCACCGGATGTTGACGACGGAACAGAAGAAATATTGCGATTTCAGCTAGCCGCCGTAGACGGAGAAGTTATCCAGTTGTCCGATGAAGTGTCCATTACCATCAAGGGGCTTGTCACCAGTGGTGGACAAGTTGATATTGTGCAGCCCACTGAAACAACGCTTGGAGTCGGCGAGCCGACCTTTAAGGCAGTGATGCGAGTCGATGTAGTGCCACCGGCGGACGTCTTTGACGTGATTTTCCAGGGCTCGGAGGGACAGGTGACTCAGCCTGCTGGCCAGATCTACGGCATATGGGCAAACACGACTGGAGACATCACCGGGATAAAGCTCCACTTTAGCTCTAGCGGTTACCCGTACTCCATTGAAACTCCAGGCAATCAGGTGTTTGCCTACGTTTTCAACAAAACGGTAACACTCCAGGATATCAGGATGAGTGCAGTCGGAGCTGACCAACAAGCCATACAAATTGGCTATTACTACGGCCCTGTGCCGCTAGCATTTCCGGCCCTCTTCCAGCCGGAAAATTCTCCCTTCCGAGCGTCAAGCGATGTACCTGTCAATATCATCCAGTCGCCGGCTAACCCCGATCCATTGATCGCCGGATTTATTTCGCGCAATCTTGTACTTGCCGGTATCATGGCTGTCGGGGTACCTTCAGGCATAGCAGTCGCGCTAAAGCTGTCAAGTACCCGCAGAGGCAGGCATCACGGAGACCCCCTCAAAGCTGCGAAGTTGCTATTCCCCAAGAGCGACCCCGTAGCCGGAGAGGCTGAAAAGGTCAGGCCGGTCATCGAAGAACTTGAGAGGATGCTGGGCAGGGACCTGGATACTGCGGTAAGCGCATCAGAGTTGCTGGACAGGTTCGGCTCTGGTTCCAGGAATGGCAGCTCTGACAGGTAGTCTTGTGGATTTGCCTTTTTCTTCCACATTAGCTCGATGGCTAAAATCGCCACTTCTTTTATAATATGGTTTTCCACATTTTATGTTGAAGACTTTTACTTTTACTATTCCAAAGGGCGGTGTAGGAAAGACGCTGCTGCAGGCAAATGTGGCAGTTGCCTTGGCAAATGCAGGCAAGAAGGTGGTCGTCTTTGATGCCGACCCAAGCAGGGCCATGGAAACGATCACCGGAACAAAGACTGGCTCTGTCACTCTTAGTCAGGTCATAAAGCGAAATCTTGATGTAAGTAACGCGATTTACAAGACTGATGTTGACAATCTCTTTCTCTTGCCCTCCGGACTTGGCGTCGAGTCTTATTTTGATCTGGGACCTGCCAGAATCGCAAAGAAGCTTGAAGAACTGAAATGCGACTTTCTGTTTATTGACATTCCCTTTCCCATGAGCGAATCCGCTTTTCTCGCTCTTGGCCTGAGCCATTACCTTGTCATGATAATGAGCGAGGACGAATTTTCCCTCTGTGTCGAAAGCGGAATCGACCTCGCGCGCCTTGCACGACACGTCTTTGACTGCAAGCCCGCTGGCTTTGTGATAAACAGGATCACGACTGACAAGATAGCCGACAAGCTGGTATCGCTTGTCGAAAAGGCGTTTGAAGCGCCATGCATAGCGAAAATCAAGGAGGATCCTGTCGTCAGAAAATCCTACGGGGGAGCAAACAAGCGCGATGCGTACTTATTTTTCAAGTTGTATCCGGACACGGAATTTGCGGCCGGCATCCGCCTGATTGCCAATTTCCTGATCGGGCTTCCCGACGGGGCCAGCAAGCCCTTTGGCGTGCTCGAGAATGTAATGAAGCAGATCAAGAGATCTTGATCCTGTTCGGACAGCCCCACATGGAAGCACAAAGTAAATCTTTATGCTGCTGATAACCAGAGTGCCGGAAATTGACCAAGAAAACGCCAGCTGCTGTAACCGACGGCGGCAGTCACCAAGAACCCGGCATCGATTTCATACTTTCAATTCTCGGCCAGAAAAAGAGGCTTGAAATACTTCGATCGCTTCTTGACGCGGAAGCCGGGTCGGGAGTGACCTCGCTTGCCAAAGAGCTGTCCGTGAAGGCGCCAACCATCGAAAAACATCTTGTAACGCTCAAAAAGATAGGCCTCGTGAAAAAGCAGGTAACGCTTGATTTCGCCAGGGAGAGATGGGTGATAAGAGGCCGAAAGAGGATCGCCAAACTGCTGGAAATCCTTGACTCTGAGATAAAGGAACTGGTCGAAGTCGGGAACCTGTTTGAAGAAGTGGAGAAACTAGTAAGGAGGCAGCAGTTTTACAAAGAACACGAATCAACGGTCCAGGAGATGAGCCAGGTGAGGATTGAGGGCAATAGGCTTGATCTTTTACTGGAGCGGCTGGCAAAGAACTATGACAGGTTGCTCGACGAAGATGAAAGGAAAAAAATAGGCTACTGGACGTCCGCGCGGAGTGCCGGCATTCTTTAGCCATCCAGCTAAGAGGTGCCGCTCATCGAAACTTAGTCTCACCACAAGAGCTTCACTCATGGGGTAAAACATTGGTTACTTAAATACGAAATCGTTATTCAGTAACACGAGAAACAATGGCAACAAGAATGGAACTCACCTCCCGTCCGCGTGTGGAATACGAGCTGTCCGTGCCACATGAGCGACTCAGTCCAGAGGCTCACTCCCACATGGAGAACAAGTCAGTGCTCGAAGCTAATCCGTTTCAAGCGGCCCAAAAGGGTACAAGAAGGGACAGGGTGCAAATCCTGCTAAAGATGCTGCAGTCGGCCAATGTGCCGATAAGAAAGACCCACCTAATGTACGGCGCTGGCATCAACTTTTACCAGCTGGAAAAGCATCTGGCATTCCTTATTGGAACCGGCATGATAGAAGAGCTAAGACACGAAGATGACGCGATAGCCTACAGGACCACCGAGAAAGGACGGCTGTTCTCGCAGCTGTTTGCATAAATCTTTCGGCAATTTCTTGCTGAACGCCTAGATCTGTCGCGACATCCACGATATTTTTTATGAATGACTCATGGAATCTACTTCTATACGCGGATACGAGAACTCTTTAGTTATTGTTTCACACATTGATAAATAGTGGCGAACAACAAGATTTTCATGGGCACTCTCAAGGGTCGGCGATATGCGCTTTCTGTCTGGATGGCATTTCTACTGATGGCTGGCACACTTTCCTCCATAGTCGTGTTTTCAGGATCTATCGGAACTGCATCCGCGCAGGCTGTTACGATAGTAACCTCTGCCGATTCTCACGGCGGGAGCTTTTTCGGCGAGGGCTACTTGCAGGTTGTTGTAACTGACCCAGATTCAGATGATGAGGATACAATAGAAAGTATCATTGTAGAAATTAATGCTGATCCGAATACCGGAGCAAATGCATCAGGCAATTTCACTATACCCGAAACAAGCGTAAACTCGACCCAGTTTGAATTCTATTTGGTTCACCAAAATGCCACGGCAGTCTCGGTTGGCTCGCTTGACCCGATAAACGCGGCAGGCGCGGCCGAGTTTCCAGTAGCTGGCAGTGAAGCTCCAGTCATCAGATTTGGCTCTGGCGGCGATCTCGCTTCAGATTCGGATCTATACGAAGACACTTCGTTCGATATTACAGCAGGAAACACAGAGATCACCATTGACTATGAGCAAATGGTTGCTTCGATCGCGCTCGATAAATCAACCTACGGCTCGAATAGTTTGGTACACTTTGCCATAAATGATCAGGACGGAAACGTTGATCCAACTAACGCAGATTCGTTCAGCGTGACCCAGGCCCTTCTCAATGGCACGCTCTTTGACACCGATGGTGCGACATTCGCAGATGATGTCACTTTCGATGAAACAGGCGACAACACTGGCGTGTTTGAAGCCGTCGTGCGTTTGAGCACTGCCGACACTGCGACGGACCCGGAGCTTGTCTTTACCGAAGAATCCGTGGAGCTGACATTGAATGACCAGAGCAATTACGACATTATCGGTACAGTTCCACCTAATAATTCGACTGACACCGACGATGTGAGCTTTGACATCGAAGACAGCGATGGCGAAGTTGGTGAAATCGGTGTAGTGACTTTTGGAAGCGAACTAAAGCTCCAGGTCAGTGACAGCGACGGAAACATCGATTCTGGAGAAAATGAAACTCTTGCCGATGCCTTGCTTGTTCAGGTAAACAACACCGGGGGAGACTCTGTGATGGTAGATCTGACGGAAACTGATGACAATACCGGCGTATTCGTGCCGGACCTGCCAAACAATGAAGTCAAGATTACCTTCATAAACTCTACTACTTTGACGCCTGCCGAGACGACAGATGACATTCTGCAGCTGAGACCAAACGATATTACAGAAGACATAGTCGTAAATTACAATGATACACTGAATGACGACTCTGACTCGGAATCGTTTGAAATGACGCTTGCAAATCCCTCGGTTAATCTTCCGGAAAGCGCTGAAGACGACGATCAATTTCTGCTTACAGTAGCCGATGGCGACCTTAACGACGATCCTCGCGCAAAAGACACTTACACGTTCGTTCTTGATGGCAGTACGTCTTTTCCGCTAATGCGTGGGACAGCTGACCTTTCAGGATTGGCATTTTTAGAATTCGAGATCGAGGGAGATGCAATAACGTTTGCGAATCCGCTTGAATACACGCTCCTCGAAAAGGATGTCAACTCGGGAACCTTTACTGCGGAGCTGGACATGGGAGAGATCCTTGACAGCGCGCGGAACGGATCAAACGCGATAGACATTGACGATGGCGACGAACTTGAAGTTACATTCAACGACTTATTTGACGATGTGGCCCGGGAGGCCAGTGATGTGCTGGAAATAGGTAGCGACAGACCAATTACGGAATTCCTGTGTCACGGGCTTGTGCCAACAATTCTGGGAACAGACGAGGATGATACCCTGTTGGGAACGGAAGGCAAAGACGTCATAATCGGACTTCGAGGCAACGATGTCATCAGGGGTCTTGGCGGCGATGATGTGATCTGTGGAGGTCCTGGCCTGGATTCTATTTCTGGAGGACAAGGCGATGACAAATTATTCGGAGGAAGAGGAAATGATGTGCTCAATGGTGAAAGCGGAAACGACAAGTTGTGGGCAGGGACCGGATGGGACGATCTGTTTGGCGGCGCCGGGAATGACATTCTGCGCGGCAACAAGGGAAATGACTCTCTGAAGGGCGGAGACGGAGATGACCTCTTATTCGGAGAGTCAGGAAAGGACGATCTAGATGGCGGCGATGGCGATGACGAATTGCGTCAAGACTAGCATAAACATCCTAACGATCGCCTCTGCACAAAGGAAATAGCCAAAGGCAACTATCACATCTTAAATCGAAAAGACTGGGGTAGTGTGCCCCGTAGTCCTATTGCTTACGTTTGACAATGGCGACAAAGAACAGAACCAGAATCGCCAGCGTAAACCCGGTAAATATGATGTCATTGAACGGCGAGTCGAAGCCCTTGACGGTGTCTTCCAAGTATTCAAAGAGCATCTGAGCAGCAAACAGTCCGAACGCCACTGCTGCATAGAGGATACCCTTCAGTCGGGTTTTTCTGTATGCAGAGATCGACAGTCCGAGTAACAAGAGCGAAAATGCCCCGATGCCCACCTTGATCATTTGCTCAATGGGCTCATAGGGCTCGAATTCTGCCTGCCGGATAAGCCAGGACAGCGATAGCCAGATGGGCATCAAGTCCGTCACTACAGCTCTTCTCCCCTAGATAACGATAGAAACATTTCAGCCAGCCTGTTGCTCCACCTGTCCCACAGTGACGGGTAATAGTTCTTCATTAGCGACACCAGGTCTTTGGGGTCTCCCTCCAACTTGTACCTTTTGTACTTGCCCTCCTTGATTTCTGATATTATGCCGAGCTCGGTTAGCCGGCGAACGTGCCAGCTCACAGACGCCGCCGACACGCCAATCCTGTCGACAATGTCTGTCTGGGTGGGATTCTTGCGCTCGATGATAAATATCATGATGTCCCTCGCCGTTTCATGGCTCAAGATCTCAAGGAGGTTCTTCTCATTGTCCTGAAAGACTCCTGCCGGAAAGTAATACTTGAAAAGCCCATGGCGATTCGAAGTCAATTTTCCGGCCTTCTCTAACCTATCTAGGTGGTACTGAACCGTTCCCATCGAAATTCCCAGCTCATTTCTAATCTGGCGCAGGTGGCACCCGGGGTTACCCTGGATGAATTGAATCACCCTCGTTGAATTCCCTTCATCGGCTTCATCCCTCAAGATCGACCGACCCTTCGCTACAGGTTCTGACGACGAAGGTGCAAGCGCGAATAGAGGCACGGGCTGCGTGGACAGTGTATATTGGCACTACCTTGGTGATATATTTCAGAGTTTGATATAATGTATTCTGGTACAACCATCTAAGTGATGACGCTCGTACCTGACACCATACGCTCTCGGAGATTAGCTGGTTGTATCACATTGTCTACTATGCGGGATCCAGCCGAGACATCGGTCAAGGTTTTGACGAATAACCCTGTTCTGGAACGCAGAACATGAGTGGGAACGCGTTCTAATCCGTAGATTTACCTATCATGTCTCTTAACCCATAGCACCAAAATGTCAACAAGCAACAATAGGTTGGTCCTGCTGACAGGAATACTTGCGGCAGGAATATTCGCAGCTACGTTCTCTGGCACCCAGCTAATGAGCGCTACTGCGCAATCGACGAACAATGACACACAGCCCAGCTCTACTGTCTCCACTTCAGGCACATCGACTACGGAGGTAAATCCTGACAAGTTCACAGTAACGGTAGGGGCAGAAACAAACGGCACGACGGCTCAAGAAGCGGCCTCGAGCAATGCCAACTTGACAGCTAATGTAATAGCGGCTCTCAAAGAACTCGGTATTTCCGAGAACGACATAAGCACCAGCAGCTACAACGTATATCCAGTCTACGAGTACAGACAGTCTGCAGAGGCTTGCATCATGATCTATCCCCCGCCTCCTGAATGTCAGCTAAAGGAGCAGATCTCGGGATACAAGGCATCGAGTAGTCTAAGTGTGACCCTAGATGCGGCAGGCAATATCGACGCTGGAGAGGTGATTGACACTGCAATCGGAGCAGGCGCAAACACCGTACAGGGCGCGTTCTTTTTCGTGTCGCAGGAAAGACAGGAGGAAATTCGCGACAGCCTGATTCCGGATGCAATAGCCAACGCAAGACACAGGGCAGACATTGCAGCTGATGCAGTAGGAATGAACGTCTCTGGAGTACATTCTGTCAACCTCAACGACGTGCACTTCCCGATCTATTCCAGGGGAATCGAGCTCCAGGCAGCAGACACGCAGATCCTCCCGGGTCAGCAAGAGGTAACGATGACTGTAAACGTGGTCTATTACCTCAGCTAAAGAGGCAATCAATCGGATTCGAGATATCGCATCCGATCTTTTCTTTTTTTATCAAAGATCTAGAACACTGCTCGCGCAATGCCGGTTTTGAATTCATGGACACCAGTTCTGCAAAATACTATTATTACGCGCTCACGCGGCACGCGTGATGCAACCAGAACACCGCAATCCCATGTCGCACATGGAATGCTCGCGATGCAAGAAGCGATTTCCGCTTGCGTTTACAGAATGTCTGGCATGTGGTGGAAGACTCGTCCTGTTCGAATACAAGAATAGTTAGATTGCAGTAAGCGTTGATTGAGCTGGCCGGTGTGATGCAGTAGCGGAACGTACCACCATTGCAGAGCGTTTTCAAGAGATACGAGGGACAATTCAGTGATCGGTCGATCGAGTGACTTTATTCAGTGGTCGTCGACCATAGCTTGCCATTGGGCTATGCAACAACTTCGCAGCTAGAAAGCGTTTCTCCTGACGCGCAGCTATCTGAGCCTGTCCCGCCGCTCAAGTTGTCGTTTCCCGCCCCGCCAGTCAGCTTGTCGTTACTGCCGTTTCCCTGAATGATGTCATTGCCATCAGCTCCGTTGACATTATCGCTGCCAGGACCGCCGCCCAGCAGATCGTTGCCAGTTCCGCCATTGATAAAATCATTTCCCGTCGAGCCCAGAATCGCGTCGCGACCAGAATTCCCAAAGAGTCTGTCATTTCCATCCTGTCCAAAGATCTGATCGATGCCGCTGCCGCCACATATCCTGTCATTTCCCCCTCCTCCCTGGATAAAGTCATCACCGCCGAGACCAACAATTACGTCATCGCCGCTTCCTCCTCTCAGACGGTCGTCGCCGCCAGTACCAACCAATGTCGCTGCGTGTCCATCGCACATAACCACCACGGCCTCTGCAATTTGAAAATTCGACCCGCCGTTTGCATTGACAATCACGGTAGATAACAAGGCCGTAGCCAGAGTTCCGAAGTATATCGCAAACGACGTGTGCGACATGTGGGTTGTTATCAGCGCATTTATAAAAGCATAACCGAACTCGGCAGATCTGGAGCGACCCCACTGATTTCTGCACCAACGAACGTGCATATAGAGAAAAGGTAAAGTAGTTTGCAGTGGATAAATAGTGCATGACCAACTCCGCCTCGGAGGAAAGGAAAAAGGAGAAGGAGTTAATGCGGCTTATCGCAGGATCTGGCACACCTGCTGAAGAAAGAGAGGAAGAAAGGGAGACCGAGAAGCTCGTGAGGTAACCCGGCCGGTTTGCCTCAGCGCCTGAGGCAATGACTGGTTGTGGACAGCAGCGTGTTGGGCGTAAACAAACAGAAAGTCCTCATGAAGGAACAGCGAGCCACCCTCACATTGTCGCCCAAATGACTTTGATCTGGCGACAGCGGGAAATAATATATTATTGATGAGTGGATGGTTCTCGTGAGAGCTGTCTGCAAAAAGTGCGATTTCCAGGTATCAGGCAATAATGCCCTTGAAGCGGAAGCAAAGTTCAGGCCTCACTACGAAATTTATGGGCATGAATTCACCCTCGTCGAATAGGTGTGTACCGACCGTGACGCTTGCGACACAATAGCTGAACGATCCTGAAATGCATTGACAATATAGACGATTCTTACTGTTGTTGACACCATTAAGCATATCTTGCATCCCAGCGGCAATTCTTCTATGTCATCTCAAATTTCAACCAAGATGGAGAAAAAGAACATCAACAACTCTCCGGATGAAACGAGGACGTTTGACAAGGGCAGGATGCAGGTATCCAGTGTTGGGGGTTCAGCGATAGGCCGATTTGTCTTGGAACCCGGCTGGAAATGGTCGACATCAGTAAAGCCGGTTGTAAAGACTGACAGCTGCCAGCAAATCCATACGGGATACATTGTCTCCGGAAGGATGAGAATCAGGATGGACGATGGAACTGAAACCGAGGCGGGACCTGGTGATGTCGCGTACATTCCTCCGGGGCATGACGCATGGATAGTCGGAAGCGAACCCTGTATCGGGATCGACTTTACTGGAGCAAGGACGTACGCAAAG
>DADA01000027.1 GCA_002494895.1 Nitrososphaera sp. UBA210
TTCAGGACCAAGTATGTTGACCATGGCTGCTGGTGACAGGAGCTCAGGCTTTGTGAGTGGAAGGTCAAGAATCGCGCGCAGGTGCTGCTCAAATTGTGAAACCGAGCAGGCCTCGTTCGAATAATGGCCCGAATTGTGTGGCCTTGGCGCTATCTCATTCAGCAGCACATTCCCACTTTTCGTGACAAACATTTCAATGCCAAAAATGCCTGCACCCTGCAACTTGCTCATTGCCTTTTCTGCCAGCTTCTTTGCTTTTAACTCTACCCTGCTGCCTATGCGAGCAGGCACTATGGTGGTGTCAAGGATGCCATCGTGATGCAGATTCTCCGCGACGGGGAATGATTCTATCTGTCCGCTCGGATTTCTGGCGACCATCATCGAAATCTCTTTGGTGAATGGGACAAACTTTTCCAGCATGCACTCTCTTCCTGAAAATACACCGTAGGCTTCGTGCACTTGTTTCATCGATCTTATCAAAAAGTTGCCCCGTCCGTCATAGGAATCCTCGCATGCCTTAAGAACTGCTGGCAAACCGAACTTTTCGCACATTTCGTAAAGGTTCTCTTCGGAGGTCACAGGTGCAAAATCTGGCACAGGGATTCCATGTTTTTTCAGGAATGTTTTCTGCCTGAACTTGTTCTGAATTATTCTTAGCGTCTCAGGAGCGGGCCTGACTGGGTAATTTCGCGACTCCAAGTCTTTGAGAGCCGCAGAGTTTGCGAGTTCTATTTCATAGGTGAGCACATCGCATGACTGAGCTAGTTTCATTATAGCGCCCTCATCTTTGAAATCAGCCACGATCTGCTCGTCCGCAATTGCTGAGGCAGGGCAGCCCTCGGTAGGGTCGAGAACGATTACACTGAGAGACATCCGCCTTGCTTCATGGGCCATCATCTTGCCGAGCTGGCCGCCGCCGATTATACCGACGCAAATGGGCTTGTCCATTTGGATAATGTCCGCGTTGACACCCATTGCTTGAGGGAATTTCAACTCCGCGGCGTTAAAAGTCTTTCAATAAGATATTATTTATTGGTGGTCAGGAGATCTCCGAGGCATGAGGCTGGTCCGGCAGGGCAAGGTCAAGGACATCTACGAACTCGCAGATGGAAACCTCATGTTCCATTTCACGGATCGCGTTTCAGCCTTTGATGTAAAGATGGCAACTCCCATCCCAAAGAAAGGAGAGGTCCTTTGCAGATTTGGTGAATTCTGGTTTGACTCGCTCGGCGTAAGACACCACATGATAAGGGTAGTGGCAAAAGACAAGATGAAGGTAAGAAAGCTGGAAATGATTCCGATGGAATGTGTTGTCAGGGGGTACTTTTACGGCAGCCTTGTAGAACGGTACAAGGATCATGTTGGAACCTCTCTGCCCAAAGACTTTGAACCGGTTCTGGCATCCCGGCTACCTCAGCCTATCTTTGATCCTACCACAAAGTCTGAGGAACACGATAAGCCAATCACTATTGATGGAGCGCTTTCGGCGGGACTGGTCACTGGCGAAGAATTTCATTTTCTTGAAAGAATATCGATCGAACTATATCGCAAAATGAGCGACATAGTCGGGAAGGCAGGTTTTATCATTTCAGATGTAAAGTTTGAATTCGGAAGGGAAGGAGGCGATATCGTATTGGCTGATTCTCTCGGACCGGACGAATATAGGCTCTGGCTTGCCAGCGACTACCGTCCTGGAAGAACTCAGGAGAGTTACGACAAGCAGCTCCTAAGGGATTGGCTTGTCAGCACGGGCTTTAAGGACAAGATTGACAGCCTTGCTAAGGAAGGCAAAAAGCCCGAACCTCCGGAGATCTCCCCCGAAATAGCAGCAGAGCTCGGCAGAAGATACATTCTTGCCTATGAGCGGATAGCCGGCCACAAATTATAACTCAATTTCAACGCCGCAGAATGACAATCTTTGTTTCCGATCACGCTCGCGTCATGATGTCTTAAACAGGTGGGCGGCATGGGCATGTCGATTACTATGATGTTAGTTGCATATCCAATATGGCGATTATTTTCAAAAGGGGGCCTTATGCCTTCATGAAAAGGGCAAAGAACCCAGCTCTCTTAGAGCGGTGGCACGACAGTGATTCCATTGACTTGTTTGACAAATCTATCTGATATTGGGCTTTAGTAGTGATTCCTTCAATGCTTGCCGATGGCAGCCACTTTATTACAAAAGGACGTGCGAACTAGGAGAATTACGACATTAGGGCACGTCGCAGCCCGTGCTTTGAATGACCCTGTTAGGCTTCGAATTCTGGAAATTCTAAGTCACAGATCAATGTCAGCCGAAGAATTGACAAAGGCGCTCGGGACAGGTGGCTTGAAGAAAGCCACGACAACAATAAGGCATCATCTGGATACCCTGAGGAAAGCCGGCCTGATTGAGGCCACAAAGATGGTGGAAGTCAGGGGCGCCGTGATGAAATACTACGCTCCGACACTCAGAGCGTTCAGCTACAACTCTCCCGCGGACTTGGATTTGAAACATTCAAAGCTGATAGACGACACCAGCTCAAGGCTTCTCAAAGTAATGAAGGCAGTCTACGAAGACAAGAAACTTGCAGCATCGCTTGACTCGAAGAATAATGTGCCATGCACACTATGCAAGACCAATCATTTCAGGGAATTTATTGCCATGGAAATCCTTAACTTTGCCACGGCAAGAGCAATGGAAAAACCGGAGTATTCTGATGTCGTTGGTGGGACAAGAGATTTAAGACCCGCGATAAGCAAATCCTAACGCATCTCCTAAATGTAGATCGCTTGAATCTGCTTACCAATTGCTTGTCATTCAATTGACACGCGAAGAAGTCCCCTCGCGTCCTTGGCCTGCAGCATCCTTACCATCTTTCTTGGCAAATCTGACGAGGCTTTGTCGCACATGATGGACATTGTACGGGGACATACGAACTTTGACTTGCGAACTACTATGTCGTGTTGGTTCAAGAGGGTCAGCCTGCTGTCGCCTTTGCCTGTGACCGAGAATGACTCACTACCCACGATTATTTCCATTTTCACGATGGAATCATCCAGTTTCAGCATGCGTTTTATTTTTTCATCAATGTCAGCGCAGCCCTTGCTGGCCCGAACTCCAATTATGCAGTCCCCTTTTAGACCAAGGTGTTCGTCTTTCGTTACTTCGATGGTGCGAGCATGCAAGGACTGAACATTTGGGTGACCGAAGAATTGTATTTCCTCCTGAAACACACGAAGAGCGGCACGATGTCGATATTAAAATCAACCTTGAGCATCCGCTGAATGTACCGAGGTAAACTTAAATGGTACACTACAAAAAAAGTAGATCGAATTGTTACCAGCAGCAGCAGGCTATGACCGAGCCATTACTGTATTCTCGCCAGACGGCAGGCTCTACCAGGTAGAGTACGCCATTGAAACCGTCAGAAGGGGCACCCTTGCAATAGGTGTCAAATGCAAGGACGGCGTGATTCTAGGCGTTGAAGAGAAGGCAAGAAAACTCCAGATATCAAACGTAACCCAAAAAATATTTCAAGTTGACGATCATATCGGCGTTGCTGCGGCCGGCTATATTCCGGATGCGCGGACGCAGGTCGATCATGCTAGGTTCTTTGCCCAAAGTAACAGGCTCATCTATGACGAGCCTGTCGATGTTGAAGGAGTTGCAAAGAATATCGCGGACATGGCCCAGCAGTTTACGCAATACGCTGGCGTAAGGCCATTTGGGGTTGCGCTCATTTTGGCTGGAGTAGACAAGAATGGTTCCGAGCTCTTTTTGACAGATCCCAGTGGCACGTACATTGGCTATGACGCCGTTGCGATTGGAGCAGGCAGCGACCAGGTAACTGAATTTCTTGAAAAGAGTTACAAGACTGAACTTGGGCTTGCAGAGGCTGCATCTCTTGCGATAGAATCGATATATCTTGTAAGCGAAGAAAAGACCGGCACAAGACATCTAAAGATGGCGATAATTGACACAAAAACAAAGACCATGCGCAAGGTTGAGGACGAAGAAATCGACAACTATGCCGCCATGGCCAAGGAAAGGGCGGGCAAACGCGGCTCCTGACCGCGCAGTCAGGTAGAATTAATTTAAGGATAAACTAGATCAGATAATCCTGACATGGTCACAAAGATAGGCACAAAAGCCCCCAACCTACATGTTTCTTCCTGGGTTCAAGGCAAGCCGACGAATATTGATAATGAAAAAGGCAATGTTGTCCTGGTGGAGGTCTTTCAGGTGAATTGCCCCGGCTGTTTTATTCATGGAATGCCTGAGGCTATTGACATTTACAACAAGCATAGAGACAAAGGGTTGACTGTCCTTGGTCTGGCAACAGCCTTTGAAGACTTTGACAAGAACAACCTGGAGAACCTTCAGAAACTTGTCACCTCGGGAGAGGTCGTGGGCGAGACCCACCGGGCCCTTGCACAGTACGGTCAGCTAAAGGACGGCGGCAAACTGCCGTACAAGATCCCATTCCCCGTTGGCATGGATCTTCTAAAAAAGGAATCAGGACCTCTGACTGACAGCAAGGTAATGGATTTCGTGGAAGCCAACGTCCCCGACTTTAGGTCCTACAACGAGAAGGACAGACAGACTCTGGTCGAGCGCGTAAGGCAAATTTTGCGTACAAAGGAATATTCCGCAGCGACATTTGAAGAATACGCTCTCCGGGGCACACCGTCTAGTATTCTTGTGGACAGAAAGGGCAACTTGCGATCCACATTCTTTGGCTCGGACGGATTTCTAGAGGGTGCGGTGAAGGAGCTGCTCAACGAGTAATTACCATGCCTGAAATATGGGTCGCGCTGCCGGATTCTTCCCTTTCAGACGAGCAGACAAAACGCGACAAGAGCATAAAAATAGCCCAGTTCGCGCGAGCCTGTGCGATTTTCCGGGTGAAGCGCATTTACATCTACCACGACATGCTTTCGCAGTTTGAGAGAGAAGATCCTGATCTGCTAAGGACAATCCTTCGTTTTCTGGACACGCCCCAGTATCTGCGCAAGATATTGTATCCAAAGATGCACCAGCTGGAATACGCCGGAATCCTCCATCCAATCAAGGCGCCACACCACAAACCCCCCGAGGATGTAAAGAACGTGAAGGTGGGCGCAGTCAGGACCGCGGTGATTGTAAAGGTCAAGGGGCAGCTTTTTGTCGAGACGGGACTAGGCGGCCTCGTGCCTTTCTCGGGTCAGGGATTCGAAGGAAAGAAAGTCAACGTAAAGTTTACGGCGCCCTATCCCAACTTGCGAGCAGTTGAGGCGTCTCCGGATGACATTCGCGAGTACTGGGGTTACGAAGTGAAAGACATCGCATCGATCACAAAGTTGATCTCCAGTCTAGAAAATGCAGAGGTAGTTCTTACTTCAAGAAAGGGAGCGCACTTTAAAAAGATGGAAGCAAAGTTGATCGAGCGCAGCAAGAACGTCCAGAATTTACTGTTAGTTTTCGGAGCGCCAAGGCATGACATACATGAATTGATAGCAAAGGAAGGCGGCAGCATGAAGTCGCACGACTTTGTAATCAACATGTTTCCAAATCAAGCCACGGAAACTGTTCGGCTTGAAGAAGCATTGTTGGGATCGTTAGCAATTCTCAACAGCTCACTTCCAAATACAGAAAAACACGCCTCTTCAAATAACTTATTAAAGGGAATATCGGAGTGATGCAGTATCTATGGGTCATCGCAAGTATAGCGCCCCAAGAAGAGGAAGTATTGCTTTCAGGCCAAGATCTCGAGCCAAGAGCTTGGAAGCAAGAATCAGAACATGGCCGCAATTGGCCGGAGAAAAATCCTCGCTTTTGGGACTTGCGGGCTTCAAAGTTGGCGGTATTCACGTACTAACTATCGACGACAGAGAAAAGACCCCTAATTTCGGCAAGCAGCTTTTGAACGCTGCAACAGT
>DADA01000074.1 GCA_002494895.1 Nitrososphaera sp. UBA210
ATGCCGGCGACATCGACGTCTTCGGGCCGGTCATTGGGCGAGAGAGGCGGCGGGAGCATCACCGAGTACGCGTAGAGGCCAAGCAGGACTGCGGTCCCGACAAGGCCAGAGGTTGACTGCCACAGTTTTTCTGTAGTGAGCCCTGGGCCGCTCCCTTCCTTCAGTGGCACCTACAAGCGTCAGCATCGTATAGAGGACACCGTAAGTCACCTGCATGCCTCCGGCAACTATCAGGAAGACACTGTATTCTATTCTGAGTGAGGCGTGACCCGAAAAGACCGCGAAGTGTACGAGCCCTCCGGCTATTGCCGCGAACGTCACGACGTATCGCATCATGTCTCCCGGTGCCGCGACGAAATTCCCGCTTTTTTTCTTGCTCCAGTAGGTCAGGCCAAGCACCGCTCCGAAAAGCGCGAGCGGAGTAAATACCGCGCCGACTATCGTGGAAACATAGATGGTTCCAAAACTCTCAGACACTGCCACGTTGAATATCAGTCTCTCGCATTCGCAGCCGGCGCTGCTGCCCAGCGTCGTCCTGGCCGGATCCACGCCGTTTGAATTTACGATTCCGTCCGCGATGCTGAGCACTATCTGGTAGCTGCCCCTTTGGGGAAAGGTGTAGAACACCTGAAAGTCGCCGATGTCCTGTTTCGTCCAAGGGTACGCCTGCAACCGCTCGCCGCTGGAGGCATAGACTTCCACCATCGTTTCAATGTCGCGGGTGTCGCGGCCTTCTCCGTCCTGGACGCTAAACATGACAGCGGCCGGCTCGTTAGGCGCAGTGTAATCCGGTTCCAGCTGGAGGTAGATGTAATATTCGCCGACGCCACCGCCTCTGGCGTTGTAATGAGTAAAGTGATCGAAATGAGCAAACGCCGCCGGCGCTGCTGACGCAGCTAAAATGAAAACCAGTGCCAGCGCTAGAACGGCAGCCTTCATGCCACGAGGTAAAACCTGCATTTCAGGTATATTACTGTGCCTTTGCAGACGTAATGGCCTTTTTGCTTTCAAGACGATAAGCGTACATTGCAGTCATCAATACCATGGAAAAGAGGACAATGCCAAGGCCAAGGTGCGCCGTCACCAAGACAGCGTGGAGCCTCTCGACAATGACAACGGCGCCAAGAACTATCTGGCCTATCACAGCCGCGGACGCGATAATGGTTGCTATCTTCATCGGCTTTGGAGCCTGGCTTGACCTTAGAGTGAACGCCATGGTGGCGATAACGAGCAGACCCGTCGTCGCGGCTACTGAGCGGTGAAAGTACTCGATGATAAAGTCTTCGTGGGGGACCAGGCCCTGCGGACACAGCGGCCAGTCGGGGCAGCTGAGCCCGACTCCGGAAGCGCTAACATAGCCGCCGATAAAGATCAGTGAAAAGAGCACGACAAGAGAGGAAAAAGATAAGGCTTTGATCAGGCGCATGATCTACTCTACTGTCAGCTTTCCATTCATGTAGGGATGCACCAGGCAGAAATAGTTGTATTCCGCTGGATCGAGATTCGCAGTGTCAATCGTCGCACTCTGGCCTTCGTTGAGGAATCCCGTGTCGAAAAGCTTGCCTGCATCGGCGCCCGGCGCGGCTCCGTCAGTAACCGTGTGCAGGATGTTGTCCTTATTGACGACGGATATCTTGTCGCCCTTTTTGACCGTGAACGGGTCTGGGGAATAGTCAGGAGAACCCTGCACTGAGGAGCCTGCCAGTATGTCGATTGTCGGCCCGCTGGCTGCGCCACCTGTCTCTGCTGCAACAATAGTAAGCGTGCTCGTCATGAACGGGTGCACCTGGCAGTAATAGTTGAATGAGTCTCCCTCCTTCGCGCCGGTGAGCTCGACAGGGTCTGACTGTGCCCCGCCGTCAAGAAAGCCCGTATCGAATGCGTTGCCTGAATCAGGATCCGAAGTACCGGTGCCTGAAGTCGAAGTATGCAGGACGTTATCCTGATTGTCCCACACGATCTTGTTTCCCAGCGGGACTTCAGCTGCATCCGGACCATAGTCAGGAGCACCCTGCACTGAAGAACCTGCCAGTATCGCGATAGTGGTCGTCCCCGCCTGCGGCGGAGGTGGCGGAGGAGGCGGCGGCGGGCGTATCAGAGCAACGGGAGGCGGGTTGGCAAACATTTCATCAAAGAAAGTCACGGTGATCGCCGCGCCTATCGCAAGGGTGATGCCGACTATGATAATGCCCCTTGACATCCTGCCCGGAGATGTAAGTATTATCGGCTCTTTGTCATGGCTGTCCATTCTTGTTCACTCTAATGATGAGGTTCCCTTCTGGTATAGTCGTAGTACTGCTCTCCTATCTGGAACGGATCTCTCATGTCCGCGGGCTTGCCCCTTCCTGCGCTGCTTATCATGTTAGCGATAAAGACCGCGGCGCCGGCCGCAGTTATCCACGCGCCAACTGTTGAAATCTGGTTCATGATAATCAGCGGTTCTACTGCAATGTAGTCAAATGTCCTCCTTGGCTGCCCGTACAACCCAAGGACGTGCTGCGTAAGGAATATCATGCTGACTCCCACGAACATCAGCCAGAATGTCACCATTCCAGCCTTTTCGTTGTACATGCGCCCGGTGATGAACGGGAACAGGTAGTGTATGAATCCAAGGAATGCAAATGTTATCAGACCCATGACGAAGAGGTGGAAGTGTCCAACGACCCAGTACGAGTCGTGCGTGAGAAAGTCAAGCGGCATAGCGGTGTTCACAATTCCGCCAGCTCCCGCGTAGAAGAACAAAATGAGCCCTCCTACTGCAAACGACATCGGAGTACGGAACCGGATCCTCCCTCCCCACATCGTAGCAGTCCAGTTAAAGACGTGCATCGCGGAGGCAGGGACGGCGGCAAGAGTGCCTATCATAAAGACCGTCTTTTCCGTAAAGCTCATGCCAGTCGCATACATGTGATGCGCCCAGGACGCAAATCCGACGATAGCCAGGAGAACAAAAGCAGCCACTCCAGACTGGTAGCTAAAGATGGGCTTTCTCGAGAACTTTGGTATTATTTCGTAAACCATGCCGATGGCCGGAATAGCGAATATGTACACCTCCGGGTGGAATGTGAACCAGAAGAGATGCTGGTAGGCTATAGGATCCCCTCCCATCGCGGGGTTGAAAAAGCCGGATATGCCGAGCCTGTCGGTATAGAGCATGATAAGCGCAGCTGCGAACGTTGGTATTGCCACGATAATCATTATTGAAGTCACGAGGATCGCCCATACGAACAGCGATGTCTTCATCAGTGGCAGGTCGGGGTGTTTCATCTTTAGAATCGTCACGATGAAATTGATGGATCCTAGGATCGATGAAATGCCCAATATTTTGAGGCCAAAGATCCACATCTCTGCGGCAGGGCCGGGCGCGTCCAGAATAGAATACGGCGGTGTCGCGTACCAGGTAAAGTCCGCCATGCCTAGCCAGACCATTGCCATGGCAGGCGGGATCATCCAGAAAGCGGTGGCGTTCAGCTTGGGCCAGGCCATGTCTTTGTACCTGACCATGATCGGGATGAGGTAATTTCCTATCCCGGCCGCAAATGGAATTAGCCAGAGGAACAGCATGTTTGTTCCATGCGTCGTAAAGATCCTGTTGAAAGTATTTGGATCCGGAATTATGCCCTGGTTTCCGGGCAGGAACAATTCGGAACGGATTGCAATCGCGAGCGCGCCTCCGATCATAAAAGCAGTGATTGAAAGTACGACGTAAAGCAGGCCGATGTCGGTATGATGAGTTGAAAAGAGGATTTCCCACATGGGACGAGGTTTCCTAACTTCGAGAACCATACACTACCCCTGCTCACCTAGCATGGAATATACTTCAAATAAAAGTATTTTGGTCTTGTAAAAAAATTACGAAACTGGCACGGAATTCCTGTTGTCAACTGTCAAGCTCGCCGGCACCAGCTTTTCTCCGGCCTGTTCAAGAGCTGCGTTTGTAACCTCGCCCTCTTCAACAAACAACTTTGCACGCATCTGGTAATGACTAAATCCACAGTATTCTCTGCACTGAATCAGGTATTCGCCGGTTGCATCGGGCATGACCCATACAGTATTTATTCTGCCGGGAACGGCGTCCATCATGACCGTAAGGTCAGGTATGTTGAAAGCGTGGTTGACATCCATTGAGGTTATCTCAAATTTGTATGGAACATTTTTCTTTAGGTGGAGTTCCCCTACTTCCTTCGTCCCGTCTTCGTGTTCGAACGTCCAGAGCCATTGCTGAGCAGTTACCTTGACCACCACCGAATCGGGCGGAGCATGATCCAGGAACCTTTCGACATCCCATGACGCGGCGCCGACGTAAACAAGGAGAGCGATAACAACGCCGACATAAACCCACTCGTACATCGCATGGCCCATTAGTGCTGGCCCTCCACCGGTTCACGCGGGATGTTTTTCTTGTTGGATTCGCGAAACCTGAAAATGACATAGGCAAGAACGCCCATTATTACCGCACCCACCGTAAAGGCAATGACCATCAGCCTGTAAAACAGATCCCAGATTGCTATCCTGTTAATGAAGGTATTGTCCGATTCCTGAGCGAATGCGGAAAGAACATCGACGGCAAGAAAAGATACCGCAAGTGTTGCGGCGATGATCGAGAAAACTAATCCTGAAGATGACGCCATTGTGCCTCTTCTGCAATCAAACAGTTCCAAGTTGTTATTTAAGGTTTTGGAAACCGCAAACCGGAGGCTTTGCAAAAAAAAGTCTGTTTTGGTATTCTGCATGGGTCATTCCACAAATGGAAAATCTAGTTGCTGGATCAACTTGAAGTTCCTTGCTCTTTTTCCTAGAGATTGTTGCTAACGACCATTGCAGTCAAACCAGATACGATCGGGATAGTCAGATTGTCGCTAACACGCAGCCGCAAAAGCTCGACCCCCATCCCTGCCAATGCAGCTGCTATTGCGGTCATTGGTGAGACAAAAATCAATGCGCCTGCAAAAGCACAGAATACGCCAGCAATGGTTCCTTCAAGACTTTTTCCGCCGGTGTGAGGGATTTTGTGTTTTCCGAACATTCTGCCCACTACGGACGCAAAGCCGTCTCCCAGAGTGACAACGGCAATTGCCACGTAATTAAAAGGAGCAGGAAAAATCAGGAGCGATGCTAGGATCCCAGCAGCAAAATACAGTGGCGCTTTTACAAACACCTTCTGATTCTCTCCGCCGATATCATTTCTCATCGCCATTGTCGTGATGGTAGTAAAAAGCGGGAACGCACGACCCTTCAGGCGATAATGTTCAGAAATCGAATATGTTACTCCGAGGCTCACTATTAGTAAGGCTGCAGGAATAATCCCTATCTCAATTGATATTATGATAACTAGAAAGCCAAAGATATGTATTGATTTTCTGAACAGTACCTTCTTGAACTGTGAGAACTTGCTGTTGTTATGGGTGTTCAAGTGGTTGCCTGTCGTAATCGATGTTCCTGCCTAATTATCTAGCTGTGAAACGTGTCCAGTTTGTCAAGCGTTGGTACGGGAGTCTAAGTAAGCGCCGGAAAGGCGGCAGAATTCAGCCGATCGCACCTTCTTGGTTGCTGGTGAATGCGTTCGTCAAAGAGCTAGGCAGAGATTCAATTTCTCTAGACCCACCTAATCTTGTGGAAATAGGCAAACATTCCCAGAGCTGCTGCGGCTGACCCTACTATTATTATTATGAAAGTGGTGTACCTGCCAAGAAACTCCACGGAATCCTGTTCGCCAATTATGGGTATGTCCACGTTCATTCCGTAAAGTGAGCTTACTATTGATATGGGCATAGAGAGCGTGAATATGATCGTCAGCATTGCGAGTATCTTGTTTGACTTGTCAGTGCCATGCATAAAGTCAGTGTCTTTAAAGATCTCGATCGTTTCCTTTGATTCATCCAACGTTTCGATAGCCTTGTCTATGTGATCGTTCACATCATCAAAGTAAAGCGTCAGGTCTTCTTCTGAAAAATGCTCTATATCTCTGGCGGTAACCTCTGTCAAGGTCCTTCTGAGGGGTATTGCTATCCTTCTAAGCGATGTTATCTCCCTTCGTATGTACGAGATTTCCTTTGCAGCATCGGTCTTTTCATCAAACACCACATCTTCTACGTCGTCGATGTTGCCGACGATCTTTTTGATAATATTAAGCATGTCGTCGGTCAGGGCGTCTATGATGCTATGGAAAAGGTACCCTGCAGATTTCCCCATGAGCTCCTGTCTGGATTTTTCGCCCTGGCTGCACTGCTGGAAAATTTCTGCCACTGGTTTTAGTTGGCTGTGATGGACCGTTACCAGGTAATTGTTCCCAATGAACACGGCAAGCTGGCTTGACTTTGGGATTCTTTCCCGCTCGATGACCGGGAAATGAAGGATGACGAAGATATGATCATCGTACCTGTCTATCTTTGGTATCTGAATTTTTGAGAGGCAGTCCTCCAAATTGAGCTCGTGAAAAGTGAACCTGTCGCCGAGCTCTGTCATCAGTGATCTGTCCGGATCGCCAATGTCTATCCACCTAAAGCCGTTGTTCGTGATTTCTTCCAGCAAGTCCCAAGAAACCCCGCGCCATACCAAGACTTAAACTTGAGGCATCCGTGATACCAGGAAAAAATGAATCGTGAGCCTGCGATTCGTCGTGTTTATTCATTCGGGTAGCGGTGCACGGCCATCACGTTTACTCCAGAGATAGAGTACACCTTGCTTTCGTGCTTTAGTATCGTAAGTGATGCGTTGCGGATGTGCCACCGGTAGAGCACCTCTGGCTTAAGATCAAGCAGAGTGGCAAGCGCCGCCTTGATGGGGTCAAGGTGCGTCACGGTCAGTACGTTGCTTTCTCCATGCCGCTGCAGCGCATCGTCCAAAAAGCTCTTTACACGCTGCTTTACCGATGCGAATGCTTCAACGCCAAACTGCTCAAGCACCGGATCCCGTTCCGTGTAGAACCTCATGAACAAGTCTCCGTACTTTGTAGTGACTTCTTCGTAGTTCATCCCCACGAGCTTGCCAAGCTCGATCTCGTACAGTCGCTCATCTATTTCATAGTCCATTCCCAGAGTCTCGCAGACAATCTTGGCCGTCTCGACTGCCCTTATCACCGGCGAAACGTACACCTTGTCGATGGGAATGCTCTTCAGATGCTTCGCAGCGTCTGCGACCTGTTCCCTGCCCTGCGCGGTCAGGTGCGCCTCGATGTGCCTGCCGACCAGAATCCTGCTTACGTTATTCTCGGCCTGTCCGTGACGCATAAAGATGACGAGAGGCAACGGCTGGAAGCAAAGATGCGGGATCGCTTAATAATTTTATCATGAAAATATTTCTTCTTGACCTAAAGTTAATATCGCAATCGCTTGTGAACGTCTCTATGAAAATAGGCATAGTGGGCGGCACCGGCGGGATGGGCGAGGGCTTTGCGCTGAGGTGGTCCAAAAAGCACGACATAATAGTTGGGTCAAGGGAGGCGCAGAAAGCAAAAGAAGCTGCCGACAACTACACAAAAGCTGCGAGTCAGGCTTTCGGTGGAGCAATGTCAGGCAGCATTTCCGGCGATGAAAACTTTGCAGTTGCAAAGGGTGCTGACGTCCTGATCCTTTCAATCCCTTACGAGTTTATCGGTGATACATGCGCCAAGATGTCCGGCCAGGTAAGAAATGATTGCGTAGTAGTCTCGCCCATAGTGCCTATGACGCGCAATGACAACGGCTTTGTCTACATCCCTCTTGAGCAGGGCAAAAAACCGGCAGCAGAGCTTGTCGCGGAAGGACTGCCGCCTAGATCAAGGGTGGTATCTGCGTTTCACACGATCTCTGAGGTCAAGCTGAAAAATGTCGGGCAGAGCCTGGACGCGGACACTTTTATCTGTGGCGACGACCAGGGTGCCGTCGCCACGCTTACCGGCCTGGTCTCTGAAATTTCCGGCCTACGCCCAGTCTACCTGGGTCCGCTTTCGCTTTCGTACCAAGCAGAAATTCTTACACCGATGCTGCTAAATGCCGCCAGGCGGAACAAGATGAAGAACCCCGGAGTAAAGCTGACCTGATTCTCTGGCGCAAACATTATCAGAGCGCAGACACAATAACGGTAGTTCAGCGAAAATGAGATGGAAGGAGGAGACCGGCCCAAGCAAGAGGGGGAGAAACTGGATGTCTGCGATGGGAGTGCTCTTCATGGTGAGTGCAGCTATTATCCTGATACGCAATGTTGTTCTCTACAATCTTGATTTTTCCGCTGGCCTGATAGAAGACCCGATGAAACAATTCCTTGACAACTTTATTAACGGCCAGATCACAAATGAAAAATTCGTCCTGGCAATGATCGCAGGAGGAGGGTTCCTGCTGTACTGGGGTTTTTTCAAGTTGAAGGAAGATTACGGCCCGCGCGATCCGGATGAGTGGAGAAGGTCGCACAGATAGCACAGTCACGCTTTAATAACTATAATTCGATAATATCGGAAGTGAAGAACTAATGGGCCTAATGAATCGCATATCGACAGTTATCAAGCAAAAGGTGAACATGCTGCTCGACAGGTACGAGGATCCCCGCGAGGCTCTTGATTATTCGTACACAAAGCAGCTTGAAATGTTGAACAAGCTGCGCAGGAGCCTGGCAGAGGTTGTGACTGCAAGAAAGCGACTGGAAATGCAGAAGGCAAAACTCTGGGACAACATCCGGCTGCTAGACGAGCAGGCAAGGAGGTCGCTCGACGTCAACAGAGAAGATCTAACCAAGCTCGCACTGGAACGCAAGAACGCGAACCTGCTACAGACCCAGAGCCTTGACAAGCAGATAGCAGAAATGAAGCTTGAGGAAGAAAAGCTGGTGCAGACAGAAAAGCGTCTCTCGGCAAAGGTCGAAGAGTTTAGGTCCAGAAAAGAAGTGATAAAGGCCCAGTACTCTGCGGCTGAAGCACAGGTCAAGATCAAGGAAAGCGTCACGGGGATTTCAGAAGAGATGGCAGACGTGGGCATGTCCATGAACAGGGCGGAGGACAAGACCGAGAAGATGAGGGCCAAGTCGCAGGCGCTGGATGAGATGATAAATTCTGGAGTTCTTACAGATTATACATCAAATAAGGATGAAATCGAAAGGGAATTGGAAAAAATTACAGTACAGGCCTCGGTTGAGGAAGAATTAGCAAAGTTAAAGTCAGAGAAAGAACGTAAAAAGAGGCAACAGGTGGAGCAAGAAGCCCAACAATGAAGCAAAAAGCGAGAGCAAAGCGCGGAAAACGCAGAATGGCTGCAAGCAAGCTCAGGACAAGGAGCAAGGACCGCAAGAAAATAGCTCGCAAGTCTGGAGCCAGCAGCCGGAAAAAACGATCCAGCGCGCGAAAAAGTGCCGGCCCTAGCGGCAAGAGAATTGTCCGGATAATGGGCCAGGGACAGTATACTGTTGACAGCAAGATGTTGAAAAAGCTCAACGACCTTGACAATGCCATTGTAGACCTCGTCAACAGGGAGCGATCTGACGACGCGGAGTTCAAGAAAAAATTGACAGAGCTCGGCGAAATGGTGGTAAAAAAAGGCAAGCCCCTTGATCCAAAGGCCATAATCCAGTCCGACATCATACTTCCAAGCGCTGACCTGTCCGTTGACGAAGCGAAAAAGCTGTTCAAGGGCGAAGGCGTTATACCCGAGCTCTGAGCGGCAGATCCCACATCGGGTACCAAAGGCCCATGTCGCGCTCAAAGGGGATCTCCTCTCCGAGTGCCGACATGACCTTCATTTCCTCTTCTGTGTCTCTTGACTTTTGGTCCAGAGGCACAAAGGGGTAAAAGTTGTTGCGCTTGAAATTGTAT
>DADA01000056.1 GCA_002494895.1 Nitrososphaera sp. UBA210
ATTTCGCATAGCACCCGCCTTCAAAGTTGAATATTCCCTTATCTGACCACCCGTGCTCGTCGTCCCCGACAAGCCTGCGATCCGGGTCTGCCGAGAGCGTTGTCTTGCCCGTTCCTGAAAGCCCAAAGAAAAGGGCCGAATCGCCCTGCCTTCCAACGTTTGCCGAACAGTGCATCGGGAAAATGTTCTTCCGTGGAAGCACAAAATTCATGATCGTAAACATTGCCTTTTTGATCTCACCTGCGTATGAAGTCGAGCCGATGAGAACTATTTTCTTTGTAAAGTTCGTAATGATAAAAGTCTCTGTTCTGGTGCCCTCCTGCGCCGGGATCGAACCAAAGTCATCGCACGATATCAACGTGAATTCCGGCTTGTGGTTTTCGAGCTCTTCCGAAGTAGGGCGTATGAAAAGCTGGCGGGCAAAGAGGTTGTGCCACGCCCTGTTGTTTATCACCCTAATCGGCAGACGACTCTCAGGATCCGCGCCGACAAAACCGTCAAATATGAAAAACTCCTTTGCCTCGATATGCTTCTTCATCCTCTTGAATATCCTGTCAAAGTGTTCTTCAGAGATCGGATGATTGACTTTGCCCCAGTCCACGGTATTGTGTGTCACCTCGTCATCAACAATGTACTTGTCGTCTGGTGACCTGCCGGTAAATTTTCCGGTTTTTACCGAAAGCGCGCCGGTTGATGAAATAAGCCCTTCGTTTCGAACAATAGTTGTTTCGACTAATGACGGAACTGACAAGTTGTTGTAAACCTTGCCAAGCCTGATTTCCATCTAACCGGGCTCTATCATAGACTTTGTAGTTATAATCTTTGGGTTGTGTGTTAGAAGCACATACCCAAGAAACTTGATCGATGTACAACGATAGCTGCAGTAGCAAGGTCTGCCTGTATTCCATTGTTGCGCGGGGACTATGTTCTGATTCTTGATGATCGTCTTCTTGCTGCCTGAGCGGCACTGTAACGCGATCTTAGATTGGAGATGAAGCGGTTGATCTCGTCTGGCGTCAGCAGAACCATGTCGACGTCTGGAGACAAGCTTTGTGTCAGTCGAAACTGGTAGCTTAAAAAGATTTTCGCTCTATTTGTGCGTGTTTCCGCTTTGCTAAGCAGAGGTTGAAGCTCTCGATCGACTAGATGGACGGGCGCCGCTCTTGCTGCTATTTGGAAAGTGCGCTTCGGATTTCCTCCGTTCGATCGGAAAGGATTGTAAGAAAGTCCGCGAACTCTTCGCCAGTGGCGTTCCTCTTTAGTATGCGCCGCGTCTGGTAGTGGAATGAATTGTATATGCGTCCGACAGCAATGCCAAATTCAAAATCGTCCTCGTCGTTCACAGTAATTCCGGCAAGGCTCTCCCTGATCCTGACAACTTCGGAAATATTAGAGATGGCTTCGTCTATCTTCGCCAGAATAGCTCTCCGCACTCGGGCGTCCATGGCTATGGTCTCATCGTTTGGCACTTAAAGGCATCCCAGCTAGATTTCAATAAAACAGCAGTTCTAGTGAAAAGGATGGCGGACATTAGCCACCTGGGTGATCTCTAAAAGAATCCGTACCGGGATGACTTCAAGTCGGACGTCAGAGTAAAGTGCAGCTTTTCGTCGATGCCATTGTTCTTTGCCTGTTGGTTGAGCCAATTCACAAACTTTTGTTCGATAGAGTCGCCCTTGGTCGCTGCTAATCCACTTTCCGGGAGCTTGCCGAGCTTCCTCACTGTTAAAGTTGCCACTCCAATCTGATAAAAATGCCAACCAAATGAGAATTCCGAGGATCCTATCCTGAAGTCAGCTTTACTAGCATGCACCATCCTCAGGAATTCCAGAATCACTTTCTCGAGGATCTTTGCATCAGGATCTACGGAGGCTACCTGAATCATTATCCATTCAGGGTCGTACTCGGACACTGATGATGTTGGCCTGAAGGGCTATTTTTGCTCTTTTATCATTTCTGACAGGTCGATGCCAAAGAACGTCTTCAGTATTCCTACGTAGGTCTGCACGGGAGGAGGAATTTCATCCTCGCATGCTACGCCCATGTTCCACGCGTTTATCCAAATGACCATGCTCTGCAGTATGTTAACGAATCGCCTGTAGTCACTGGGAACTACTTCAAGGGCGTCGATATATCTTTCTGCAAGGAGCCACGACGCGGTAAAGTCTATGCACTCGTTTCCATAAACCGCCTTTATCTGCTGTCTGATCGACCTTGCGCGTTTGAACGGCTTTTTGCACAGAAAAAACGGAAATTCGATCTTGTCCGGCATGGTCATTCCTAGAGGCGCCCATATCGTAATGACTCTAGAGCCGTCTTTCAGCTCTTTTCCGAATCTCTTTGTCATCTTGTCGACAAACTCGGGTTCCGCGAACCAAAAAAGCACCACCGACGCAGCCGCGATGTCAGCGTCAAGAATGTCGGCATGAACTATTTGCGCGTTCTTTATTCGCGCTGTCTTTCTTCGTGCTCTTTCCGCTGCTGCCTTGTCGATCTCGATGCCAATGGATTTCTTTACACCAAATTCCTTTGCGGCGATTCTGACCGCGTTGCCCTCGCCACATCCAAGATGGTAGAAGGTGTCACCCTTCCGTAATTTTGCAAATTTGAATATCCTTCTTATGACGCTATCTGAGAGAGATATCGCATCACCCTTGATAGTTGACTGCGGCAGTGAGGACAGCAGCTCTTCTATCTTCAACTATTGCTTGTCGATTCGAGTCGATAATAAAATTGTAGTTCCCTGCTGGGCAACATTCTGTAGGGAGGTCATTTTGTTTTCAGCGCTGCGATTCCTGCAATACGATCTTTACCGAGTCGTGCTCTGCATGTGACTTGGGTCAGCATGACTGGAAATTTTCGGCTCACCGCCTAGCATGACCAGAGAAAACAGTCATTGACTAGACTTCGACGTAGACCATGCCGTTTTCAGCGATAACCTTGTACGTGCCAAGATCTTTGAGCTTTTGTGGGAACCAGACCATGCTGCCGGTTGTCAGATCCCATTTGGCGCCATGCCACGGGCACGTCAGATCTTTTCCCTTGAGCTCGCCTTCATGCAGCTCGGCTCCGGCATGGCTGCAAGTGTTGCCCGTTGCATAATAGGTGCCTCCCACATTAGCGACCAAGATTTCCTTGCCGGCCGCAGTCCCATGCGTCATCTTGCCCTCACTAATCTCAGAGGTGGTGCCTACCAATACCCTAGCCATACCCAGCAGCATAGGAATCTGACATATTTTAATTTCACTCGTCAACGACGGTACGTCAGAGCGCTTGTCGTTCCCGAATATCGGCATGGAACAGTCCGGTGGATGGTTCGTTTCGCGACGTACGATCGATAAAATATATGGTGTGGCGTTAAATGGACTACGATGCACCTAGCCATCCTTGCAGTGTTAGCGTCTGCTGGGATTCTGGCCGGTATTCTTGATACGATTACGTCGCTCATAGCGGAATATGGCTATCCTGCCGTTTTTGCGGCGGCCTTTCTTGAAGTGATATTTCCTCCAATCCCAAGCGAGGTCATTTTTCCTCTCGTGGGATTCACTGCATACAGCAAGGGCCTTGGCCTTGGGAACGCTCTTGGCATGGCAGCTGTTGGCGCGCTTGGGAGCACAGTTGGGGCCGTACTCATTTACTTTGTCTCGATGAAGGTCGGACGAGCAGCCATTCTCCGGTTCGGCAAGCGAGTCAGGATAGGTGAGCCAGAACTGGAGAAGGCAGAGAGATGGTTTGGCAAGTATGGCTCCGTGGCGGTATTCACCGGGAGAATGGTGCCGGGGATACGAGAAATAATTTCGATTCCCGCCGGAATTGGCGGAATGAACTTTCCGAAATTTCTGGCCTTTACTTACTCTGGATCTCTGGTCTGGTCCATCGCGTTGACGCTCACAGGATATTATCTTGGCGAGGCCTGGACTGCCTTCTCGGATCAGGCGTCTTCAGCCTTTACGCTTGCCAGCGTCGCCATCATCGCGGCAATAATTGCAATCGTTGGCATCTGGTACATTAGACGCAACAAGAGAACTTTGCCAAAAGAAAAACAGTGATGGCTAGACGGCCTTCATCAGCAGACAGAGGAGAGCTTTTTGAACATGGAGCCTGTTCTCTGCTTCCGACCAGACCACCGATGATTTGCCGTCGATGACATCTGAAGTCACTTCCTGGCCCCTCTTTGCGGGCAGGCAGTGCATAAAGATGGCATCTTTCTTTGCAAGCCCCATCGTAGCTGAATTTACCTGGTATCTTGGAAGGAATGCTGCTTCCCTTGTAGCCTTCTCCTCCTCTTTTCCTATCGAAATAAATGTGTCCGTTACGACCACATCAGAGTTTTTCACAGCACTGACAGGGTCTTCTGTGACCTTGATTTCTGCGCCCGTTGTCCTTCCTTCAGACCTGGCAAGTTCCACAACCTCATCGAGTGGCGCGTAGCCTCTTGGGCACGCCGCCGTCATGCTTATCCCCGTCTTGGCGCACCCGAGCATCAAGTCGTTGCACACATTGTCGCCGTCTCCAAGCCAGGCAAGCCTGAGGCCCCGAAGCCTCTTCTTCTTTTCCCGAATAGTCATCAGATCCGCCAAGATTTGACATGGATGAAAAGAATCGGACAGCCCGTTAATTACCGGTACCGAAGCGTATGCCGCAAGGGTTTGCACGTCCGTGTGATCGTAGACCCGAGCCATTATGCAGTCAAGATAGAGCGACAGAGTCTTGGCAGTGTCCTCTATCGTTTCGCCCCTAGATAGCTGGATGTCATTTGTGCTGAGGTAGATTGCGCTCCCGCCCAGCTGATACATGCCGACTTCGAAACTTACTCTGGTGCGAGTCGACGGCTTTTGGAAGATCATCCCCAGTGTTTTTCCCCGCAACAGCTGACGCGCCCTGCCACTCCTGTGTTCCTTTTTCAGCTTGACCGCAAGGTTCAGTACGAGATTGATCTCATTGGTCGTCAGGTCGGCGATGCTGAGAACGTCTTTCTTACTTAAGGAGGTCTTCAATGTCTTCATCTGTCAGGTATACTATCTTGTCTTCTTCAGTGTCTTTATCTTCTTTGCGCTTCTTTTTCTCGTCCTTTTCTTTTTCCTTTTTCTTTATCTCCTCTTCCTCTAACCTGGCCCTTTCGGCTTCATCTCTTGACCTTTCTTCTTCCGCCTTGCGCCTCTGCTCTTCTTCTTTCTTGCGTTCCTCATCGGTCTTTTTCTTGAATAGTCCGCCGAACCTTCCCTTCTTTTCCTTCGAGTCCTCTTGAACGGGTGGTTGCTGCGCTGGGGGCTCTATGGAAGGCGCGATTTTTGGGACAGGTTCGGGCATGGGCATATCCCTGGGTTTCGGAGGCGGAGGAATGTCTTTTGCCTTTTCGCTTTTTTCTCGGGGTGGATTTGCCTCAACAATGGGTTTCAGTGGAGGTTCCGGCGCCGGCCTCTCGGGCTTTTCTTGCTGCTTTGGAGCAGTAATGCTAGGTGAAGCTGCGGGAACAACTGGAAGTCTTGGGGTCTTTTCCTGTTCTGACGGTAAACCACTCTCTACAGGCTTTATTTCAGTCGTTGTTTCAACAGGTGTCGTCTTTATATGCGGGCCTGACATCAAGTCTTCGACCTTTACTTCTGCTGCCGTGCCGAACAACGACTCGATGAACTTGTCTGGTTCAAACGGAATAATATCATCATATCCCTGACCCACCCCGACATAGACAATGGGCTTTGAAGTGATGTATGCTATCGAAATCGCCGCACCGCCTTTCGCATCAGCGTCTATCTTTGTCAATATCGCACCATCGAAATTCGTGTACTGGTAAAACTCCCGGGCCTGGTTTATGGTGTCGTTGCCAGCCAGGGCATCTCCTATGAACAGCTTGGCGTCGGGTTTTACCACGCGGACGATCTTGCCCATTTCATCCATCAGATTCTTTGATGTCTGCATCCTGCCTGCGGTGTCAACAAGCACCACGTCGATGTAGTTCTTGCGCGCGTGCTCAACCGCGTCGCGTCCCACAGCCGATGGATCCGCGCCGTACCTCTGGGCTATGACCTTTAGAGAGAGCCGGTCAGCGTGCTGGGTCAACTGTTCTATGGCGCCGGCCCTGTGAGTGTCGCCCGCTGCAACTACGACCGTAAAGCCGTCCTTCCTGAGCAGGTTCGCGACCTTGGCAACGGTTGTTGTCTTGCCAGTGCCATTGATTCCCAGGAACACGATTACAAATGGCCCTGCTTTGGCATCCCGCTTTGTCTTGATTTTCTCTGCCAGGTTAAATTTGCCTGCGCCTGCAAAGACTTCGGCCACTGCATTTTGGAGCTTTGATTGAATAACTTTTCCTGCTTCTTCACCTTTTTCCAGCTTTAGTCCGAGCAGTTCTTTTTTCAGCTCTGCGGAAAGACTGTCCACAGCTTCCTGGGCCACGTCGCTTTCCAGAAGCGACATCTGAAGGTCAAAAAGGCTGTCATCAAGGACTTTTTCCGTTATTTCTTTCTGGCCGATCCCTTTTGCAGCGCTTGAAAATGCTTTCTTTAGCTTGTCAAACATGATTGCTCAGCCAGCACGACACAGCACAGCCCTAGTGCTGCTGAGCTTGTGCTGCCCTTAGCATCTGATTGATCTGTGCCTGCATTTGTTCCATGCGTGTTTCCATTTCCTGCCGCTGCGCTTCTAGCTGCCTCGCAGCCACTTCGTATTCCTTGATTCTTGCCTCTACGTAATTCAGTGCATCGTTCCTGCTTTTCTCCACTACGACGCTTGCACCCAAGTTTACCAATAGTTTCTTTGTCGGCGGAACATTCGTCTTGACGTACACGCCGATGCCTATAGGCATCAGGGATTCCACTTCTGTTTCTGGCGAGAAGTTTTGAATCGTGGTCGAAGCCAGCCGAGCCTCTTCCATCAACCTTGTTACCGTAACCTGGCGCGTCATGATGTCGTTCATGTACGCTTCAAGAACCCGGGATTGCTGCACCATCTCGTTGATCCGCTGCTCCATTGCGGCCAATTGTTGCTGCCTGGCTGGATCAATGTTTGCGCTCATAAAATTCACTGCCCTAGCTCGATTTTTAAAGCTTTAGATTGG
>DADA01000100.1 GCA_002494895.1 Nitrososphaera sp. UBA210
GCACTCTCCTGGAAGACCATGCACCTGTCCGGGCCTGTTTCAATAACGGGGCGGCCATCAAGGACGACCTCGCCCTCAGTCGGCTTGTCAAGACCTGCAAGGATGTTCAAAAGGGTGGTCTTGCCGCAGCCAGATGGCCCAACAAAGCAGACAAACTGCCCCTCGTCTATTGACAGGTTGACATCCCTTATCGCATCAATGGTCTGGGTTTGGTTTCCTTCGGTAGATGTGAACCACTTGCCAATGTTTCTCGCTTCCAGTTTTGCCAATTCTATCTTGCTGCCTACACTAGGTCGGCTGTGTCACCGAACTCCTTCATCTTTGATATGCGCCTCTTGTCCATGACTGTTATTACTGTACCTGCGATGGCGGTTGCGATTCCGGCCATGAGCATGAGCCCGAATATCAAGGTCATTACCGCAGACGAAATGTCAGCTGTGCTAAGAACCGATTCCTGCGAGCCCAGGATGATCGATGCTTCAAGCGTCTGGACAGGTGACGGGTTTGAGAGTTCAAGAGTATAATTCCCTGCAACGCTAATTGGAAATGATTCGATCAATATTGGCGTATCGACCTCTTTCCGAATAACTATTTGTTCTGCCGGGTCGGTAAGTACTACTGTCGGTCTGCCGCCAGTATAGTTTGAAAATGATACGACATACGCGCCCAGGCTGACGTTGGCAATGTTCTGCTCTACTTTATGCAAGCCACCCGGCGGAATTGAATATTTCGGCTGCTCTTCAAGGTTGGTTATTAATCTCAAGCCATAATAGCCAAGGACAGACAGACTGATAGCTGCAACGGCTCCGCCAGCGATAAGCATGATGAGCCCTCTCCGCAATCGCAACCTGAATGCGGGAGGTTGCTGTAATAATATATTCTCTTTGTGTGTGATTTTCCACTTAAGAAAGCCATAATTGGGTTTATTGGATTTCGGGGTTCTGTGGCCTGCAGGAGCTCGGCTGATCACTAAGCTGATCATATTCTGTTTTCCACGTATCATCAGAAGGAACCTTAGTCATGACGATACCAATGGACCGAAGAACTTACCACCTTTATTTATATGCCTATATTTCTGTTTTTGACATATCTTATTCGATTGCAGCGATCGCATCTAGCTTCGCACGAATAGTCGGCAACCGCAGGTATCTGCAAAATCACACTGTTCGGTCTTGTTGTCATGCTCCTTAAGGATGTGACCACAAGAGCAGGGATCTGGCGGCATCCTTGTCCACCTCCTGTAGGTCAGGACCAGCGTAGTGATTGATTCCCAGTCTCAACAGAGTCATGAATTGAGAAAGATTTGAATCCACCAATACGTGTGGGAATCAGACATACTGCAATAGAAAAATATCTTTGAGCCGATCTAGGTCAGGCAAGGGTCATACGGATTGAATACTGGGCTACTCGTGGCGATAATAGCTATTGTTGTTTCATTAGCAAGCACCGCCTTTTTGCATAATCATCTGAACTCGGCTGAAGATAGAATCAATGGCCTAGAATCGCAGATTATTACTCTGGAGAGTGAAATATTCAGGCTGCAGGGTCATGTTGGATATTGGCAATTCGACGAATCGGTCGGAAGTACAGCAACGGATAGAAGTGGTTATGCGAATACTGGAATCCTTGTTGACGATCCTAGCTGGCTGGACAGTGAAAATTGTGCATTCAAGGCCGGAGGAGTTGGCGGCAGCTGTTTGAGATTTGACGGAGTGAATGATTACATGCAGGTATCTAGCTCAAGCTCCTTGGAACCTAGTGATGAGATTACGATATCACTCTGGGTGAATGCAACAATTCCTAGGGGAACACTGGTGGATAAAGCATTTACGGCCCATTCATATCCGTTCTATTCTTACGATCTGCAGCTGGAACCCAAGACAGAAAGGCCGACAAAGGCTGAACTAATCTGGTCAGTTACGACAGATGGGGTCTGGACGTTCATGGGCGAAGGTTCAAGCGAGGTTCTTATCGATCTAAATACTTGGCAATTTGTCACGGTTGTATATGACGGATCGCTTATGAAAGAATATGTGAATGGAGAATTGGTAGCATCCATTCCGAAAACAGGCACGATTACGTACTACAGTACCCCCCTTCAAATTGGGAAGTACCTTAATTTGCAATTTTATACTTCCGCAGATATCGATGATTTGCGCATATATGATCGCGCTTTGCCCGCCTATGAGGTAAAGAATCTATATCAAAGCGGAAAACTAGAACGCTGAAAGCCTGACGACTCGCCGAAAATTGGTCCGGATTTACAGTACGAAATATTCTGCCTCCGGGTGATGGACCACTAGCGCAGCCGTAGATTGGTCGGGCACTATCTGACCGGACTCTGTCAGGGTCATGCCAGATCTTGCCGGGTCAAGTATCTCCCAAACCAGATGATGCTGCATGATATCAGGGCAGCTCGGATATCCCCAGCTGTAGCGCAGGCCACGCTCAGGACCAATCCCAAGCTCATCTCTTATCTTGGCGTTAACCCATTCCGCCATAGCTTCTGCCGTTTCCACGGCAAGGCCGTGGAGATAATACACATCGGCGTACCTGTCATGCTTGTTCCAAGAGTCTATTGTTTCCGTAACCCTGCTTCCGGCGGTAACCGATTGAAACGCGACGATATCATCGCTGCCGAAGTAGTCGGCAAGGCAGAGGTGTTTTTCCTTTGATGAGCGAGGGAACTCGAACACCACCTGCTTGCTGTCCTGCAAATCGACAGCGAGCTTGCCATTGCCGGGCTGGCCCTGGGTCAGGTTGTGGCAGCGGTAGAACCCATAAACTGCCCGTGGTTCGAACAATTTCTCTTTGACGACTCGCCGCTTCCATTCTCCAAAGAGTGCTTCAGGATCCTCTTCTTTTGCGCCCTTGCCTTTCAAACCCCACTGGAGTACGAACAGGGACTTTTTGTTCACATATTTCCATACCTGTTCGAGGTCAACCTGCGAAGGTTCGATCCTGACTGCCTTTAAGAGATGGGGAGCGTTAGGAGGCTTGACCGGCCTGATGCTGCTGTAGGGAATCTGCGACTGGTCAGCTATAGCGGGCTGTTTCTCATCCCACTTGCCAAGTTTCTGTTTCCATTCCTCAACAAACCTGCTTCGCTCCGTGGACATCAGACTGTTCATCGCTTTCAGGCCCTCGAATGCAGTTCTGCAATAGAATACCCCGGGCGCATAAATGCCGCCATCTTTGGCAATCCTGTTAATGTAAGTGCTGTTGATGGCGGCGCCCCCGCAAAGTACCGGCAAGGCGAGCCCGTTCTGGCGGGCATGTTCCACAAAAAACTGCATCTGCTTCGAAGTTGAAACCAGGAGGGCGGACAGCCCTACTGCGTCGGCGTTTACTTCACCGATCTTCTCCAATATCCTTTGCAGCGGGACCTGCTTGCCAAGGTCGTGAACTGTATAGCCATTGTTGACAAAGATCGTCTTTACCAGGTTCTTGCCGATGTCATGAACATCACCGTACACTGTGCACAGCACAAGCGTGCCCTTGCTCACTCCTTCCTGCCTGATGAGGTACTTCTCCAGTTCTGCGACAGCGGCCTTCATGCACTCTGCTGACTTTAGCACAAAAGGCAAGATGAGCTCCCCCGCTCCGAACTTGTCGCCCACCTCCTTCATAGCGGGCAGCAGCACATTGTTCAGCACGTCGACCGCGGCTTCATGCTTTTCCTCTCTTGAGGCTTTTTCAAAGGAGGAATCTTTTCCGCTCGGAATACGATCGGAAATGGCTTGTGTCACGTCGCGCTCGATGCCGTCCTTTAGCCTGTTGAGGATTCTGAAATGGCACCGCTTGCTTGCCTCCCATTCAGGGTCAACCTCCACTCTCTTTGTTCCTGCTCCACCAGTCGACTTGGTTCCTTCAAAGTGGGTTATCAGCTCGGCAAGCGCATTTGGATGCTTGTTGAAAATCAGATCTTCGGCGAGCTTTTTCTGCTGCTCGCTTACTTCGGGATACGGAATGATGTCCCGGGCGTTTATTATCACCGCGTCAAGACCGGCTTTCAGGGCGTGGTAAAGGAATACTGAATTGACAATTTTTCTTGCAGCTGGCGTTAGCCCAAAGCTGACATTGCTCAATCCCAGGCTGGTAAACGAGTCAGGAAATCGCTCCTTGACGAGTCTGATGCCATCAAGCGTGTTCTTGGCAGAATCGGAAAATTCGGCCTCGCCGGTTGCGAGCGTGAAAGTTAGCACATCAAAGATAAACTGCCACGACTTCAATCCGTATTTTTTTGCACCTGTATCGTACATCAGCTCGGCGACTTCGACTTTTTCCTGCGGCGTCTTTGCCATCCCCTTGGGGCCTATGCAGAGGGCTATCGCCGGGACGCCGTACTTTGCCATTAGCGGGGCAAGGACATGAAATCGCTCGCCATCGCCTTCGAGATTTATAGAGTTGATGATCGGCCTGCCCGGTATCTGGCGAACAGCAGCCTCTATCACCGGCGCAAGATTGGAATCGATGACCAGCGGCGCTTCGACTTCGAGACTGAGCCTTTTTACCAGCTTTGTCATGAACTGCTGCTCTTCGGCATCGGACCGCTCCGTGAGAGCGACGCAAACGTCAAGACAGTGCGCGCCGTCCTCCACCTGTACTCTTGCCAGGTCAGCCAGCCCGTCAAAATCATTGGCAAGGACGAGCTCTTTCGCCTTTCTGGAGCCCTGGGTATTGAGACGCTCTCCTATTATCAGTGGAGGCGGCTCCTGCCGCAGGTCTACTGCCTTTAGTGCCGAACTTACGCGTGGTACCAAGCGCGAGCTGCTATCGGCAAATCGGGTATATCTTCTATTCATCAGAAAATCCGTCATGCAAAGCTGTTTGTGGCTCACCTTCTTGGGCAGGCCAGAAAATACTCGGCCTGGTTCTAATTTTTATTCATGTATGTACATACCTGGTATGAATGGCGCTGAAATGTCCGAACTGCTCAGGAAATATGCAGGAAGTCCAGCGACACGGAGTCCACATTGACTATTGCCCGGTGTGCAAGGGCGTATGGCTTGATAGGGGAGAAATTAACAAAATTGTCCAGTCTCCGGCCGGATCCACGGACTTGATAGGCACGCACAACCATGAGCTGAAGGAAATACTTTCAGAGCTTCGGAAAGAAGGCAGGGTCAGCTAGCCTACTCGTCAAAGTACTTTTTCATTATCTGCGGCATCTTCATCTTCCTTACCTCGCCTTCAAAGATTTCGCCATGCTTCTCATGTAGGTGCCTTAATGCGAATCTTACTTCATCGCCGCATAGCTTGCACCTCGCTTTGCCGAACATGGCGGCGTAAGGCGTGGCGAGCTAGATATCCTTATCCACTCGGATAACAAAATCTTAGGGTGCGACTCTGGACATCGTTCGCGGAAACAGCACCGTGTCCTTGATGTCTTCGACATTTGTGATCCAGCGCAGCAATCGCTCTACGCCCAGCCCAAACCCTCCATGTGGCACCGATCCGTACCTGCGGAGGTCAAGGTACCAGTCATACGCTGCAGGATTCAGACCCTCCCTCTTTATCCGCTCGGTCATGGAGACAATGTTGTCTTCTCTCAAGCCGCCGCTTGTTATCTCGCCAAATCCACGGGGCGCAAGCATATCTGCCGCAAGACCTACGCCCTTTGTCTCCACATCTTCTTTGACGTAGAATGGTTTTACTGCCATCGGGTAGCCAACTACGAACATCGGCCTTTCCGCGTCTTTTGTCAGCTCGCGCTCAGAGTCAATGCTCAGGTCATCTCCAGATCTTATTTGCCGCGAGCTTCCGTCTTCCTCCATGGTCATGACGCCTTTGGAGCTGAGGATGTCGATTGCCTTTTCATATGACATTCGCTCGAATGGCGGCTCGATTTTTTTCAGGTCCGAAACGTCCCTCTTCAGGTATGCGAGCTCTTCTGCCCTGTCTTTGACAGTGGTCTGGATGACGTATGACACCAGCTGCTCCTGGACTCTCAGGATATCTTCAAGTGTAACCCAAGGAGCCTCTGCCTCAAGGTGTGAAAATTCTGCCAGGTGTCTCACAGTCCGCGATTTCTCTGCGCGAAAGGACGGTGTGAGGCTCCAGACGGGACCGAGGGAAAATATCATCGCCTCCAGGTACAGCTGCGCGCTTTGGGACAGGTAGGCTTCAT